>JAGWIM010000078.1 GCA_028873525.1 Pseudomonadota bacterium
GCAATGCCGGTGATTTCCGCGTAAGCCTGGTTCAGCCGGATCTGGTATTCGTCATGCAGCTTCTGCCGTGTCGCCTTTTCTACCGCGATAGCGCCTTGATTGCCATTGAACAACGGCAGATTGATCGTGAGTGAAAATCCCCGGCTGTTGATGCCGGTATTGTCGCGCGCCCGGTTAACACTGGCATTAACGAGGGGAAACTGCGCGAGAATGGCTTGCCAGTAATGTTCGTCCTGCGCTGCATACCCTTCCTCCAGCGCCAGCAAATCCGGTCTGCGCTTCGGCAAATCGTCACGTATGGCCGGAAGCATCATCATATCGAACTCCGGCAGCGCGCTGTCGACCAGTTGCAGCTTGGTATCGGGAGCAAGACCAAGCAAGGCGTTTAGATCACGGTGATTCTTGGCCGACTGGCGTTCGACGTCGTAATATTTTCCGGACATATCGAGATAGGTGGAAAGCAGCGGACTGGCGGCATCCATGCTCAGGCCGCCATGCTGCACCGCCTCCAGCACGGTCTTGCGCTTTTCCTCCAGATACTCATGATAATCCTTCAGGATAGCCAGTGTTTTATCCTGCGCCAGCGTTTTGGCGAACAACAGCCGCGCCTGGCTGATGGTCTGCAATTCCTGCCACAGCAGCGTCAGGTCGATTTTCTTATACTCCGCATGTTCCGCCCGCAGCGCCGATGGAAATTTAATCAGCGCGGAAATATCATAGCTGAGACCCAGCGTGTAAGCATTATACAGCCCCGGCCCGCTGGGCATGGTTAAATCCTCGGCGGGCGTGAATTGCGGATCGGGAAGCAGCCCGGCGGCGAAGGCCTGCGCGTGCGACACCGCCGCATCGTCGCGCGCCAGCTTGAGATCGGGATTGTTCAGCACCGCCAGGATTGCTGTTTCCGTCATGTCCAGCCCGTCGGCAGCGTTAAACAGATAGGATTGCAGCGACGGCACGTCAAGCTTCGACGCATCGACCTCGACATCGGCAGGTGTTTTACCAAAAGCGGGAGTGTGCGGGAGAGGCTCGGAGTGATACGCGGCGCAGCCCGAAAGGCCGAACAGAAAGCATATCACAAACAAACCATAATCCCGCATCACTCATTCCACTCGCTTGTTTCTTACATTTGGACTTCTGCTACCTGCTTTTGCATAGCAGCGATCACTCCTTTCACGCCGCCGGACGCGGCAGCGGCCTGGAATTCAGATCGCTCGGCAGCAAGCAGGCGGCCCCCCTCGATGCGGATGACATGAACCCGGCATTTACCGGCAGACTGGTCAAGTAAATAGCTTACCCGTAGCATCTTCTCCTTTACGTTTAGTTAATGACCTTAATTTACAATGATCAAAATAAACCATGCCGATAGCCCATAAAAACCAGAAAAAACAATAATAAAAATTGGCTTTGATTCCGTTAATGATTTAGTAATTATTGCAGTGTAAAGTGGTAACTGTTGCCATAGGTAATGGCATAATAATCCATGTAGGAGTAGGTGCTATGACCGCAGCCATTACTGGTTCACTTGCTTCAGCCATTACGCAAGCACAACCTTCAACCGCGCCGCAAACAAATCAATCCCAGGCGGCTCAATCACAGCCCGCCGCCAGTTCGTTCGGAGATGCGGTAAACGTTAGCCTGAGCGCTCCCGCACAAGCAGCGGTAGCAAGTCAAAATACGTCTGCAAGCACTCCCGTTTCAAATACATCTTCATCCTCTGCCCCGGCAAAGCAGGCTCCGGTCGCTTCAGCGCCGACTGTAGATGTCGCGCAACTTGTCGCAGACGCCAGACAAAAGGTCATACCGAAGGTCGGTGTAAGCGGAGCCAGTGACGTTGTAGATAAGAACGGCAATATCAGCAAAGTCCAGTTGGCAATCGAGATTGCCGAGCAAGCCCAGAAATCTCAAAAAGCATAGTTCCTGAGATAAGTGCTGTCTCCTAACGAAATGATGGTGTTAATCGTCATTCCTTGCCGGTTTCAGCGTGGAGGAAACCTGCATAGTCTGGTTGATACTGGCAATGCATCGCCAATATCACTCGCCATGAAACTATCTGTTTATGTATAATCCAAACGCTGGCGCATAAGGAGCATAATAAACCGGTGCGGGGGCGACCATAACAGGCGCTGGGACTCCCGGATAATAGGCTGGATAATAGCGCTGATAGTAATAGGGCGCTGGAGCTATCGCATAGCCGTTATAGCCGTAGGGATGGTAATAACCGCCCCATCCTTCTCTATGCCATCTTCCTTCATGCCATTCACCATGATGCCGTTCCCACCTTCCATGCCGACCATCTCTATCCGCATAGGCAGCGCCAAAAGGCATACAAGCTATTAACGCAGCGGCGAGAGCAGCGTGAACTATGTATTTACGCATAACACCTCCTCTAATAACAGGCATTCTACGCGTGGAATGCTAAACCCAATCATACTCCGGGATTAAAGATATGTAATGACATGCGACGTTCTTGTTCTTATAAACTACTGGCTATAGCAGCATATTTGCTGGCGCATGAGGCGTCAAAAGATGCCGTATTATCTTTATCTACGGAAGTAGATACGTTGCTCAGGCATACCCGGTTTCTTACCGCGATCAGCTTCCGGCGGATACTGCAAATCCTGCGCTTTTGCCATCGCTAGGCATTTAAAGCTAATCACTCAAGACGTTTTATGCAGCTTGCGATCCCAGCCGGTATGCGCGGTCAGCCATTGCAGCAGATGTATGGTGCCGATGCGGTTCAGCAGGGCGTATTTGATATAGTCATTCACTATCAGCGAAAAAATCGCCGAGCCGCCAATCGCCGCTCCAATGGCCTTAAACGGCAAAGCGGCCAGCCCGATAAAGCCGCTCATGCCGATGGCAAGGCCAAGTGTGGCTTCACCTGCCAAGGCCAAGCAAAGCCAGCCACTCGGCTTCGACGACCAGAAGCGTTTGCGCTCACGGATGGAGAGAATCGAGAAGATGCCCATGAACATCAGGATAAAGAAACTGTAGGTTTGCACCTGCGGGGATTCCGGGGCAATCGTCAGATAATGAATGCCAAACAGCAGCAGGCCGAGCGCTTCCGCTACCATCAGGAAGCCGAGCACGCCGCCCACCAGCGCCAGAGCGCCGACATTCCATGAGTCGGGCGACCGCGAGATGCGCGCATGGTCGGTGGCCAGGGAAATCTTGGCAAAATCCGTCATTAATGTCAGTAGCAGGATAGCCATCGCGGAGATGACGAAGTGTCCCGTGATGAAATACGCCGATACGACGAATCCCGCTTTCAGGGCGGTGCGGCTGATCTTGTTGACCACCCAGGTCAGGAGACGCTGGTAAACGGCGCGCCCGTTTTCCACTAGATCGATGATGCCCGATAACCCTTCCGTAGTCAGGACAACGCTGGCCGCCGCCTTTGCTGCATCGGTAGCGCTGCTTACCGCAATGCCTACCTCTGCGCGTTTCAGTGAAGGAGCATCGTTCACTCCATCGCCGGTCATGCCGACGATCTTGCCCTGTGATTGGAATGCGCCGATCACGTTGAACTTGGTTTCCGGATAGACTCTGGCCAGCCCGTCATAATGGGCAAGCAGGTCGGCAAGTTGATTCTTATCGGCATCCGGCGCGTCCGGAGCAATTTCATTCAATCCAACCTGTGTGGCGATGGCCTGCGCCACCGGGCGGGCGTCGCCGGTCAGCATCACAATCCGGATGCCCAGTTCACGCAGGCGCTCGATCAGGCTTTTTGAATCAGGCCGGGGCGGGTCTTCAAGAGCGATGATTCCCATATACCGGAAAGCGTTATCGGCACTTTTTTGCGCCACGGCGATGGAGCGCAGGCCGAGTACGGCAAGTTCCTCCGCCTGTTGCTTGGCCGCCGCAGGATCGAACCCGGCCCATGCCGCGATAGCGGAAATGCCGCCCTTACTGACCGTCAGCTTTTTCCCCTGCGCGTTGACTACTGCCTCCGTGCGGCGGGTTTGCGGGGAAAACGGCGCATAGCTATCCTGATGCCAATCCGAGAGAGCCAGATGGCGCGCTCCGGCTGCCTGCAATATAGCGTTATCAATCGCATCCTGATCGGCGGCGTTCGATGCCAGCGCTGCGCCGGTCAGCAGTTCTTCTTCGCTAACGCCATCCGCGGGAATCAGTTTGGCGACGGAGAGTTTATTCTGCGTCAGCGTTCCCGTCTTATCGACGCAGAGCACGCTCATCATCGCCGCATCCTCGGCGGCGCTCAAACGGGTGACCAGCACATCCTTCTTGCTCAACGCGCTGGCCGCTACCGCCGTGCTGACCGAAAACATCACCGGCAGCGCCACCGGCACGGCGCTCATCAGCAATACCAGACTGAGCGGCAGGATTTCTGCCCATCCGCTGCCGCGCATAAGCGCCATGCTCACAGCGGCAATGACGGCCAACCCTACGGCCATGAACAGCCAGCGCATGAGCTTGCCGGCGATTTCGTCGAGATGGAGTTTCGGCTTTGCCGTCTGCACCAGCTGGATGGTACGGCCAAAATAGGTTTTAGCGCCAATCGCCGTCACCTTGCCGGTGCAGGCGCCCCGGCGCACCAGCGAACCGGAATAAATGGTATCACCGACGGCCTTGCCGACTTCCGCGCTTTCGCCGGTCATCTGCGACTGGTCGATCTGCGTCTCGCCTTCGATGATCTGCATATCCGCCGGGACGAAATCGCCCATGCGGACATGCACCACGTCCTGCGGCACCAGTTCACGCGCCGGAAGCATTTTCCATTGCTTGTCCCGCAGCACGCGCGCCTGAATGCGCAGGCGTTGCTTCAAAATCTCGACGACCTTTTCCGCCCGCTGCTCCTGCCAGAAGCCTATCACCGCGTTAAGAACAAGCAGCGCCAAGGCAATACCGGCATCGGCCATGTGGCTGAGGATAAAGGATAGCAGTGCGATAGCTTCGATCATCCATGCTGACGGCCCCCAGAACCGGGTCAGCAGTTCCAGCATCCAGTGCCGCTTAGTCTCGGCGACTTCATTCCAGCCGGAGCCGCGCCGGAGGTTTTCGACTTGTGGGGAGGATAATCCATCGGTGTCTGTCATCGTAATAATCAGCCGTGTATTTGATTTGGATCAATGTTATTTCCCTATCGACCTCTTACATATAACACACTACAGTGAAATTGCTTTTAAATAACAAGGAGGTTTTATGAAACGTGTTATCATCCCAGCTATAATACTTATGGCTTTTTCCACTCCAGTTCTAGCCGATGAACTTTCCTGCAGCATTCATCCTGCAAAGGACACATCGGATTCCGATCTTCCCGGCCTTACGAAAATATCGAAGGACGATGCGCAGAAAACGGCGCTGGCAGAGGTGAAGGGCAAGCATAAGAAGGTGGAGAGCGGGGAACTGGAATCCGAAAACGGTTGCCTGATCTATTCCTTTGACGTTCGCGTTTCCGGTAAGCCCGGAGTAGAAGAAATCATGGTCGATGCCGGAAACGGAAAGATGCTATCGCACCAGCACGAGGCACCCGGAAAAGAAGCGGCTGAAAAGGCGCAGGACGAGAAATCACAGAAGCCATAGCGCTCGTAAGTATTATGAAATACATCGTTGAAACACCAAAATCCGTGGAACAGGCAGCGGCGGACTTGCAGGCGGCCGTGCAGCGCCATCAATTCGGCGTATTGCATACCTATGATCTTCAGGAGACGCTGAAGAAGAAAGGCGTGGACTTTCCCAATGAATGCCGGATTCTTGAAATCTGCAACCCGCAGCAGGCCAAGAAGGTGCTGGCTGAGGACATGGCGCTGAATATGGCGCTGCCGTGCCGTGTTTCAGTCTATTCCGATGGCGGCAAGACCAGAATCGGGATGATCCGCCCCACCGCCATGCTGAAATCCCTGTCCGATTCCCCGAATCTGGAACTGATCGCCAAAGAAGTGGAAGGCGCCATCATGGTCATGATGGACGAGGCGAGGTGAAGATTGGCTTATGCCGAGTGCCGAGACTTAGAAACATGCAAATTCTGCATTTCCAGAAATCCGATGCAGAGACTCAAAAATGCAGCGGCCAGTGCAAATCCTCCGAGCACATCAGAAAGCCAATGCACGTTGAGATAGATACGGCTGGCGCCGATTAACCCCGCAATAGCCAACCCAGCGGCAAACACCAGCACGCCGTATCGTTTTTTCCTCACCCTGCGGGATAGCAGATAGGCGAGGAAGCCAAAGAAGAACAGGGAAAGCGCCGCATGGCCGCTGGGGAAGGAAGTCGAGGTTTCATGCAGCAGGGATGCTCCCGCTGGCCTGACACGATCCGTTAGAAACTTTAGAATGACAATGCTCACCCCAGTGACGCCAAATCCGCCGATGAACAATAGGCTCTCCATTCTGCGGCGGTAAAACCATAGACCGGCGGCGATCAGCAGTGTCAGCACCGCCAGCGCTTCGCCTACATAAGTCACAGTCAGAAAAAAAAGCCAATCGTAAGGTTCTTGCCCATGATTAAAAGCCATTAAATGGCTTGTCGACCGATCCAGCGGAAGAAATTCTTTCTCTAACCATATTTCATCAAGAATCTTACCGAAGATCGCGTCGAAAAAGCAAAACAAAGACAGGCTGAATGCCATGATAAATTTTGGCTTTTTCCATAAAGATGTGGTCATGTACTTATCCTTGACCAGAGAAACGCCGCGAATACCAGAAGCGCCGTAATCGACATCACCAGCACGGCTCCCGCCAGCGTGTCCTTCACGGTTTTAAGCACGGGATGCTGATCGGGATGCAGATGATCGATCAGCTTTTCAACAGCGGTATTTATCAACTCCATCGCCAGCACGCCGCCGCTTGTCAGCAGCAGCAACGCCCACCAGACAGTAGACGGCTGCGTGATGTACAGCACCATGATAACAAAAGCGAATCCGCCCACCTGGATGCGGAAGCTCTGTTCGCTGTTCCAACTCTCCTTCAGGCCAGATAAGGCGTATTCAATGCGTTGTAATAAATTGCCGTTTTTCATGATTTTTTATAGAGAATAAATTGTTACCTGACAAAATCAAATTTTCTAAGGCTCATTCAAGCTTGGCTAAAGCCTTACTGAGCGAAGTTTTAAGCTATTGAAAATCACCGACACCGAACTTAGCGACATAGCGGCGCTGGCGATGATCGGGCTTAAGAGAATGCCAAAGAACGGGTAGAGTGCCCCCGCCGCCAGCGGTACGCCCAGCGCGTTATAGATAAAAGCGAAGAACAGGTTTTGTCGGATGTTGCGCATGGTGGCGCGGCTCAAATGCCGGGCGCGCACGATACCCATCAAATCGCCCTTGACCAGCGTCAGCCCGGCGCTTTCCATCGCCACGTCCGCGCCGGTGCCCATCGCTATGCCGATCCGCGCCTGCGCTAGGGCGGGCGCGTCGTTAATGCCGTCGCCGGCCATCGCCACAATACGGCCTTTCGCCTGCAACTCGCGTATGACCGCGTTTTTGCGATCCGGCAACACGTCGGCTTCCACGTCATCGATGCCGACTTTTTTCGCCACCGCCTGCGCCGTGGTTTTATTGTCGCCGGTCAGCATGACGATACGCAGCCCATCGGCCTTTAGCTGTTTGATCGCCTCAATGGTGGTTTCTTTAATCGGATCGGCGACCGTAATCAGTCCCGCCGCCTTGCCGTCCACCGCTAGGAACATCACCGTCTGCCCCTGCGCACGGTAGGCATCGGCCTGGCCTTTGACGGCGACAGCAGAAATATTCAGCGATTCGAGCAACGCCAGGTTGCCCAGCGCCGCCTGCCTACCGTCCACCGCGCCGGTAACGCCCTTGCCGGTGACGGACTGGAAATCTTCCGCTTTGGAAAGCGCAACATCTTTTTCTTCCGCGCCCCTAACAATCGCTTCCGCCAGTGGGTGTTCACTGCCGCGCTCTAGGCTGGCGGCAATCGCAAGCACAGTTTTTTCGTCGAAGCCTTCGGCGGGTATGACGCTCATCAGTTTCGGTTTGCCCTCGGTCAGCGTGCCGGTTTTATCAATCACCAACGTATCGGCCTTCTCGAAAATCTCCAGCGCCTCGGCGTTTTTAATCAGCACGCCGGCGCGCGCGCCGCGCCCGGTTCCGGCCATGATCGCCATCGGCGTCGCCAGCCCCAGCGCGCAGGGACAGGCGATAATCAATACCGCGACGGCGCTTAAGATCGCGTGGCCGATTTTTGGCTCCGGGCCATAAATGTACCAGGCGGCAGCGGCGATGAGCGCGGCCAGCATCACGGCGGGCACGAACCAGCCCGCTACTTTATCCGCCAGCCGCTGAATCGGCGCGCGCGAACGCTGCGCCTTGCCGACCATCTCGACAATCCGCGCCAGCAGCGTGTCAGTGCCGACTTTTTCGGCGCGCAGGGTGAAACCGCCGGTGCCGTTGATGGTCGCGCCCGTCACCTTGTCACCCGCATGTTTTTCCACCGGCACCGATTCGCCGGTAATCATCGATTGATCGACGCTGCTGACGCCTTCCAGCACCACGCCGTCCACCGGAATTTTATCGCCGGGGCGGACGCGCAAACTATCGCCCACATGCACTTCCGACAGCGGCACATCGGCCTCGCTGCCGTCGGGATTGATTTTGCGGGCGGTGTCGGGCGCGAGTTTCAGCAGCGCCTTGATCGCGCCCGACGTTTGCGCGCGGGCGCGCAACTCCAGTACCTGGCCAAGCAACACCAGCGCTGTAATCACCGCCGCCGGTTCAAAATAAACCTCCATGCCCGCATTCTCGCCCAAGGCCGCAAACCACTGCGGCGCGAGGGTGACTATAAGGCTGTAGATGTAAGCTACGCCCACGCCCATGCCGATCAGCGTAAACATATTGGCGCTTCGGTGTTTCAACGATTGCCAGAAACGCTCGAAGAACGGCCAGCCGCACCACAGCACCACCGGCGTCGCCAGCGCGAGCTGCACCCATACGGCCAGCGGGTTCATCAGGAAATCCTGCAACTCCGCGCTGATATGCGCGCCCATGTTGATGATAAGCAGCGGAAGGGAAAACGCGGCGGCGATCCAGAACCGCCGCGTCATATCTTTCAACTCAGGATTGGCATCGTCGCTTGCCGTTATTTTTTCCGGCTCCAGCGTCATGCCGCAGATCGGGCAGTTGCCCGGCTTCGGTTGGCGCACCTGCGGGTGCATCGGGCAGGTGTAGATGACGCTATCGCTCTGCGCGGCTTGGGGTAAAGTCGCTACAGGGCTGGCGTGATGCGCG
>JAGWIM010000007.1 GCA_028873525.1 Pseudomonadota bacterium
GATTACCTCGGCCACGGCATATTTGGGCGGTATCTTGATGAGCATGTGGACGTGATCCTGAACCATCGAGCCGCTCAGGATTTTACTGCCGCGTTGCCCGGCCAATTCGTGGAATACCGGCTTCAGAAAGCTGCGTATCTTGCCGTATATTCGTCGAAGCACGGCGAAAACGTGCTCGACCTCTTCGGCGGCAGCGGTTCGACGCTGATCGCCGCCGAGCAAGCCGGGCGCAAGGCGTTCCTGATGGAACTCGACGCGCTCTACTGCGACGTCATCGTCACGCGCTGGCAGGAATTCACCGGCAAGGACGCCGTGCTCGGCGGCGAGGACAAGACGTTCGACGAGATGAAGGAACAGCGGGCGGCTTAAGCCCGCGATTCATTTAAGCGGGATAGAGCAGTGGAAGCTCGCGTGGTTCATTTGCCACGAGGCCGCCGGTTCGATTCCGGCTCCCGCACCCATCATCTATACCAAGAGCAGCGACTACAACCCGTTTGCCAATAAGCTGCAGGTGCTGGCCGAGCCGAGGCTGGACGCCAATTCCACGATTTCCTGGTACATCGCTGGCGATCCGTCGCAGATCGACACCATCGAGTACGCCTATCTCGACGGCGCGGAAGGCGTGTACCTCGAAAACCGCATCGGCTTCGATGTCGATGGTGTCGAGTTGAAAGCGCGCATGGACTTCGCCGCCAAGGCGATTGACTGGCGCGGTTTCTACAAAAACCCCGGCGCGTAATTTCCATGCCGGGTTTTCTAAAAAGCCTATGGCGGCGGCTTAAAGCCGCCATTTTTGTAACCATTGTAAGGAGAATCATTATGCAAAACTTTCTAAAAGAAGGCAAAATCATCACCCTCACGGCACCGTATAACGTCAATTCCGGCGGCGGCATGCTGGTAGGTTCCATTTTTGCCGTGGCAACCACCACGGCCTTGAGCGGCGCGACCGTTGAAGGGCTGGTGGAGGGCGTCGTCACGCTGGCGAAAAACAGCGCCGAGGCCTGGACGGTGGGTGAGCTGATTTATTGGGATGACACCAATAAGGTCGTCACCGCCACCTCGACCAGCCACAAGCTGATCGGCGTGGCCACCGACGTGGCCGCCAACCCGAGCAGCACCGGCAACGTGCGGCTCAACGGCGCGTTCATCAGCTGATGAGCGCGTTCGACACCGCCGTCGCCGCCTTGTTCGCCGATCCGAACATGGCCACGGACGCCACGTTCATGCCGCAGGTCGGCGCGAACGTGGCGCTGCGCGTCGTGCTGCGCGCGCCGGACGCGTTTCAAAAGGTGGGCAGTTCGATGATCGATACTCCGACCACAACGCTCGAGGTCAGATCGAGGAAACGCTGTGAGCAAATACCGCTGCTATGTCGACGATCCGGAAACGCCGGTGGTCGACTTCGTGTGCGCGTTCCTGGGCGGCGCGACGGGCTTTTTCAATTTCCCCGGTTGGCTGTTGATTTATTTCGGCTGGCTAAGTGTAGCGGCCACGTTGCTGCTATGCGGCAGCGCAGGCATGCTTTTTGCCCTATATCTGGCCTACGAAAGCGCGAAGGAAAAACGCCAGAAAACCTAGGTGTGGTGCCGCTTAGGTGACTCGAACACCTGACCCCGTCATTACAAATGACGTGCTCTACCAACTGAGCTAAAGCGGCATATACAAACAATCACAAACTATTGCTAGCCTGTTGATGACACTGTGCTGACACGGCGGTTGCATCAGCTCAAGTCTTTTCTTCTAACCTCCCGCGTTTTCAACACCTTTTCCCACCGCTGCCCTGCCAGAGTTATGCATTACGAACAAGGTAGTGCAAAAGTCAGAATGTAATAAACGTTGTTATATCAAAAACATGCCCGTTTCCAATTTTGCCATTTCGGCAAAAATTTCTGCGCGTTGCTGATAACACGCTGATATGAAACGATTGACAATGCATTTTCGCTGATATGGGCTTGGTTAAAAATAAGCAATAATCACGCATATATGTTCTCTATGGCAAATTGAGAATTAGTGTTACATATTCTTTTTCAAAATCCTGCAAAATGCACAGACTATGATTTCAAAAGAAGAATTGGCAATCCTAATAAAAAACACGGAATCCGACCATTTAGAGCGTACGGAATCTACAGATGACACCCAAAAATTCTGTGAAGCTGTATGTGCCTTTGCCAATGATATGCCTAATCATCGAAAGCCCGGCTATCTTCTGATTGGCGTAAAAAAGGATGGAACACTTTCGGGGCTTAGTGCTACGGAACAATTGCTTGAGACACTAGGGCAAAAGCTTCGTAAGAATGGGAATATCTTACCCATACCTACAATTACAATCGGCAAATTTGCTTATCCGGAGGGTGATGTAGTAGCAGTTGAAGTCATACCTTCTGATATACCGCCTGTACGATATAATAATAAGATTTATATCAGAACGGGCGCAATGAAAGATGTTGCTAGCGAGCAACAAGAACGTGTTCTGAGCGAAAGAAGGGTTTCGTCCACACTTAGTTATGATGTGACGCCCTACCAAGGCGCTACCTTAGATGATTTAGCCCTCGATCTTTTTGAGGTATATCGGAAAGGAGCCATCTCTGCAGATATTATTGAGGCCAATGGTAGAAGTATCGAAGAGCAATTGGCCTCATTACGATTCTTTGATCTTAGGATGCAATGTCCGACTATTGCAGGCATTCTATTGTTCGGTAAAAATCCTCGTTATTTCTTGCCTGGTGCATATGTACAATATTTGCGCTTCCCGGGAACGGCGATTACTGATGAACCCGATGATCAGCAAGTAGTATCCGGTGATTTGGGAAGCGTAATGCGTGAACTTGAAATACGCATAAAAACTAACCTTACTACTCATTTGGAAAAAGTGTCTACCTTACAAGAGAAAGTATATCATAACTATCCAGAGGTGGCCGTAAGAGAACTTCTCAACAATGCTGTTATGCATCGTGATTATCGTTCTCATACGCCAGTACGTCTTTATTGGTTCGAAGATCGAATTGAAATACAGAACCCTGGCGCTCTATACGGAGAAGTTACCTTAGATACGATTATTTCTAGGAATAGTTATCGCAATCCAGTTATTGCTGAAACTATGAAGACGCTTGGTTATGTCAATCGTTTTGGTTATGGTATCCAACGTGCAAAGAAAGCCCTAAATGATAATGGTAATCCTGAACCCGTTCTTGAGTCTGCCAACAGTGTTTTCTTAGCAAAGATTTACCGAAGGGCACCATGAAAACAATAGCCTTCTTTAATAACAAAGGTGGGGTTGGGAAGACATCGCTAGTCTATCATTTAGCGTGGATGTTTGCCGAAAAAGGGGTTTCGACGCTAGCGGTCGATCTTGATCCACAGGCGAATTTAACTTCGATGTTTCTTGACGAAGAAAGGCTAGAAAAACTGTGGGAAGGTGATAAGCATCCTGAAACTATTTTAGGTGCGCTTGATCCCATTCTAAGAGGATTAGGAGATATTAAACAACCTCACACTGAGTCCATTGACACAGGCAATCTTTTTCTTATTCCTGGAGACCTCGCATTATCAAGATTTGAAGACAAACTTTCAGAAAATTGGCCAAAATGCCTCAGTGGCGATGAATCTGCCTTTCGTACCACTACTGCATTTTATCGTTTAATTGCTCAAAGCGCCGAGCAATCTAAAGTACAGCTTGTATTGATTGATGTCGGCCCAAATCTTGGAGCCATAAATCGTTCTGCAATGGTTGCTGCACAGCAAGTGATATTACCTATTGCTCCCGATCTCTTCTCAATTCAAGGTTTAAAAAACCTAGGTCCAACGCTGAGAAAATGGCGTGAAGAGTGGGAAGAACGCAAGAAAAAGAAACCTGCGGACTGGACTGAAAAATTGCCTGGTGGAGGAATGCAACCGGCTGGATATATAGTTATGCAATTTGGCCTCAGGGATAATCGTCCTGTACAAGCCTATCAACGCTGGTTAGAAAAAATTCCCAGTGTATATAGGGAATCTGTATTAAATGAATCTTTGTCGTCCAAATTGCCTAGTGTAACAAATGATCCTTATTGTGTAGCTATGTTAAAACACTATCGTAGCCTAATGCCGCTTGCAATGGATGCCAGGAAACCGATGTTTTTTCTTAAACCGGCTGATGGTGCGATTGGTGCTCATGTTGGAGCTGTCAAAGCGTGCTATGATGACTTTTTAGCATTAGTCGAACGTATCGCTAAAGATGCGGGAATTTCTTTCCCACATTCGAACTGATTTAATCGCTTATTGCCCATTGCCAAGACCCACACATTATTTCCAACTGCTGACACGAAAATGTGTTGTTCTCGGAAAGAAAAAATCTTCTGAAAGCCTCGCGTATCCTAGAGAAAATGGTGCCGCCTACGTGACTCGAACACGTGACCCCGTCATTACGAATGACGTGCTCTACCAACTGAGCTAAGGCGGCATTATTTATAAACTACAGTATCTTATAATCCAATTCAATCCTATTGCTGACATAGCGCTGACATGGGAGTGTAATCAACACCGTTAACAACTTACAACATAATGTTTCCATTATGTTTTTTTACCACCTTAACCATTAGACCAACACATTACGAAAGCGGTGCTCTACCAACTGCGCTAAGGCGGCATCATGTCTCAAACACAGGACAGGTTGCGGTTTATACCTTATGAAACTGCTGGCTGACAATAAAAATAGCGGCGGGCGTCAGGCTGAAAGCTGCGGCGCCGCGGCGGGCGCGGCGGCGATTTTGTCCTGCCATGCCGTCGACCCCGCCTTGGCAGGCGTAACCACATTGGGCTGATCCGGCAGCGCATCTTCCGCCATCGCCCACGGGTTCTTTCGCATGGCTTCCACCTGCGCGCGCAGCAGCGCCGTCACCTCCTCGTCCCTCATGGCCAGCACATCGGGCTTCCCAAGAAATTGCGCCATGTAATCGACCAGCTCGTTCTGCATCCTGGGCGGCTGCCTGACAATCAGGTTGGCGGCCAGGGCAATGACGCTGTTATCAACGCTGCTGTCATTGACCACGCCTTCGCCATGCCCCTTGGAAGAGATGGCCAGCAGGAACTCCGCCGCCAGGTTGGTGGCGACGAACCAGGCGCGGTTCTTGATGGCGCCAATCTCATTGGCGGATTTTTTAAGGCGCCGCGCTTCCAGATGGTCAATATAGGTGCTGACCGCATGGCAGCCGGTACTGACCATCAGTCCTGCCCCGGCGATGGTCAGTGGCCGCTCGCGCGCCCAGTCGAGCACTGCCTGCACGCCCTTCTCTTGCGGCCGGTCGGGATCGTGCGCTTTCTCCTCGACCAGCCCGCCGATGGCGGTCGAGGCCATGGTCATCACGCCCAGGCCCACATCCAGCCAGCCGGAAAGTTTCATCCGGCTGATGGCCAGCGCATCCGGCATGCCCGCCGCACCGTGCCGCAATTTGTGACTGAATGCACCCGCCGCGACGCAGGCGCCGGCCAGGCCGGTAAACAAATTGAACATTTCGGAAGGATAATGGCGGAAAAGATCGATCGTATTGCCCAGCGCGCTCTTGTTTTTATCTTCCAGTATATGTTCCCAGCCGCATTCCTTAGGCAGCTTGCGGCTTTCTTTCATCAGATGGCGCACAATGCTTCTCGACAGATCCCTCACCTGTTTGTCGGACTGGTCGTTGCGGCCGAATGCGCTTAACGATAAAGTACCGGCGCCATACATGATGCCGGCCAGCATTTCCTCCCATTTGCTCTGCTTAAAGCCATAGCGGAAGAAATTATAATCGCCGATGGTATATAACGCCCCGCTGCCTTGCAGCGTCCGTTTTTTGAGCCTATCCACAAGACCGATGTGGTCGGTTTTTTCCTGCTCGATGACGGGGCCGCCCCCTATCCATTCTTTCCGGCCAAGCAACGCCAGCAATCCCGTCTCGCGCTTGAACCCGCGCACTTCCATCGTCGGCTTGCCGTCGAACATGAAAGGAACGCACTCAAAATCGGCATCCGTCAGTATGCGCGCAATATCCTGAAGAGCCGCCTCATCCGCCCCCTCGCGCGCGTGAAGATAGGCGCGCATGGCGCCGTTGGCGGTTTTGCGGAACGTTACTTCATCGATGACGCCCGGATGGGAGTAGCGATAAATACTCACTTAAGTGCCCGTAACTTTAGAGTTCTCCAGCCTTCACTATACAGGAGAATTGTTACAGCCGTGCGACAACCCGCCGGAAAAAGATGTCTTTTTGCAATAATGCAGTAAAATCAATCAGTTCTCACCTTGCACTTCCAGCAGTTCGCCCATCATTTCCCCACCGTTGCGCAGGCGGCTATGCCGTTGGCTGTAAAGGAAATAAATGGCAAGCCCCGCTATCAGGTAGAAGAGATAGAACCGCACCGTCACCGGGTTGGAAAGCAACGCCCATATCAGGTAGAGGCAGAAAAGGATGCCCAGCACCGGGAATGCCGGGGAGAACGGCACGGTGAAGGGGCGCGGCAGATTCGGCTCCTTGCGGCGCAGATAGAGCACCGAGAAACAGATGATGGCAAAAGCGCATAACGTGCCGAGCGAAACGAGATCGCCGAGGATGTCAATCGGCGTCGTCGCCGCTACCAGTCCGATGACGGCGCCTACGACCAGCGTATTAACCCACGGCGTCTTGAAGCGCGAATGGACGCGGCTGAATACGGCGGGCAGCAGCCCGTCACGCGCCATGGTGTAGAAGATGCGGGTCTGGCCGTACATCAGCACCATCATCACCGAGGAAAGCCCGGCGATGGCGCCGATCTTGACCAGGAACGCCAGCCACGGCAGGCCGATGGCATCCACCGCCTTGGCGATGGGGTCGGGCACGTTCAGCGTCTGGAACGGCACGAGGCCGGTGAGTACCAATGACACCAGCATGTTAAGCGCCGTGCAGACGAAGAGCGAGCCCAGGATGCCTATCGGCACGTCGCGCTTGGGGTTCTTGGCCTCCTGTGCCGCCGTCGATACCGCCTCGAAGCCGACATAGGCGAAGAACACAATGCTGGCGCCGCGCAGGATGCCGCTCCAGCCGTATTGCCCATCAACGCCGGTATTGGGTGGAATGAACGGATGCCAGTTTGCCGGATCGACGTAAAAAATGCCTACGGCGACGAACAGTATCACCACCGCGACCTTGACGAAGACGATGACATTGTTGACGGTCGCCGATTCCTTGACTCCCAGCACCAGCAACATGGTCATCATCACAATGCCGAGCAGCGCCGGCAGGTTGATGCTGCTGCCGATGACGAGCGCCTGCGTGGCGTGATCCATGGAGGCGGTCGGCGTGGTCAGGTTTTCGGGAATATGGACGCCGAAACCGGCAAGAAAACTCACCACGTAGCCCGACCAGCCGACAGCCACCGTCGAGGCGGCGACACCATATTCAAGCAACAGCAGCCAACCCATCACCCAGGCCAGCAGTTCGCCTAAGCTCGCATAGGCGTAGGAATAGGCGCTGCCGGAAACGGGAAGCATCGCAGCGAGTTCGGCATAGCACATGGCGGCAAAGGCGCAGCACAACCCGGCCAGCACGAAAGAGAGGATGATGGCCGGACCGGCATATTGCGCCGCCGCCTGGCCGGTCATGACGAAAATACCGGCGCCGATAATGCAGCCGATGCCAAGGCTCACCAGGTTCGCCGCCGTCAGCGTGCGCTTCAGTTCACCCTGTCCCGACTCCTGCTGGATCAGCGCAACCGGCTTCTTGGTCATGAATTTTGCAAACGACATGAGTTACCTCTTGCTGGTTTCAAAAGCGGCGGTCTATAGTTACTAAACGGTTATGCGCCTTTTGCAAAGCGCTTATGCAGGAGTTCCCTATGAAAAATCGCATCATGTTTTCTGTCGTCACCTGCTGGCTGGCTCTGGCCGGCTGTTCCGGCGCGCCGCAGGTGACACATAAGACACTCCCGCCGCCTATCGCGCGGCTGACGTTATTGCCGCAGGGAGAGATGGTGCGCGGCAAGCCGGTGACCGTGCTGATGAAACTCACCGCCATCAAAACGCGCAGCCTGCTGACCGACGCCGACCTGGAAACAATGTACACCAAGAAAATCCACCTGCTGTTGATTGACCCGTCGCTGGCCGATTACCAGCACATCCATCCGATGCCAACCAGAACCCCCGGCCTGTACAGCTTTACCTTCACGCCGAAATCCCCCGGCGGCTACCGCGTCTGGGCCGACATCACGCCCAAGGCCACCGGCCGGCAGGAATTCGCCATGGCTGATCTGGGTGCGCATCGCATCGGCGCCGTCAGCAAGATTGAAAACCGCACAGCCGTGGTGTCGGGATATCATTTCAATCTGACGTTCGACACGCCTCCGGCGGCAGGCGGCGAATCCGTGGGCAGGCTTACCATCACCGGCGCGCACGGCGAAACGGTGACGCTCGAACCCGTGATGGGCGCCCGTGCCCATATCGTCGGGTTTTACGACGATTTCCGCACCGTCGCGCATATGCACCCGATGGGAGACAACCCGCATGAAATCATGTTCCACTTCGCGCCCGACCGCGCCGGATTCGTCAAGCTGTTCGCGCAGGTGGAAATCGGCGGCAAGGCAATTTTCGCGCCGTTCGGGGTCATGGTTGCCAACAGGTCATGATCCGAGACAGTCCTCAAGGTTTCGGGCGATGCCATCCATCAGTTGAAAATATAACTCCGGCCCCGGCGAAAGCAATGCGCCTTCCGGATCGAGAACGCCGCTTCTGGCCTTCGTACCGCCCAAGAGACTGGCGACGACGTGCCCATCAAACGAAGGCTCGCGGAACACGCAAACAACCCCCGCCTGTACAATTTTTTCGCGGAGAGCGCGCACGCGCTTCGCGCCGGGCGGCCGATCGGGATTAATGGTAATCGAACCCGCGACATTCAGCCCGTAGGATTTTTCAAAATACTGAAAGGCATCGTGGAACACGATGACCGGCTTGTCCGCAAGCGGCGCGAGGCGACGCTGCAACCGCGCGTCCAGCGCATCGATCTTCTCATCCAGCTTTATTGCATTAGCGGCATACAACGTCCGGTTCTGCGGGTAGAGCGCCGAAAGCGTGCGGACGATTTCGCCCGCCATCGCTTTGGCATTGGCCGGGGACATCCACAGATGCAGGTCGTGCGCGCCCGGCACATCGTCATCGTCCGCCTCAAAGCCGTGCGCCAGCCGCAGCCGGTAGAGCGTGATGCCCGGTGCGTTCTCCATCGGCGCGCGTTCTACGGAAGCCGGCAGCGCCGCAAGCGTTTTATCCAGGAACAATTCAAACGAATCGCCCATGTAAAACACGACGTCGGCATGTTCCAGCGCACGCCTTTGCGAGGGACGGAGTGCAAATTCATGCGGCGAGGCGCTGCCGGTCACCAGCAGCACCGGCGCGTCGCCGCTGCCTTCCATAATGGCCGCCACCAGCGAGTGCAGCGGCTTGATGCTGGCGATGACCTTGCCGTCTTCGGCATGGGCGGATGCCGCAAAAAGCGTAACCGCCGCCACGATCGTCCATATGCGATTCATCATGCCCTCCGTACTTATAGCAAACCTGGAAACGGTTGCCATGGATAGACGCGAAGGACAGCATACCATACCTGTCAAGGGGGATTAAACTGCGGCGCAGCGCACTTTAAGCCAGCCGCGCTCGGCGGCGTCCAGCGCGTCGGAAAGCATCGCCAGCACCCAGGCGTGATACGCGTTGAGCCAGTCTTTTTCCTCCGGCGCCAACATCGCGGCATCCACCAGCCGCGTGTCAATCGGGACGCACGTCAATGTTTCAAAGGCGAGCCAGCCGGTGGACGGCGGATGGCGGATGGCGGATGGCGCCGACGCCTCACCTCCCGCCTTGCGCTCCTCACGTTCCACTGTTCTTACAATCACCAGACTCTCGATGCGAATTCCATACTCGCCCGCCTTGTAGTAACCCGGCTCGTTGGAGACGATCATGCCAGGCTGAAACGGCGCGTCGCCGCCGCGCTTGCTGATGCGCTGCGGCCCTTCATGCACATTGAGAAAATGGCCGACGCCGTGGCCGGTGCCGTGATCGTAGTCCAGTCCGGCCTGCCAGAGAAACTGCCGCGCCAGCGCGTCGAGCTGCGAGCCGCGCGTACCCGCCGGAAATTTCGCCCGCGCCAGCGCGATATGGCCTTTCAGCACGCGGGTGAAACTACTTATTTGTTCCGGCGACGGATTGCCGATGGGCACGGTGCGGGTGATGTCGGTCGTCCCGTCCGGATATTGCCCGCCGGAATCCAGCAGCATCAACTCGCCCCGCCGCAATACGCGGTCGCTCTCCGGCGTTGCGCGGTAATGCACTATCGCGCCGTGCGGCCCGCTGCCGGAAATGGTGGGGAAACTCGGCTCGACGAAGTCCGGCTGCGCCGCGCGGAACGCCCGCAGCTTCGCGCATACATCCATCTCGCTTACCGGCCGCTCCGGCCTTCGATTATCCAGCCAGCACAGCAGCTTTGTCACCGCCACGCCGTCGCGGATATGGGCGCTCCGCATCCCCTGCAACTCGACCGGATTTTTAATCGCCTTGGCCAGCAGGCAGGGATCCTCGGCCTCGACAATAATTGCACCTGCTTTGCTCAACGTTTGCGAAAACCACACCGGCGCCGATTGCGGATCACATAACACACGCCGCTTTTTTTCGCCGAGCGCCTTGAGGTCGGCAGCAAGCAATACCGGATCGCGCAAGCGAGTGTTCTTCAGGTGTTTTTTAGCTTTGGCATCGCAGCGCTCCGGCGAGACATAAAGCTGCGCATGGCCGCGCGCATCAAGGATGGCCGTCGCCAAAAGCAACGGCGCATTTTCAATATCGTGCGCGCGGATATTGAGCAACCAGCACACCGCGTCCGGCGCGGTGATGACGGCGGCATCGGCGCCCAGCGTTTTTATTTTTTTGGCGACGCGCCTTCGCTTGCTGGTAGAAGTTTCACCGGCATATTGCAGGCCATGGATGAGGACGGGCGTTGCGGGCGCGGCCGGGCGGTTTTTCCAGATGGCATCCACCGGATTAGAAACCGCCGCCAGCTTGATGCCTTTATGCTCCAATGCCTGTCGCATCCGCCGCAGCATGCCGGGCGTATAGAGCTTCGGGTCATAGCCGACGCGCTCCCCTGCCCTAAGCTGCCCTGAAAGCCACGCTTCCGGCGTCACTTCGCCACTATTATGCTGCTCGAATAATTTCTGGCTCACCTGTTGTTTTGCTTGCAGCGTATAGCGCCCGTCGGTGAAAAACGCCGCCTTTTTCAAAAGCGCCGCCACCGTCCCCGCCGATCCGGAAAAGCCGGTAAACCACTCCAGCCGCCGGTTACAGGCCGGCGGATATTCGCTCATATATTCGTCATGCACCGGCTGCAGATAGGCGGCGAGTTTTTGCTTCGCCATAACCTGCCGCAGTGCCTTTAATTTCTCCGTCATACCCGCCGCTCCAGTAACAAGGTATGCCAGTCATCCTGCACGAAACGCTTCTTGAGCGCCAGCCCCTGCATCCGGTGCGCCGCCAGCACCTCCTTTTCCTGCGACGCGAGCAGGCCGGAGAGCACCGCCATGCCGCCTTTCGCCAGATTCCGCGCCAGATCCGGCGCGAAGGCAATCAAAGGCCGCGCCAGGATATTGGAAAGGACAAGGTCAAACGGCGCGGCGCGGCGGATGCGGTCGCCGGCATAACCGTCCGACGCCACCGAAGTCACGCTCGCCTGCATACGATTGATACGCGCATTTTCCTGCGCCACGCGCACCGCCACGGCGTCGATGTCCGCCGCCAGCACTTCCGCATTCCATAGTTTGGCCGCCGCAATCGCCAGCACGCCGGAGCCGCAGCCCATGTCAAGGATGTTGCGGAAGCTGCGGCGGCGCGACAGCCAGTCCAGCGCTTCAAGACAGGTGCGGGTCGTGCCGTGCTCGCCGGAGCCGAAGGCCGCCCCGGCATCGACGCGGATGGGGATGCTGCCCGGCGGCGGCGCGTTCGTGACATGCGAGCCATGCAGGTAAAACCTCCCGATGAAAAGCGGCGGAAATCCCCGCGCCACCTCGGCCAGCCAATCTTTCTGCTCAAACCGCTCGGCCTTCGCCTGCGGCGCCGCGCCGTTGGAAAACGTGCTCAACCGCCGCTTGATTTCTTCCATGTCCGGCTTACCGTCGCACAGCAATTCAACGGTAAATCCTTCCGGCGATTCAAAACAAGAAACGGCCATTGCCAGGTCATCGAACACCTCTTCCCGAAGCGATGACGGCAATGCGAACGTCACCTTCCATTGCTGCGGCGATTGCGCGAATGGGTTGGCTTTGGAACGCGGTGTCATGTGTTTATCAGCTCCAGCCATTCCGGCTCGGAGAGAATTTTCACGCCGAGATCCCTGGCTTTTTTGAGCTTGGAACCGGCGTCTTCCCCGGCGATGACATAATCGGTCCTGGCCGACACCGAACTGGCGACATGCGCGCCCAGCGACTCGGCGCGCGCCTTGGCCTCGCTGCGCGTGAGCTGGGTGAGCGTGCCGGTGAAGACCACGGTTTTCCCCGCCACCGGCGAGCTGGAGGCAACGGCTTCGGCATCGGCAATACGCAATTGTTGCCTTAGCTTGTGCACTACTTCGAGGTTATGGCTTTCGCTAAAAAAGTTTGTCAATGATTCAATTACAGTTCCGCCTATACCATCGATAGAATCGAGCGCAGCACGAGCATCCTCGCTTTGATGCAACGCACTCATCACCTCAAACCATGCTTCATAGCCTTGATAATAGCGCGCCAGAAGTCTGGCTGTTATTTCCCCTACATGGCGAATCCCTAAAGCATAGATAAATTTTTCGAGCCTTACATCACGCGCATGTTCGATGGCCTCCATTAAATTTTTTGCCGATTTCTCTCCCCATCCTTCCATCTGGCGAATTTCGTCAACATGTTTTTTCAGGTGGAAAATATCCGCTACGGTTTTAACCCATCCTTTTTTCCAGAATAATTCGATTTGTTTTTCGCCCATCCCATCTATATTTAATGCATTGCGACTGACAAAATGCTTCAGTCGTTCCACAACCTGCGCTTCACATACAAGCCCACCCGTGCAACGCCACGCCACCTCGCCTTCTTCACGCACTGCCGAACTTCCACATACCGGGCACACTTTAGGAAAATGGTAAGGCTTTGCGTGCGGCGGGCGCTTGCTTTCGTCGATACCGACAATCTGCGGGATCACGTCGCCGGCACGCTGCACGATGACGGTGTCGCCGATGCGCACATCCTTGCGGGCGATTTCATCTTCGTTGTGCAGCGTCGCGTTGCTCACCATCACGCCGCCGACACTGACCGGCTTCAGCCGCGCTACCGGCGTTAACGTTCCCGTGCGTCCGACCTGTATGTCGATGTTTTCAAGAATTGTGCGCGCCTGCTCGGCCGGAAATTTATGCGCAATCGCCCAGCGCGGCGCGCGGCCAACTTCGCCGAGGCGGCGCTGGTATTCGAGGCTGTCGACCTTGTATACGACGCCGTCGATGTCGTAAGGCAATCCCTGTCTATTTTGAAGCATGGCACGATATGCTTCTATACATCCCTCAATAGCACCTCGTACAAAATGTCCTCTATATCTTGCATGATGAAGTGTTGTAAAAAACTGTCCCCATGCTCGTAATCTTTCCATAAAATGGTAGTGACTGTCTCCAATGGTTATATCGTCACTAATTTCTCCCCAGCCATAGATAAAATAATGCAAATCACGTTGCCTTGTAATTTGTGCATCAAGCTGCCGCAAAGAACCCGCCGCTGCATTCCTGGGATTAGCAAATTCCGGCTCATCAGCGGCTTTGCGTTGTTCATTAAGTTTTCTAAAATTATCGTGAGTCATGTATACTTCACCGCGCACTTCTAAAGTCTTTGGGAAGTCCCCATACAATTCTGGATGAAGTATAGTGGCTAAGTTATCTGTAATATTCTCTCCTACCTCACCATCACCACGCGTTGTACCCTGCACAAACTTTCCATTCTCATATCGCGCAGAAAAAGATAATCCATCAATTTTTGGCTCAGGAAAATATACAATATTCTCTTCCTCCTTCAGCCCCAAAAACCTCTTCAGCCGCTCATCCCACTCGCGCACTTCCTCCTCGCTCATCGCGTTATTGAGCGACAGCATGGGGATTTTGTGGCGGACTTTGGCGAAGGTTTCGAGCGGCGGCGCGCCGACGGTCTGCGTCGGCGAATCGGGCGTTTGCAGTTCGGGAAATTCCGCTTCGAGCCGCTCCAGCCTGCGCCGCATCTCATCATATTCTGCATCGGAAATCTCCGGCGCATCCTTCTGGTAATAGAGCCTGTCGTGCCGGCGGATTTGCGCGGCGAGTTGCTGCCATTCGACGCGGGCATTGCGTAAAGAAGCATCTCTCATGCAAATACCTTGTTATCCCCGCGAAAGCGGGGATCCAGTGCGCCGCGTCTGCGGCGCAGGAAGAGAAGAATTATACCGCGCCCACGGCGCTTTGCTGGATGCCCGCCTGCGCGGGCATGACAAGGGACAATCACGCCGCCGTCTCCAGCAGTTTCTGCGCCGCTTTTCGCGCCTCCGGCGTAATCGTCGCGCCGGCCAGCATCCGCGCCAGTTCTTCCCCGCGCGCCGCCGCCGAGAGTTCCGCCACCCGCGTCGTCACCTTCCCGGTTTTTTCCTGCTTCGACACCAGCAGGTGCTGATGCCCGCGCGCCGCCACCTGCGGCAGGTGCGTCACCACCAGCACCTGCGCCTCACCGCCCAGCACGGACAATCGCTCGCCGATGGCCGCCGCCACCGCGCCGCCGGTGCCGCTGTCGATTTCGTCGAAAATCAGCGTCGGCACCGAACGCCTGGTCGAGAGCGCCACTTTCAGCGCCAACATGAAGCGTGAAAGCTCGCCGCCGGAAGCGATTTTCGACAGCGGCGCGAAAGCCACTTCACCGGCGCCTTTGGTGACGTTGGTGGCGCATTCGAACCGCACGCCGTCCATGCCCCATTCCGACCAGTTATTTTCTTCCAGCGCGTCAATGCGTACGCGGAAGCGCGTGCCGGCCATCCTGAGCGGCGCGAGTTCGCGCAGGGTGGATTTTTCCAGTTTGGCCGCCGCTTTTTTGCGCCGATCCGACAGGCCGGAAGCGACATCGACAAACGCCGCCCGCGCCTCCGCCAGTTTCCTTTCCAACTCGCCGAGCCGATGATTCCGCGACCCTGTCAGCGCCAGTTTTTCTTCCACTTCCTTATGCAGCCCGGCCAGTTCATCCACCGGCAGATTATATTTGCGCCCGGCGGCTTTGAGCGCGAATAACCGCTCTTCTATTTTCTCTAATGTCGCAGGATTGAACGTCGCCTCCTGCCCGATTTTTTCCAGCGCGAAGCTGGCTTCCTCGGCCTCGATGGCGGATTGTTCCAGCGATTCGATAATGGCTTCCCGCCCGGAAGTCAGCGGCGAGCGCGTGAGGATACGCTGCGCCGCGCGCAAACTGGCCGCCACGCCCTTGCCGCCGTTCAATTCGGCGATGGCGGCATTCAGCACCTCAAATAATTTCTCGCTCTGCATCATGCCGGTGCGCTGGCCGGTGAGCGTTTCCTCCTCGCCCGGCTGCGGCGAAAGCTGCTGCAATTCGTTCTTGATGTGCTCAAGATATTCCTGCTCACGGGCTGTCTTTTCTATTTCGGAAACGAGCGCCGCCTTCGCCCCGGCACAGGCGCGCCACGCCAGGTAAGCGGCGGCTACCGCCTTCCTCACGGAAGCGAGTCCCGCATATTCATCAAGCAGCGCGCGATGAACGGTTGCATCCTGCAGGCCGCGCTGGTCGTGCTGGCCGTGCACCTCGACCAGCGTCTCGCCGAGTTTTTTCAATCCCGCCACCGTCACCGGCTGGTCGTTGATGAGGCAGCGGGTTTTTCCGTCGGCGCTCAAGCTGCGGCGCAGTATCAGCGTATCCGAATCTTCCATTTCCAGTTCGCGCAGCGCGGCTTTTGCTTCCTCGTTGGAGGAAATGTCGAACTCGGCGGCAACCGACCCCGACGCTTCGCCCTGCCGCACCAGCGCCGCGTCGGCGCGGGCGCCCAGCGCCAACCCCAGCGCATCGAGCAGGATGGATTTACCGGCGCCGGTTTCGCCGGAGAGCACGCACAGCCCACGTTTCAAAGGTATGTCGCACGCCTCGATCAGTACGATATTGCGAATGGAAAGCTGTGTGAGCATAGCATTATGGAATGAGATGATCCCACCACGAACCGCCGCCGGTTTGCGCGCTGGCTTGCGTGATGTCCTTGCCGGTCATCAGCTTATAGGTGTCGCGGTACCAGATGCTGTTCGGAAAATTATAGCCCAGCACGGCGGCGTACCGCTGCGCTTCCTCGCGCACGCCGAGCCGGAGATAGCATTCGACGAGGCGGTGCAGCGCCTCCGGCACGTGGCTGGTCGTCTGGTAATTCTCGACGACGAGACGGTAGCGGTTGATGGCGGCGATATAGTCGTCATGCCGCTCGTAATAGCGCCCGACCTGCATCTCCTTGCCGGCCAGGTGATCGGTGGTCAGGTCGAGCTTGATGCGGGCGTCACGCGCATATTCGCTGTCGGGGAAGCGGCGAATAACCTCGCGCAGCGCCTGCATCGATTGCTCGGTGATTTTCTGGTCGCGCCCAACGTCGGAAATTTGATCGTAATAGCACAGCGCGATCAGGTAATAGGCGTAGGGCGTCGAATCATCGCTGGGATAGAGCCGGACGAAATTGTTAAGCGTGGCGATGGCAGTGTCGTAATCCTCAGCCTCGTAGCTCGAATAGGCCGACATAATCTGGGCGCGGACGGCCCACGGCGAAGAGGGATGCTGGCGCTCGACCTCCTCGAACAACTTGACGGCTTCCTTGTAGTCATGGGCGTCGAATTTGGCGCGCGCTTCGGTATAAAGCCTGGCGTCGCTTTCCGGCGGCTTGGGAGCGGCCGCGTCGTCCTTGCTGCCGCAGGCGGCAAGCAGCATCAGCGCACCAAACGCCAGCGGAAACCATGTCTTGCTTGTCATGCCTGTTTTATATCAGGCGAACAGGCGGCTGCAAACAGGATTATGCGTAAGCGGCGGCGGCGGCCTGCCGGGCGGGGAAAGCGGGCGCGGGCATCCGGCCGTCAGCGATGCTGTAAGCGCCGGCGTCGGCGAAAATAGCGCGCAGCAGCCGGTTGTTAATGGCATGGCCGGGCTTCACGAAGGTGAAACGGGCATCGATGCGGCAGCCGGCGAGGTAAAGATCGCCCAGGCAATCAAGCGCCTTGTGGCGAATGAATTCATCGTCATAACGCAAACCGTCCTCGTTCAGGACACGGTCTTCTCCGACGACGATGGCGTTGTCCAGCGATCCGCCCAGCGCCAGCCCGCGCGCGCGCAGCGCCTCCACCTCGTGCAGGAAACCGAAGGTGCGGGCGCGGCTCAAGGATTGCTTGAAGGTAACTTCGCTGAAGTCGTAACACGATGTCTGCCGGTCGATCATTTTATGGCCGAAATCGATTTCGATGCTCACCACGCAGCCTTCCTCTCCTTCGGGATTCGGCATGGCAACGGCGACGCTGCCGCTGTCGCGGACTTCAATCGGACAGCGCAGGCGCAGAACGCGGCGCGGCGCGGCGAGGTTCACCACGCCGGCGCATTCGAGCATGAAGACGAAGGGTTCGGCGCTGCCATCCATAATCGGCACTTCCGGGCCGTCCAGCTCGACCATGGCATTATCCAGCCCGGCGCCCCACAGCGCCGCCATCAGATGCTCGATGGTGGACACAGTGACGCCATGACGGTTGGCGATAGTGGTGCCCAGATGCGTGGCGCATACGGCATCGAACCGCGCCGGGACAAAGGAATGTTCGGTCGGCACATCCACGCGGCGGAAGACAATGCCGGTATGCGCCTGCGCCGGGTACACCGTCATGCCCACCTGGCTTCCGCTGTGCAGGCCGATACCGGAGCAGGACACTTTGTGGCCGAGCGTGGTCTGCCGGACGGCAGACTCCATCAATGTTTCCGGCGCGATGGAGGTAAGCGTGTGTTGCATATGAGCCAAACTCTATGCCCCGCCCACGCGGTTTTCAATTCACTGTTTGTTTCATATTGTTACAGCACCAATCCTGCAAGCCGCGAAGCGGCACGGATCCTGCGATCGCGCTTTGCGCGCCACAGGATTATCAGGATTATAAAGTCAGTTAGCCTGTCTGCGCAAAAACGCCGGGATGTCGTACTGGTCTTCACCACCCTTGCCTTTTTCGGCAGGATCGGCTGCCGTTTTCTGCACGACATGCACGCGCTCGTGCGCCTGCGGCCTTGAGCCATCGATGTCGTCATGGCGCGCCGACAACGCGCGGCCGACATCGGCCATGCGTTTGAAGAACCCGCGCGACATCGTCCCTTCATGCATCTCGCGATATTCATGGCGCGGGGCGGCGGCGCCCATGGCTATACGGGCTTCCTGCCGCGCCTCCATCACCATCTCCTGCTGCACCGGCGCCGGATCGCGCGGTGCCGGCCTCGATTCGACGGACACGCGATACGCCACTTCCGATTCGGGTTCCGGCATACGGCGCGGCGCGGCCATTACGGTTTCCGCCGGAGCCGCCGTTTCCGGACGATCCACCGACGCGGCGGCAGGACGCTGCTCAGGCAGCGGGCGCGGATCATAGGCGGCGCGCACCGGCGGCGTTTTGATCGGTTCCTTGGCAACCGGCACATAGGTAAAGGGCTTTTTGGTTTCGGCGGCGGACGCTGCGGGTTTGGCGGTGGCCTGCGCCTGCGCGTCAATGCCGGTGGCGACGACGGAAACGCGCATACGCCCCTCGATTTCCTCATTGAGCGCCGTGCCGACGATGATGTTGGCGTCGGGATCGACTTCCTCGCGGATGCGGTTGGCGGCTTCATCCACCTCGAACAGCGTGATGTCCATGCCGCCGGTGATGTTGATCAGCGCGGCGCGCGCGCCTTTGAGCGACACCTCGTCGAGCAGCGGGTTGGAAATGGCGGCCTCGGCGGCCTCAATGGCGCGGCGCTCGCCGCTGGCCTCGCCGGTGCCCATCATCGCCTTGCCCATTTCGCGCATGACGGTGCGGATGTCGGCGAAATCGAGGTTGATCAGGCCGGGTTTTATCATCAGGTCGGTGACGCCGCGCACGCCGGAATGCAACACTTCGTCGGCCATCTTGAAGGCATCGGCGAAGGTGGTGCGCTCGTTGGCGATGCGGAACAGGTTCTGGTTGGGGATGATGATCAGCGTATCAACGTAATCCTGCAATTCCCTGAGACCGGCCTCGGCCATCTTCATGCGGTGCGCGCCCTCGAACTGGAAGGGCTTGGTGACGACGCCGACCGTCAGGATCCCCTGCTCCTTGGCGATGCGCGCGACGACCGGCGCCGCGCCGGTACCGGTGCCGCCGCCCATGCCGGCGGTGATGAACACCATGTTCGACCCTTCGATATAGGCGGCGATTTCGTCATGCGCTTCCTCGGCGGCGGCGCGGCCAACCTCCGGATTCGCGCCCGCACCCAGACCCTTGGTGATGCCGGCGCCGAGCTGGATGGTGCGGTCGGTGAGCGAGTGATCCAGCGCCTGCGCGTCGGTGTTGGCGACGACGAAATTGACGCCCTCAAGCGAGGCGGCGATCATGTTGTTCACGGCGTTTCCGCCGGCGCCGCCAACGCCGATGACAGCGATGGTCGGGCGTAAAAGTTCAGTCCTGGTAGGCAGATGCAGGTTAATAGTCATGGTCTATCCTCTAAGTGAAGTATCATCCCGGCACATAATATTGACTATTTTCACTAAAATTACCACTAGATTTTGTGGGGGAGGAACAGATTTTTATTTCGCCTGGAAAAAGTTAAAAAAAATTAATATTGATTTGCCTCCGGTGTGGTGTGAGACCACCTTATCCGGCGAGAAAATAATCCATCGCAACCGTTAATGCCGCAATAAACAGAATTACCCACAGCGTCATATGCTGAATATCCCAGCCCCTGCCTTGCCCTGCAAACTTATCCGCGGTTTTCACATGATGCCATTTTGGCACATATCCACAGCATCTGGTATGAAAAACGTTGTCAAGCACAATATGTGGTTGTCATGACATTTTTGTAATGTTAGCCTGCTTATCGATTCAATAACGGCTTCAAAAAATCACCGTCCACCGCCGTACCGCGAATGCCCAGCAAGAAGGGCGGCAGAGTTTTTCAGCCGCAAATTCTTGAAAAAAAACTGAAAAAACTATATATTATTATATCATCAGGGGGATACATGCGCATCGAAAGACACTTCACCAAGCCCGGCCAACCCGTCTACGACGGCATCGCGTTCAAACAGGTGGACGTCGTAATGAAAAATCCTGACGGATCGGTGGTGTTTGAGGCGCGCGGCACCGAGGTGCCGGAAGCGTGGTCGCAGGTGGCGTGCGATGTCATCGCGCAGAAATATTTCCGCAAGGCCGGCGTCGCCCGCGCCTTGAAGAAAATCGAGGAAAATGCCGTGCCGTCCTGGCTGTGGCGCAGCGAGCCGGACGAAGAAGCGCTCGCCGCCCTGCCCGAAGAAAATCGTTTCGGCGGCGAAACCTCATCCACCCAGGTGTTCGACCGCCTTGCCGGCGCCTGGACGTACTGGGGCTGGAAGGGCGATTATTTCGATACCGAGGAAGACGCGAAAAGCTTTTACGATGAGATGCGCTTCATGCTGGCGATGCAGATGGCTGCGCCCAATTCGCCGCAATGGTTCAATACCGGTCTGCACTGGGCCTACGGCATCGATGGCCCCAGCCAGGGACATTATTACGTCGATCCGGAAACACAGCACGTCATCCGCTCCAAAAGCTCCTATGAGCGGCCGCAGCCGCACGCCTGCTTCATCCAGGGCGTCAGCGACGACCTGGTCAACGAAGGCGGCATCATGGATTTGTGGGAACGCGAGGCGCGGCTCTTTAAATATGGTTCGGGAACGGGAAGCAATTTCTCCGACCTGCGCGGCTCAGGCGAAAAACTCTCCGGCGGCGGAAAATCCTCCGGCCTGATGAGCTTTCTCAAAATCGGCGACCGCGCCGCCGGAGCGATTAAATCCGGAGGCACCACCCGCCGCGCCGCCAAGATGGTGGTGGTTGACATCGACCATCCGGACATAGAGGAATTCATCGGCTGGAAAGTCATCGAGGAACAGAAAGTCGCCGCGCTCGTCACCGGTTCAAAGCTGTGCCGCAAGCACCTGGGCGCCATCATGGCCGCCTGCCAGGTCGGCCAAAATCAAGCTAATAAATTGGGCGAGTCGCGCTTTCACCCATCCGATAACCCGGCGCTGAAAGCCGCCATGCGCGAGGCAAGAAAATCGCTCATTCCCGACAATTATATCCAGCGCGTCATCGAGTTCGCGCGCCAAGGCTATACCGACATCGAATTCCCCGAATACGATACCGACTGGGATTCGGAAGCCTACCTTACCGTCTCGGGGCAGAATTCCAACAATTCGGTGCGCGTGACCAATGACTTTTTAGAAGCGGTCGAGCAGGACAAGCCGTGGCACCTGCTGCAGCGCCGCGGCGGCAAAGTGGCAAAGACGATCCCCGCCCGCGCGCTGTGGGACGAGGTGGCCTATGCCGCCTGGGCCTGCGCCGATCCGGGGCTGCAATACGACACCACCATCAACGAATGGCACACCTGCCCGGAATCCGGACGTATCCGCGCTTCCAACCCCTGTTCGGAATATATGTTCCTGGACGACACGGCGTGCAACCTCGCCTCCATTAACCTGCTCAAATTCAGGCGCGAAGGCGAGGATTTTGACATCAAGTCCTTTGAATATGCAACCAGGCTGTGGACGATCGTGCTCGAAATCTCGGTGGCGATGGCGCAATTTCCCTCGAAAGAAATCGCCAAGCTGTCCTATGAATTCCGCACTCTCGGCCTCGGCTACGCCAATATCGGCGGGTTGCTCATGGCGTCCGGCGTCCCTTACGACAGCCCGGAAGGCCGCGCCATCGCCGGCGCCATCTCGGCCATCCTGACCGGCGTTTCCTATGCCACTTCCGCCGAAATGGCGGGGCAGCTCGGCGCATTCGACGGCTATGAGAAAAACAAGCCGCATATGCTGCGCGTCATGCGCAATCACGCGCGCGCGGCGCGTGGCGAAACCACCGGCTACGAGGAACTGTCCATCCTGCCGGTGCCGCTCGACATCCCGCATTGCCACGACAAGGGGCTGGTGAAAGCCGCCAGGAAGGCGTGGGAAAACGCGCTGATGCTCGGCGAAAAATACGGCTACCGCAACGCACAATCCACCTGCATCGCCCCCACCGGCACCATCGGCCTCGTCATGGATTGCGATACCACCGGCATTGAGCCGGACTTCGCCATGGTCAAGTTCAAGAAACTGGCCGGCGGCGGCTATTTCAAAATCATCAATCAGCAGGTGCCCGAAGCGCTGAAAACCCTCGGCTATACGCAAAAACAGATCAGCGAAATCATTGATTGCGCAGTCGGTCGCGGCACGCTGAAAGACGCGCCGGGCGTCAATCACGCGGCGCTTCGCGCCAAAGGGTTCGACGATGACGCGCTGGCGAAAATCGAAAAGGCGCTGCTGGCCGCCTTCGAGATCAAATTCGCTTTCAATAAATGGACGCTGGGCGAAGAATTCTGCAAGAACAAACTTGGCTTCACGCAGGCGCAGCTCGACGATTTCAGCTTCGACATGCTCTTAAGCCTCGGCTTCCTCAAGGCTGACATCGACGCCGCCAATGAATATTGCTGCGGCACGATGACGGTCGAAGGCGCGCCGCACCTGAAGGACGAACACCTCGCCGTGTTCGACTGCGCCAATCCCTGCGGCCGGAAAGGCAGGCGTTTTCTCTCTTATGAGAGCCATATCCTGATGATGGCCGCCGTGCAGCCTTACATCTCCGGCGCCATTTCCAAAACCATCAACATGCCGAATGCCGCCACCGTCGAGGAATGCAAGGCGGCGTATCTGATGTCGTGGAAACTGTGCCTCAAGGCCAACGCGCTGTACCGCGACGGCTCGAAACTCTCGCAGCCGCTCAACTCGGCGATTGCCGCCGAGCTGGCCAACCTCGACGAGGATGAACACGATGCCCAGGTCGCCGCGCTGCGCCAGCCGCAGGCGGTGGCCGAACGCATCGTCGAGCGCATCGTCGCCAAGGCGCGCCGCCGCCTGCCCGAACGCCGCAAGGGCTACACGCAGAAAGCCGCCGTCGGCGGGCACAAGGTGTATCTGCGCACCGGCGAATATGACGACGGCAAGCTCGGCGAAATCTTCGTCGACATGCACAAGGAAGGTGCGGCGTTCCGCAGCCTGATGAACAACTTCGCCATCGCCGTGTCCATCGGCCTGCAATACGGCGTGCCGCTCGAGGAATTCGTCGACGCCTTCACCTTCACGCGCTTCGAGCCGTCGGGCATGGTCGAGGGCAACGAGGCAATCAAGATGTCAACCTCGATTCTCGATTACATCTTCCGCGAGCTGGCAATCTCCTATCTCGCCCGCAATGACCTGGCGCACGTCGAGATGGGCGACCTGAGAAGCGATTCCATCGGCCGCGGCGAGGGCGATTCGCCGCGTGCGCGCGACGAACAGCCCGAACTGCCGCTGCACAAGGCAACCAGCAACGGCTTCGTGCGCGGCAAGATGCCCAAGCTCATCGTCTCCAACACACAGGCGCACGCGCTGGCGATTTCGCCTGAACCCGGCGTACATGCCGAAACCACGGCGCTGCTGCACACCGAACAGGACGGCATGATCGTGCAGGTCGGCGTGTCGGTGCATCAGCGGGAGGAGGACAAACTCCGCGCCAGAATCCGCGAAGCCAAGGCCAAGGGCTACGAGGGCGACGCCTGCACCGAGTGCGGCAACTTCACCCTCGTCCGCAACGGCACCTGCATGAAGTGCGACACGTGCGGCAGCACGAGCGGGTGTTCGTAGATTTTTGATTTCTGCTAGGCTGGCCGACTCACTTGCAATTCTGCGCTTCCGCGCTTCACGTATCCGCGTCATCAGTTTCCGCAAGGCCAATGCAAAAGAAAGGAAGAAATATGAAAAAGAAAAAGAGCAAAACGCCTAAATATATGGAATACGAAGATGGCACGCGCATTGAGCTTGATGAGGATGATGCGCCGGAACTGACCGACGAATGGTTTAAAAAAGCCGTAAAGTTTGATGGGCTACCGAAATCATTGCAACGCAAGCTAAGCGCTATTCAGCACCGCGGCAGGCCCCGTAAACGGCCATCGGCGCGTAAAATTTCCATCCATCTGCGCATCGATCCCGATATTGCCAAGCGCCTGCGCGCCACCGGCAAAGGCTGGCAGACGCGCCTCAACGCCATGCTCAGGACAATGATGGCGGAGCATCGATTGTAGAATCCCGCGCAGCCGCTATCGCGGCTCACGGGATTTAGAAAGCGGATGCTTCTCCTGTACCAGTTTTTTAAGCCGGTCGCCGGCGACATGCGTGTAAATCTGCGTCGTGGCGATGTCGGCGTGTCCCAGCAGTTCCTGGATGACGCGCAAGTCCGCGCCGCCCTCCAGCAAATGCGAAGCGAAGGAATGGCGCAGCGTGTGCGGCGAGATTTTTTCCGGGTTGATGCCCGCCCTGGCCGCCAGTTCCTTCAGCATCACGCCGAATTGCTGCCGCGTGATGTAGCCTTGCGCACGGTGGTAGGGGAATAAATAATCCCCCCTCCCCTTGTGGGAGGGGGTTAGGGGGCGGGGGTCTATTAGCGAAGATTTTTTCTTTGAAGAAGCCCCCCCTCCCTGACCCTTCCCCACAAGGGGGGAGGGAAGAAAAACCTGTCGTATTTCCAGGTACCGCGATAATGCGCCCCGCGCCTTGCCATGCACCGGCACGAGGCGTTCTTTGTTGCCTTTGCCGGTGATCTGCAAAAATTCGGCATCTACTTTCTTGCCGCCATTTTTTATCCGCAACGCCGATAATTTCAACCCCACCAGCTCGGAAACGCGCAGCCCCGCGCCATACATGAGTTCGAGCATGGCAAGGAGCCGCAAGCCCCTGGGCGATTCATCGGCGCGCGCCGCATCGAGCAGCGCCGTCACCCCCTGGACGGAAAGCGTGCCCGGCAGGTGCTTGCCGAGCTTGGGCGTTTCCAGCGTGGCGGTGGGGTCGTCGCTGCGGTATTTTTCCTGGTAGATAAACTGAAATAGCTGCCGGATGGCCGATAACTTCCGCGCCGCCGTCGATGCGGACAAACCCTGCCGCCCCAGCCCGGCCAGAAACCGTTCGATGGCGTCGCGCGGCACGGCTTCAAGCGTCTGGCCGCCGGCTGCCAGCCACGCGGCGAAATCCGACAAATCGCGGTGGTAAGCGGCAAGCGTTGCCGCCGCCGCGCCGCGCTCGGCGGCCATCATTTCCAGGAATTGTTCAATAGTCCCCATCCCCTTCACGGGGGGAGAAGGAGCGTTATTTCTGCTCAAGGATCGCCTTGGCATCGAGCTGTTTTTCAATGCTGTGCCGTGGGGGCGGAACGTCGCGCGTCATCAGCGTCACGATGCCCGAAACGATGACTGCCGCCAGCAGCAATGTAAAAACCTGCATTCTGGCGCGGTGTTGCTTTTGTTGCATTATTCCCCGCTTCCTTTACCATCAGGAGCGCTATCGTAATCCGTAAGCATGGGAATACAAGTAAAATGATGGACGCCGTCCCTGCCCCGTTCGCACTGCCCAGGCCCATCGTACTGGTTGGGCTGATGGGCGCCGGCAAATCCACCGTCGGACGGCGGCTGGCGGCCGCCCTGTCGCTGACGTTCGTCGATTCGGACAATGAAATCGTCGAGGCGGCCGGCTGCAGCATCGCCGACATCTTTGAAAGCTACGGCGAGGCGATTTTCCGCGACCTCGAACAGCGCGTCCTGCTCAGGCTCGTCAGCAACGTCACGCCTTCCGTCATCGCCACCGGCGGCGGCGCCTTCCTCAACCCGGCCATCAGGTGCGTTATCAAGGAAAAAGCAATTTCGGTATGGCTGAAGGCCGAGCTTCCGGTGCTGCTCGACCGCGTATCGCGGCGTGATACGCGCCCGCTGCTCAAATCCGGCGACAAAGGCGCCATCCTCTCGAAGCTGATGGCCGACCGCTACCCCATTTATGCCGAGGCCGACCTTACGATCGACAGCAACGCCGGGCCGCACGAAACCGTCGTCAAGAACATCCTTTCCATGCTGAAAAAAAGGAGCGCCCATGCCTGAAACGCTGCGGGTGGAACTGGGCGCGCGCAGCTACGACATCATCGTCGGCGGGCAGCTTCTGGCACATGCCGGAGAGTACATCGCGCCGCGGCTCAAGAGCAGGCACGTCATCATCATCAGCGACGAAACGGTGGCAAAGCTCTACCTGCACCGGCTCACCAGCGCGCTGGAAGAAAAAAACATCGGCTGCCGCCCGGTCATCGTCGCGCCCGGCGAGCGGACCAAAAGCCTGGAAGCGTTTTCCGGCCTGATGGAAACGCTTCTCGAACAAAAGCCCGACCGCGAGGCGACCTTGATCGCGCTGGGCGGCGGCGTCGTCGGCGACCTGGCCGGATTTGCCGCCAGCGTGCTGCTGCGCGGCGTCGATTTCATCCAGATGCCGACGACGCTGCTTTCGCAGGTGGACAGTTCCGTCGGCGGCAAAACCGGCATCAACTCGCGCTTCGGAAAAAACCTCATCGGCAGCTTCCACCAGCCCATCCTCGTGCTTTCCGACGTGTCGGCGCTGGCGACATTGCCCAAGCGCGAATGGCTGGCCGGTTATGCCGAAATGCTCAAATACGGGCTTATCAGCGATGCCGGGTTTTTCGCGTGGCTGGAAAAGAACGCCGGCGCCATGCTGGCCGGCGATGCGAAACTGCTGACGTACGCCATCGTCAGAAGCTGCGCGGCCAAGGCCGCCATCATCGCCGAAGACGAGCGCGAGGGCGGCGTGAGGGCGCTGCTTAATTTCGGCCACACCTTCGCCCATGCGTTCGAGGCTGAAACCGGCTATAGCGATACGCTGTTGCACGGCGAAGCAGTCGCCATCGGCATAATACTGGCCTTCCGGTTGTCGGTCGCCCTCGGTCTCTGCCCGGAAGCCGACCTCAAACGCATACTCAGCCATTACGAGGCGACCCGCCTGCCCGCCTCGCCGCTTTCCATCCGGCCCAAATGGAATATCGACGCGCTCATGGAGCATTTTACGCGCGATAAAAAAACCAAGGACGGCAAGTTCACTTTCATCCTGACGCGCGGCATCGGCAAGGCGTTCATAGCGGAAAATATTGAAAAGGACTTTATCAGGGCATGGTTGAGTTAACCCCGCGCCATGTCTCCGGTCATTTCCCGAATTTCGCTTTTGCGGGAAGGAGAATCCAGCTTTTTACCGGATCACCCTGGAATCGCTTGCGCGATTGCGGTGACGACGGGGTGAATCAGCCCTGCTCCGGGCGGATACTCGCATATGCCTATCCGCAACAGTCTTCGGCCCGCATGAGGAAACCGCGGTGGACGCGGTACCGGAAAAGGAAGAGCACGTCCATGAGCGACGGCAAGACATGGCGCAATCAAAGGCCTGAAGCGCCGCATGTCGACGAGAAAATTCAATGTGCGCCCGCCCCGGCCGGCATACGGGAGCGACGCGCTTACTCCTTCAACACCCCCCGCTTCACCTGATCTTCCTCGATCGATGCAAACAAGGCGCGGAAATTACCCTCGCCGAAACCCTCGTCACCCTTGCGCCGGATGACCTCGAAAAAAATCGGGCCAATGACGGTGCTGGTGAAAATTTGCAAGAGCAACGGCGGCGGCTTAGAAGCATCTTTACCGTCTGGCGCCTGTTGCCCGGCGCCTGACGCCTCGTTGGTCGGCGCCCCATCCATCAAAATCCCATTCCTTTTCAACCTTGCCACATCCTCGCCGTGTCCCGGCAGGCGGGCATCGAGCTTGTCGTAATAGGTTGCAGGCGGCGGATCCATGAAGCGCACGCCCCTGCCCTTCAGCGCCTCTACCGTTTCATAAATGTTTCCGGCGGCCAGCGCGATATGCTGAATGCCCTCGCCTTTATAGTCGCGCAGATATTCCTCGATCTGCGATTTGTCGTCGGCGGATTCGTTGATGGGGATGCGGATTTTGCCGCACGGGCTGGTCATGGCGCGGCTTTTCAAGCCCGTCCGCTTGCCCTCAATGTCGAAATAGCGGATCTCGCGGAAATGGAACACGCGCCGGTAAAATCCCGCCCACTCGTCCATGTGGCCGCGATAGACATTGTGCGTCAGGTGATCGATTCCGGTCAGCCCGGCGCCTTTCGGGTGTTTATCCGCACCGGCAATAAATTTGAAATCGATGTCGTAGATGGATTGGTCGCCATAGCGATCAACCAGATAAATCAGGCTGCCGCCGACGCCGCGGATGGCCGGAATATTAAGTTCCATCGGTCCGACTTGCGAGCCGACGATCTCAATGCCCAGTTCGCCTGCCCGCTTCAGCGCCGCCGCCGCATCCTTCACGCGGAAGGCCATGGCGTTGGCCGACGGCCCGTGCGCGTTATAAAAACCCGCCGCCTGGCTTTCCTTTTCGGCGTTCAGGATGAAATTGATGTCGCCCTGCCGCCATAAATGCACGTTTTTGGAGCGATGCCGGGCAATTTTCGAAAACCCCAGACGGGCAAACAATTCCTCCAGCGGCGCCGGCTCGAGAGCGGCATATTCGACGAACTCGAAGCCATCGGTGCCCATGGGATTCAAGGCGTCGGGTGACGGGTGGCAGGCGGCGGAATTCTTGTGCATGGGGATGATTGAGATGATGAGGATGATTTGCTATAATGCCATTCTAATCCGTCACCCGACACCTGTCACCCGATACCTATGAGAGCCGACACCCACCCGCCCGACATGCGCCCGGACTATACGTTCGATTTCGACCCGCGCCAATACGGCAGGGACGACCACGCCATCTGGCGCTTCCTGTGCGAACGCCAGAAGCCGCTGCTGAAAGATCGCGCCTGCAAAGAATATCTGAAGGCGCTGGAAGATTTAAGCATCGTCACCGAGGGCGGCATCCCCGATTTCCGGCGCATCAGCGACCTGCTGGAGAAAATGACGAACTGGCGGCTGGTGGTCGTTCCGGGGCTGATTCCCGGGCGCATGTTCCTTGAACATCTTTCCAGGCGCCGGTTCCCCGTCACCTGGTGGATTCGCGGGCGCGAGCAGACGGATTACCTCAAGGAGCCGGATGTTTTTCACGATTTGTTCGGCCATGTGCCGCTGCTCTCCAACCCGGTGTTCGCCGATTACCTGCAGCAGTTCGGCCTCGGCGCGATGAAGGCGGCGGCGCTCAGGGCCGGCAAATACATCGAGCGGCTGTACTGGTTTACCGTCGAGTTCGGCCTCATCAACACACAGGAAGGCCTGCGGATTTACGGCTCGGGGATTGTTTCTTCAGCCACCGAATCAGTCTATGCTCTGGAGAGCAAAAAGCCCAACCGCATCGGCTTTGATCTGCTGCGCATGATGCGCACCCGTTACAAATACGACGATTTGCAGCCGACCTATTTCGTCATCGACAGCTTCGAGCAACTGTTTGAAGAAACCCGCCCCGACTTCACCGATTATTACGCGAAAATCCGTGATCTGCCGGAGATTGGCGAGCAGGAGACCGTGCCGGGGGACAGGATGATTACCGGAGACGCCATGTGACCGCCCGCCGGAATTACGTCGGTCTTTTTGCTATTTTACATGATATTTTTCGGTATTTTTCAGCATTTTTTTTCGTATTTATCGGCCATTTTTCAGCATTTTTTTCGCATTTTTTTCGAGACGTTTTCCTGCCGCCGAACCGTTCACGGTACCGCCGTCCGCCATGGCCGGGAAGACATTATCTGCATCCGTCGCGCTTTTAAGTGGCATGATAATTGCTTGTGTTTCAGCGCCGCAACAGCATCAAACCATCAACAACGGGGGTTGTATGAGCATTTCCGGAATCTCTTCGTCAAGTCTCGGTATCTACCAGCCGTCCAGCCGGCAACAGGGCATTCGTTCCGATTTCAAGCAACTGGCGCAATCGCTTCAGTCCGGCGATTTGACCGGCGCGCAGGCGGCCTATGCGTCGATCGTGCAAATCCAAGGCACACAAAGCGGCGGCAGCCGGAATACGTCATCCAGCCCGTTTGCGCAGATGCTAAGCCAGGTCGGCAGCGCGCTGCAAAGCGGAAACCTGTCCGGCGCGCAATCAGCGCTGGCGTCATGGCAACAACTGGCGCAAACGCAAGGCGCGGGCGGCCATCACCACCATCACCACGCACAGGCGGCCAGCGGCGGCGGCCAATCCGGCAACCTGCTGGCGTCGCTGTTTGGCACGTCCTCACCCCCGGATGCCGATGGCGATAGCAGCGGCGGCAGCGGCACCGGCGGCGCAACAGCTTCCGCCGGCAACGGCGTCAGCGGACTGCTTGCCAACATCGAAAACATCCTGAGCCAGATTCAGTCCGGCGGCGGCGGCACGGCACAGCCGAGCGTCAATATTTCGGCATAATGTTCATTCCTGCGCAACCAGGCGCGGACGGTCATCGTTATAAATGACGTAGACACGTGATCCTTTATGTAACGCCGGGTCGGCCGCCTGCACAATCGAGACGACGTCGGTCCTGGTGTTGACCTGCGTCGAAGTCATGTCTTGCTCGACCGTTGACTTGCCATTGCCGCTCAGTTTCTTGGATATCGTAAAGTATTCTTGAATATACTGCTTATCGATCTTCACCATGTATTCCATGCCCTGCGACGTTGAAAGAACGTCCTGCGCCAACGCTCCCGCCACCGCGCCAACGACCGCGCCGCCAACTTCCGCAGCTAATTTTCCATTGCCGCGTCCGGTCCGCGAACCGGCCAAAGCGCCGGTACCGCCGCCGGCCAGGCCGCCCATCGTGTTGTCCTGCAGCTTGTCATGCGCCTTGATGGTAACGGCGCGCACGTTGATGATCGTGCCCTCGATCACCTTGCCTGCCGACACTGAATCCGTATAGACATTCGAGTCCACGCTGCGCGCGCAGGAGGCAAGCAACCCGGCGCACAGCAAAAGTGACAGCGTTTTCATCACGGCGGAATATTTCATACGCATGTTCATCAAATCTCTTTTCTACCTATCCCCGGGTTAAGTTTTGCGCAAGCACTATGCGCCATGCCCCGTAACGGGTGCGGGGATTTTAAGCTCTCTTAAGCGGCCGGTATTTGATGGTTTTTGGAATCAGCTCGTCGACGCCGAGGCGTTTTTTCAAATCCGCCTCGTAGGCCTCATAATTGCCTTCGAACCATTCGACGCGGCTGTCGCCCTCGAAGGCGAGGATGTGGGTGGCGATGCGGTCGAGGAACCAGCGGTCGTGCGAGATAATCACGGCGCAGCCGGCGAAGTCAGTCAGCGCTTCTTCGAGCGCGCGCAGCGTTTCGACGTCGAGGTCGTTGGTCGGCTCGTCGAGCAGCAGCACGTTGGCCTCGTTCCTAAGCATTTTGGCCAGGTGCACGCGGTTGCGCTCGCCGCCCGATAGCATACCGACTTTTTTCTGCTGGTCGCTGCCCTTGAAATTGAAGCTGGAGCAGTAGGCGCGGGATTTGACCAGCTTCTTGCCGAGCGAAATTTCCTCGTTGCCGCCGGAGATTTCCTCCCACACGGTTTTCTTGTCGTCGAGCGAATCGCGTGACTGGTCGACAGTGCCGAGTTTCACCGAATCGCCGACCTTGAAGGCGCCGCTGTCGGGCTTTTCCTTGCCGATGATCATGTTGAAGAGCGTGGTTTTTCCGGCGCCGTTGGGGCCGATGACGCCAACGATGCCGCCCGGCGGCAGCGAAAAGGAAAGCTTATCCATCAGCAATTTGTCGCCGAAGCCCTTGGACACTTCCCTGGCCACGATGACCGTATCGCCGAGGCGCGGCCCGTTGGGGATGACGATCTGCGCGACGCCAACCTGCGCCGGGCCTTCTTTCTTGAGCAGATCCTCATAGGCGGCGATGCGCGCCTTGCTCTTGGCCTGCCGCGCCTTGGCGCCCTGGCGTATCCATTCCAGCTCGTTTGCCAATTGTTTCTGGCGTGAATTTTCCTCGCTTTTTTCCTGCTCCAGCCGCCTGCGTTTGGCGTCGAGATAGGCCGAGTAATTGCCCTCATAGGGGATGCCTTTGCCGCGATCCAATTCCAGAATCCAGCCGGTGACGTTGTCGAGGAAATAACGGTCGTGCGTCACCATGACCACGGTGCCGGTGTAATTTTTGAGGAAATGCTCCAGCCACGCCACCGATTCGGCGTCCAGGTGGTTGGTCGGCTCGTCGAGCAGCAGCAGGTCGGGATGCTCGAGCAGCAGCTTGCATAGCGCGACGCGACGGCGCTCGCCGCCCGATATTTTGGTCACGTCGGCATCTTTGGGCGGGCAGCGCAGCGCGTCCATGGCGACTTCGATTTCGCGCTCGATTTCCCAGCCGCCGCTGGCCTCGATTTTTTCCTGCAGCTCGCCCTGTTCCTCGAGCAGCTTGTTCATCTCGGCATCGTCGGTTACTTCGCCGAGTTTATTCGAGACCTCGTTAAATTTATCGAGCAGCGCTTTTTTCTCCGACAGCGCGCCGATGATATTGCCCATGACGTCCTTCTTCGGGTCAAGTTTGGGTTCCTGCTCGAGAGTGCCGATTTTGACGCCATCCATCGCCCAGGCTTCGCCGCTGAACTCCTTATCAAGCCCGGCCATGATGCGAAGCAACGTCGATTTTCCCGAGCCGTTAGGCCCAAGCACGCCGATTTTCGCCCCCGGATAAAAGGACAGGTAAATGTTTTTCAGCACCTCCTTGCCGCCGGGGAAGACCTTCGAGAGGTCTTTCATCACGTAGATATATTGGTAGGATGCCATAAATTTCAGATAGTTATGTAGTTACGATTGTCACAAAACCTTCACACACGAAATGAGTAAAATGATTTAATGTATAAAGCGGGGTAAAGGCAACGTCTTATTAAACTGGGTGATATGAAAAGTTGGCTTCTCAATATCGTAAAAACAGGGGTAGGATTTTTTATTGCTGCCTCGTTGGTGGCCGCTGTTGCTCCATATATCGGATCTGCTATAGGCATAGATCCAGCAACGCTTGGTCATACGGCAAATCCACTCCGGCTTGGATCGTTTTCGGTAGGTATGGAGCCACCGGCGCTGCGATAGCGCCCGCATTAAATGATGTATTTTGTAACGATAAGAAAAAAGAAGGTGAAGAAGTAAGTTACCTTCGCTCCCTGAAAAACCCCTTCAACAACTCCCCGCATTCGCTCTCAGAGATGCCGCCGTAGACTTCCGGCTCATGGTGGCAGGTGGGTTGCGAAAAGAAACGCGCGCCGTGCTCGACGCCGCCGCCTTTTTTATCATATGCGCCGAAATAAATCCGCCGGATGCGGGCAAACGAAATAGCGCCGGCGCACATGGCGCAAGGCTCAAGCGTGACGTAAAGGTCGCAGTCAACCAACCGGGCGTTACCCAATGCCCCGCAGGCGGCGCGGATGGCCAGCAGCTCGGCATGAGCGGTGGGGTCGTTATTCGTTTCGATAAGGTTATGCGCCGAGGCGAGGACGTTTCCGCCCTGCGCAATCACCGCGCCGACGGGTACTTCGCCTGCCCTGGCGGCAGCGCCGGCTTCGGCGATGGCCTGGCGCATGAAAGAGGATGAAAGGGGATGAGAATGGATAAGAGGGGATGAGGAAAAATCCTTCTCATCCCGCGTATCCCGCTCATCCATTTTCATCCCGCGTAATGCCGCTCATCCCGGCTTCTTGCGGAACGCATCCAGCGAAATGATTTCCGCCGAGCTTTCATCCCCGGACGCGGCGGCGGGCACGATGTCCTGAGAAATGTCCGCGCCGATGATGTCGACCTCCGACAATCCCGGTTGCTGGAACTGCAGGCCGAACTTGACGTAAGGATCGGCAAAGGCCGTCAGCGCGGCAAACGGCACGAGGAGCTTTTCCGCCGCGCCGCCGAACGACAGCGTCACGCCGAACTGCTGTTCCTCAACCTTGAAATCCCAGAACTGATGCTGCAGCACGATGGTGATGTCTTTCGGGTAGCGCGCCCGCAACTGGTCGGACATGCGCACGCCAGGATGCAGCGTGGAAAAGGAAATGTAGAAATGATGCTCGCCGGGCAGCCCGGTCGCCTGCACGCGCCGCAGCACGTCGCGCACCACGCCGCGCATCGCCTGGTCGATGAGAATCGGGTAATGGAGCTGGTCTTCGGACATAGGGAGGTCGTCAGTTACCGGTTATCAGTTGCCAGCCCTCATCCTACGCCGATAACCGACAACTGACAACCGACAACTTGGGAAAGTGGGGAGTTTCTGTTTCCCGGTACTCCCCGGACCGAGTTACGTGCTAGAGCACGCGTGCGCCGTTAGGCGGCAACGCGGGCTGCGACGACGGTGTTGTCGTTAGCAGCAACAAATGCAACGTTGTCGTTGGCATTTAACATTGTGACCTGATTACGCCAGTATCATCGCGGGCAAAAACAAGGCCTTTATTGCGGTTGTCGAAGCTATTCGGCCCCATAACCGGGAGAATCCCCCTTCGCTCCAAGAGGAGCTTCGGGCGACACTCCCACGCCTAAACCCGCCTTCGGGTGTCAGGCTAATCTACCTGCGCTACTCCGCAGCTTCGGCAGGCAAACGGCCTGCCACCCGAAGCCGAAGACGCGGGGTGGTGGAGCCGCCGGGTACTGCCCCCGGGTCCAATCCGTCTATTCCGACTTGCGTTTATCGCCATAGCCACTCGCGTGACATCTATGAATATAAGGCATTTCCCTGGCTTTGTGAAGGGGGAAAAGTGGCTGGCCATAATTAGGCTTTTACGATAGGATGTTGCGTATTATGCGTATCATCGCCGGAAAACATAAAGGCCGCCGCATCGATCTGGGAAAGGGCGCCGGCGGCGCCGTCCGCCCGACCTCCGATTTCGCCCGCGAGGCGATTTTCAACCTGCTGGCGCATGGGCGGCACGGCTTAAACGGCCATACCTTCAGCGGCAAGGCCGTGCTCGATGTGTTCTGCGGCAGCGGCGCGCTGGGGCTGGAAGCCCTGTCGCGCGGAGCCGAACGCGTAATGTTTATCGACAGCGCCCGCGAAGCCATCGCCTCGGTACGGCAGAATGCGGAGCGCATCAGGGAAGACGCGGTGGAATTCCTGCAGGCCGATGCCAGGCAACTGTTACCTTCGCGCAGGGGCTATGATCTGATTTTCCTTGACCCGCCCTATTTCGGCGGGCTGCTGGCGCCGGCGCTGAAAAGCCTGCATAAAAGCGGCTGGATCGCCGAGGGGGCACTCATTGTCGCCGAGCACGACGCCAAGGAGGACATCAAAATCCCGGAGCCTTTTTCGGTTACTGACGAACGCAGTTATGGAAGGGCGATGGTGAAGCTCATCATCATTGCGAGCGACCGGAGGGAGCGTGGCAATCCGGTTTAAGCGCCGTGGGCGCGGCGCCGCCTTTCCGCAATGACGGAATCAGTTGAGACCCAGCACAACCTCGCTTTTTCCACCCGCCTTCACCTGCACCGGGATGTCGAAACTCTTAAGCAGGCATTGCGATCCGGCCTTGTCCTCGCAATAATAGAGCGTGCCTTGCAGGCGGTAGTCGCCGGATTTCAGGTTGGGCAGGGCGACCGATTTCCTGACCAGCGCCTCGCGGTCGAAGGAAGCGACGGCTTTTCTCGCACTGTCGAACAAGACCAGCGCGCTCGGCGCATCGGCGTTGATGTGCCAGCCGGATTTAAGCGCGAGATGCACGGCGGCGTCCGGCGCAACAGTCATCGCGCCCGTTTTCTCGAGGTTGGGCAATGACCCGCTGAACTGCGGCGCGGCGGCGGCTTCGCTGACTGCCAGCGTTGACACCGTTTTTGTTTTCAGGTTGATGACGCGGATGGCGTTGTTGTTGGTATCGGCGACGTAGATCGTATCGCCGATTTTCAGCACGTCGTTCGGCTCATTGAATTCCGCCTGTTCCAGCGCGCCGTCCTTGTCGCCGCGCACGCCACGCCCGGCGAAGTTGGAGAGCGCGCCGGTTTTTACGTCATAGCGGCGGATGGAATGGTTGTAGGCATCGGCGACGTAGACTTCCACCGCGTCGGCATAAAGGCCCAGCGGATGCTGCATCAGCGCGGTTCCTTGCTTTCCTTCCCTATAGCCGAAATCAAAGAGGCCGGTGCCGATGAGCGTTCTCACCCCGCCGTTTTCAAATTCGCGCAAGGAGCTGGTTTCGGCATCGACGAAATAAAGCGTGCCGCCGCTGGCCGACAGGCCGGACGGCTGCGACAGGGAATTATACGGATAACGGCCATCGTCGATGGATTCGCGGCCATTCCCCGCGATAACGCCGACGGTTTGCCCGGCGACGTCATAGCTCCAAAGCTGATGCGTGCCGGCCATGGCGACGGCGATATGCTTATCGTCGGGATAAAAGGCCAAATCCCAGGGCGAGGACAAGGCGGTGGAAAGCGCCGGTGCGTTCTTCACGCCGCGGTCGCTGCCCTGCCGGCCGGTGCCGGCCAGCGTGGTCACCATGCGCGTTTTGAAATCGGCGGCGCGGAGTTCATGGTTATTGGTGTCGGCGATGTAGAGGATGCCTTTGCTATAGATGATACCCTGCGGCGTGTTGAAACTGGCGGTATCGAATGCGCCATCCTCATGCCCGGTTTTGCCGGAACCGATGGTCTCGATGATTTTCCCATCGATCGCCGTCACCACGATGCGGTTATGGCCGGAATCGGAAACGAACAGCGCCGGTTTTCCATTGAAATCGGCGGTATAGGCCAGCTTTCCGGGGAAACGCAAGACCGTCGGCGCTGTTTTATCTTTTTCCAGCGCGATGGGCAGCGGCGAGGTATTTATTTTCCCGTCGTATTTTTTTATCAGCGTTTCGATGTCGGCGGCCACGGCGTCGCGGTTGCCCTCGCCGGAATACATATTCTCAATCATGCCGTTCGGGTTGATGAGGATGAAGGTCGGCCAGGCGTGCACGCCGAAGCCCTGCCAGATTTTGAAATCGAAATCATTGACCACCGGGTGATGAATACCGTAGCGCAGGATGGCGTTTCGGATATTGCCAGTATCGCGCTCGTTGGCAAACTTGGCGGAATGGACGCCGATGACGGTAATTTTGTCGCCGAATTTTTCTTCGAGGTATTTGAGGTCGGGCATGACATGGATGCAGTTGATGCAGCAGTATGTCCAGAAATCGAGCAGGATGATGCGCCCCTGCAAATCCTCCGGCGTCAGCGCGCGCGAAGTATTCAGCCAGCCGGTTTGGCTGGCAATCAGGCGGTGGAGGCTGGTGATGGGCATATCGGAATTCAGGTGTCGGGCGTCAGGTGTCAGATTGTCAGCTAATATATTCGTGCCGAAACCCAGCACCAATATGACGGCAATAAACAACTGCTTTAGCATAATCTGATTCCTGACACCTGTCACCTGCCACCTCATGCCGCATCTTTCTGGTTGACCGGATGCGCCGCGATGAAGGCCGGATGCTCGGCGCAGGCGGCGTCGATGCGGGCAATCACCGGATAGGGCGACAGGTCGAGGTGGTAGCGCCGCGCATTATAAACCTGCGGCACGAGGAAGCAATCGGCCATCGTCGGCTCTGCGCCGTGGCAGAAGGTGCCGGTACAGGAGCTTTTTTCCAGCATCTGTTCCAGCGCGGCGAATCCTGCAATCACCCAGTGGCGATGCCACTGATTTTTCTGCTCCTGCGTCAGTCCGAATTGCTGGCCGAGGAACTGCATCGGCCCGAGATTGTTCAGCGGCGAGATGTCACAGGCGACAATCTGCGCCAGCGCACGCACGCGCGCACGTTCAAGCGGCGTCAGCGGCAGCAGGGGCGGGGCGGGATATTGCTCTTCGAGATATTCGATGATGGAAAACGACTGCGTCAACACCTCTCCGCCATCCATGAGCGCCGGCACGCGCCGCTCGGGATTTATTTTCGCGTAGGGTGCGCTTTTCTGCTCGCCTTTAAGCAGGTTGACCGGAACAATCTCGGCCTTGAGGCCTTTGAGCGCCAGCGCGATGCGCACGCGGTAGGAGGCCGAAGACCGCCAGTAGCTGTAGAGTTTCATATGTCACCATGAACCCGGTACGCAGGACATCCCGCTTGCGGAGGAATATCCGTTCTATTGGTTGTTTATCGAGTAATGCAACCGAATTTAGAGCAAATATAATGCATCATGAAGCCATATGCTATATAATGCTATCAAACCCGAGAGGATGGTTATCCTTGCCGTATATGTCCGTATTCATCAAAAGAATATTGCCCATCGGCATATCAGCGTTTCTGCTGATGGTGTCCGACGGCGGCACCAACACATAAATCGCACATGCGCGCCATCGTAAAGCACTACTTGTCGATATCGTTACTAGCGCTTGCGCTGTCGCTGCCTCTAGGGCCGCCAGCCAGCGGCTATTGCCCGTATCCTGATCCTCTGACGGGTCAAACATGCCAGACAGGCTTCGAATGCGTGGTGTCACAGTTCACAGGAACGTGGACATGCATGTCTACCACCACCTGCCCCGACGGAACGCCCCCGCCGAACGGCGATCCCACCCAGTGCAGTTGCGCGTCCGACAGCATGATAAATAATCCCACCGGATCCGGCTGCATATATGAATGCGGCACCATTGTTAATGGCGTAGCTGCCAGTCCGTGTGCGTGTCCTTCTGGTACTTCACTTGTGAATGGCGTCTGCACCTGTCCACAGTATGGAGTCCTCACCACCACCGGTGATTGCGTTTGTGGAGGAACCGCCCTCCCTCCGGTAAACGGCGCGTGCCCGCCGCCGCAATGCCAGATAATCGGCGCAGACCCGACTACCTGCCAATGCCCGCCCGGCACGACGGAACAACAAGCGTACCAGGGACTTTCTTGCCTTTGTCCAAACGGCAGTCCGCCGGACGGCAGTGGCGCGTGCCCGTCGCCGTCGTCGTCGCCATCGCCATCGCCGTCGTCGCCCTGTGCCGGTGGCGTCATTGTAGATAACCAGTGCGAATGCTCGATCCTCAATCAAATACCTGTAAACGGCACATGCGAATGCACCGGCGGCAGCGTACTTGGTGATGAAGGCAACGTCTGTGTGTGTCCGGATGGTAGTCCTGTACAGGGAAATGGCCAGTGTCCAAGCCCCAGCTCCAGTCCAAGCCCCAGTCCTCCCTCATGCGATCATCAGCCGGTATGTAATCCCGACGGCACTTCTCCCAACGATTGTCCTTGCAGCTGCCCGAACGGCGAACAACATTCTGGCTCCGGCGGCTGCGT
>JAGWIM010000152.1 GCA_028873525.1 Pseudomonadota bacterium
AATATGATTTTATGAATCAAAATAAGAACTGGCACGGCACATCAAGCGCCGCTTCTGCGGATAACAGCGACAAGGACATTAAGACCAGCTTCTTTACCGCCGGAGCGCAATACATGTTCAGCCGTGCATGGGGAGCAGAAGTAGAGGTTCCTTACTGGAAACGCCACTTTACGACAACTGACCAAGATAGCGGCGATATTGTCAGCTTCGATCACTCCGCCTTCGGTGACGTGCGTGTAAAGGGCATCTATTCGGGGTTCTCGCCTGATATGTCGAGCGGCATCACCTTCGGCTTCAAACTGCCGACAGGTGATTACACCTATCATGGCTTTGACCGAGATACGCAAATTGGATCAGGAAGTACGGATATATTGCTTGGCGCTTACCATCAGGGCAATCTCACCGGCATGTTCAACTGGTTCGCCAATGGCGAGTTAGATCAGCCGGTGCTAATAACAGCCGGATACCGCCCCGGCAGCGAAGTCGATGCCGTAACTGGTGTTTATTATAACGGCTGGAGCATCGGTAACGTTAAAATCGTGCCGATAGCACAGGTAATCGGCTCCTATCGCCTAAGTGACAGAGGGCAAGCCGCAAATAATGCCAACAGCGGCTATGAGCGCGTATTATTGTCTCCTGGCGTCGAAGTTGATGCGGTTGGCTTTAGAGTATATGGGGATGTCGGATTCCCTGTTTACCAGCATGTCCGAGGCGATCAATTGACACCACCGGCGCTGTTCAAGTTGAATATCAGTCACAGCTTCTAGAAGAGTGATGCGCTACTGCTCACAAAGCCGACGATGATAAGGATAACAATAATCAGCGCATTTTTCATAGCAAAACGACTATACTTCCTGTTGCTTGAAATATGCAAACCGCCATGCCAGTCCCGGCAGCACGAATAGATTGAGCAACGTGGAAGTGGCCAGCCCGCCGAGAATCACGATAGCCATCGGGCCTTCGATCTCGCGTCCGGGGTCGCCGGAGCCGATGGCCAGCGGCAGCAGGCCGAGCGCCGTCACCAGTGCCGTCATCAGGATGGGCAGCAGGCGTTCGGATGCGCCGCGCAGGACGGTTTGCATGTTCCACGGCTCCCCTTCGGCAAGCACCAGATGCTCAAAATGCGACATCATCATCACCGAGTTGCGCAAGGAAATGCCAAACAACGTGACGAAGCCAACCAACGCGCCGAGCGTCAGCATGCCGCCGGTCATCACCACGGCCAGAACGCCACCGACCAGGGCAAATGGTAGGTTGAGCAGGATCAGGCCGAGATTGCGGGCATTGCCCATAACGATGGCCAGGAGCGCGATGATGGCAAGCCCCGCTAGTCCGCTATTGACCAGCAGATCGCGCTGCGCCTTGGCTTGCGCTTCCGCCGCGCCCTCAAAAGCGAAGTAGCTGCCGGGCGGAAAGGTCACGCTTTCGGCAATCTTTTTCTGCGCCTCAGCGATGAAGCCGCTTAATTCCTTGCCGCCAACGTCGAAGGTAATGGTCTGGACGCGCCGCGCACCATCGCGCAGCACGACATAGCGCCCCGCTGGCATGCCGATCTCCGCCAGCTTCGATAAGGGAATAATAGAACCGGATGGCGTTTTGATCGGCAGATCGCCGACCTGCGCCACGCTCCTGCGGGCGGCGGGCGCAAGCACTACGCTGACATCGATCACCTGGTTGCCGCGATAGACCTGCGACACGGTTTCGCCCTCATAGGCGACGCGGATGGCGGAAAGCACATCGACC
>JAGWIM010000079.1 GCA_028873525.1 Pseudomonadota bacterium
AGAATATGCCAAAAAAGTTCCAATTCCGATTGAATTAATCAATGGGCAACGATTATTAGAAATGATGTTTGAAAGCAAAATTAATTCGTCGCAGGATGACAACTACCAATCAAAATGCCTAAATTGCGGTGAGGTCGTAAAGCATCAGCTTCGTAAGCCTACCAGTATTGTATGCAGAAATGGACACACTGTAGAAGCATCTCTAACCATTGAAGATGTGCTTCGTGCTTCGCCCGGCGCTATTCCGAAATGTATAAAATGTGGAACTCCGATGAAATTAATTAATGGTAGAAGAGGCCAATTTTGGGGATGCTCCCGTTACCCAAAATGCCGCTCAACACAACCATATCACAAAAAAAATAATGGCTTAATTTCTTCGATCTTTAAGAAAAATCATGGCATCAAACGCAGCGAGTTTAGCCTTCTCCTCAGTAGCATAAAAACGTTTTGACGTAATTGTTTTTTGAGAGATATGATCAATAATTCTACCATGCCATGATTTTTCATTTTCAAAAATCACGATATTAAAATGGTCGGTATTGATAAAGAAATTACCTTGATTTGAAATTCGCCATTTTCTTGAAAGCCACCTGCTTTTGCGATGTGTACGATTTTGAAGTCTGGTTTCTCTAAATTTTGCTGCTGCGTAATCTTCTTCCATTTTCCCCGCACATACGCATCCGGCACCAATCGTACCAAGGTATTGAGGGTGTTCCATATAATGGACGTAGCGAATTTCCTGGGATTCGCACATCTCACAAATTGAAGATGGTTCGCCCAAGTCTTCGACATTTACACAAGCCCATCCCTTACGGGGAACGCCTGTCTTACCCCATTTGCCTACGTTTTGTGTAACTTTACTCATATTGCAAATATATACTGGGGCAGCAGCCTTGTCAGCAGAGTATCTGCAATTACTTACCAATACGTCCTGCCACCTTGACCCCACCCCGCGCTTGCCATAACAATGGTGCATATGAGCGCAACATTTGCCACATCCTTCTTCGGTGCGAATTACCGCGAGGTCGAGATCGGCCAGATCGTGCATCTGGCGCGGAAGAAACCCTTTACGCTCGAATGCGGCGTCGAGGTAACGAATTTCCCGCTGGCATTCCAGACCTACGGCTTCTTAAACGCGAGCCGCAGCAACGCCATCCTCGTCTGCCACGCGCTCTCTGGCGACCAATACGTCTGCGGCGATCACCCGGTCACCGGCAAGCCTGGCTGGTGGGACCGCATGGTCGGCCCGGAAAAACCCATCGACACCAACCGTTTTTTCGTCATCTGCGCCAATGTCGTCGGCAGTTGCATGGGATCGTTTGGTCCCAAAGAAATCAACCCCGATACCGGCAGACCTTATGGCCTTGCCTTCCCTTTCATCACCGTCGGCGACATGGTGCGCTCTCAGGCGCTGCTGCTCGACTATCTCGGCATCGAAAAACTATTCTGCGTCATCGGCGGTTCGATGGGCGGGATGCAGGCGCTCGATTGGGCGACGCGCTTCCCGAACCGCGTCTTCTCCGCCGTACCCATCGCGACGGCGACGCGACAGTCGGCGCAGAACATCGCCTTCCATGAAATCGGCAGGCAAGCCATCATGGCCGACCCGGACTGGTGCGGCGGCGACTATATTGCCGAGCGCAAATACCCGGCCAAGGGATTGGCAGTGGCGCGCATGGCGGCGCACGTGACGTATCTTTCGCAGGACGCGCTACAGGAAAAATTCGGGCGCCATCTGCAGGACCGCGATAAATACAGCTTCGGCTTCGACGCCGATTTTCGCGTTGAAAGCTACCTGCGGCACCAGGGCGTGAGCTTCGTCGAGCGGTTCGATGCCAACTCGTATTTATATCTCACCCGCGCCGCCAGCTATTTCGACCTGACCGAAGGCGGCGCGCACACGCTGGCCGACGTTTTCAACGGAACCAAGGTACGCTGGTGCGTAGTATCTTTCTCCAGCGATTGGCTCTATGCCCCCGCCGAAAGCCGCAACCTCGTGCGCGCGCTAAATGCCGTGGCCGCCGATGTCAGCTTCACCGACATCGAAAGCGAGCACGGCCACGATTCATTTTTGCTGGATGTCCCCCAGTTCGACGCCACGATACGGGGATTTCTTGAGGGATCAGCAAGTTTATATGGAGTGGGTTGAAATAAGGATAACGCCCCTATTCCTGTTTATAGCTATTTAACATAATGCCGTTGCATTACAATGCCCGCTTCGCGGGGTAAAATGGGCTTTCAGCCGCGATTTTCATAGCGAATTCGTTCAAAGATAACTGAACCTGCTGTAATCTGCGGTATTCGCTGAATGTCATAATTTCAGTCAAACTGCATAATCAGTCTTCCTGGCCACATTATTCCTTTGTATCTGGAATGCTAGCCCGTGCCACCATTACGCGTGGTCTGCATATCTGATTTTCCATTTTTTCCAGTTGCGGATAATAAGTGTAAAAAATTTTATATTTTCTTCTTTTGGTTGTTTACATTTGGATATATCCTATAGTATTTAGTGATATATCATAAATAATTTACTACTAACCATCTGATTTTATTTACTATCCATATAAACATGGCAAAAGGATTTCATTATGAGCGAGTATTTCCGTTCCGACAATTATGCGCCACTTAGCCACTCCTCCCCCATCAAAAACACTTCAAGATCACGTCACCGGCGCCCGGTGGAATGGCCGAACGATCCTTACAACCATGCTCGTGGAGAAACAGCGCTATGGGCGGCGGTAATCACGCAGGCAATGATGGACGCGCTCAGCCGCGCCGTCACGGCGGAAGTAAAATACTTTAAGCACGAAGCGACCGTCTGGCTGACCGGAAACAGCCGCGATTTTCGTACCGTCTGCGAATGCGCCGGGTTCGATCCCGGTTATGTACGGCGCATGGCCAAACGCGCACTCTCCTCACCTCGGCAATGGCGCGCCGAGCCGGGCACAGGCAAGCGCTACCTGGAGCGGCGGGAGTATCGCAGGCGGAACAAAAATGACCGAATGTCCAATCAAATGGATGGTGATTGGTGGACGGTGAATGATGCGCAAACTTCACCAATCACCATCCACCTACTACCAGCCACCATAGGAGAAATAGCATGATTCCATTCGCAAAAGAATCACTGGCACCGGTCAGCCGTGAGCGGCTGAAGCAAATTGTCTCGCGCCTGCTGCTGCATTTCCGCTGCCCTGAAGGTGAAAAGCAACATCGCCTGTTTGGCCGCTATTCCACGGCGCTTCAGCATTACCCGGAAGATTTGCTGTGCGCCGCCTACCATCACACGCTGTGCCATCACACAGGAGAGTTGCCAAAAATAGATGATTTCATCTCTTTCATGGAACCGGAGATGAACCATCGCCGCAGCCTTGTCCGGCAAAACAAAGTGGAGGTATGAGCATGGAAACATATGTCGAAGAAAACCGCGGCGGCGCCATATTACGCTTTCCGCGCAGGCGCGGGCGTCCCCGCACCACCCAGCGCAACCACGATACCGGCACGCCGGAGCTGGTGATGAAACGCCTGCTTGGTGAAACAGCGGAAGCGCTCGACCTATGCCTTGAGCGCGGAATCATTACACAGCAGCAGCACTGGTGCGGTATCCATCTGCGCTGGTTATACACGCTGCGCTATGGTGCACCGGGCGTGCGCGCCATAGATCCGACGCATCTCGGCGGGCTGGATACCAAGATCGATGATCCATTGTGGCGCGGCGCCCGCGAAAAAGAATTTCACGAAGCAATGGCGGCGCTGGCTAAAAGCGGCCATGCGCCATTGATGATGAATGTGTGCATCTATAATGAACGCCCACGCTTTTTAAGCCTGCACAAACCGGTAAAACCGGAACGCTGCCGCGAGACATCGAAAATGATCGACTCTCTGCGAGATGGATTGGACGTTCTATCTAACCACTGGCATAGAAAAGATTGATTATGGTCACCTTCGGTTCTCGCGCATCAGCCATTTGTGTCTACTGCAGCCGGTGAATTGCGGGATAGATTCCAATGGTATAAAATTCCTATATTTTTTATCTATCATTAATAAATTTTTAACCAAAAAAAGATACACTGGAAGGAGTGGCATTTTCAGGGAGAACCACAATGGCAACGGCTATTAATGCGGCAATCTCGGGTCTGGCGGCGGCCAACACCCGCCTTACCGTCAGCGCCAGCAATGTCGCCAATCAGTCCAGTACCAGTTGGATCGTTAACGGGCAAACCGTTAACCAGTCGTATGCGCCGCAGAAGGTAGATCAGGCGTCCTTACAGAGCGGCGGGGTGCAGGCGCGGGTAAGCAAGGCCAACCCGGCCGGCGTTACAGTACAAGGCATGCAATCGTCCAACGTCGATACCGCCAGTCAGATGGTTCAACAGAGCATTGCCGCCTATGATTTCAAGGCCAACCTGAAGACGATCAAAGTCCAGGATCAGATGCAAAAAAGCCTCCTGGATATTATCAGTTGATGGATTCCTGTTCGCCTTGTGATCCGCTCCGCAGAACGGCGGCGCTATGTCGTGAAGGATCGGGCGAACGCAACTTCCCACGCAACTCGTTCAACCTTCGACGCAGGTTCGAAGCATGGGGTTCGTCAAACAGGGGATTCCTGAAATCATCGTTCTCGCCCGCCATACACCACCCGGAACATGATTCGACATGCACTATCATTTATACCATGTTCTGCCATATCGCGCAAAATAAACTTGAAAATATTCAACCGGTTTTTATTAAAATACGCTGCTTTTTCCAACTGGCACGATACATGCACCTGTCACACAGCATATGACGTTTATGAAACACCGCTTTGAAGCCTTGCCTATTCCGCGTAAAGACCCGGCGCGTGCGCCGATCCGCTACCGTGTCTATGGCGACGCAACCAGTTTCAAGCTGGTCGAGGCTGACAACGCCGCCGGGGCACTGATGGCCAGCGGACTGGCGAAAGCCTGGCGCATTGAACGTTACACCCCGACGTCCAGTGCCGTGCTGGATTCGCAGATTTTCTCCGAGGTCGCCGCTACGCCACCTGCTGCCGCTGCAACACCGGAAACGGCTGAACAAAAGCCGCCGGAAACCGCCGCGCCGTTATCAAGCGAAGACGTCAATAAATTACTGCAGGAATCCCCTACGCCTACCGCTTCTGCTTAAACGGCCAGATCATCTGGCCAAGGAAGGTATGAGGTATGGTGCTGCCGGGAACGCCGTAACGCTGCGGGCGCACACCTTCGGGCATGTAAAAAGTGCCGAAGACAACGTCAAGTAACGGGAAAGTCGGCGCAAAATTCTTGTCCACACCTTCCTCCTGCGCCGTGTGATGCCAGCGATGAAACACCGGGCTGGCGAAAATATAGCGCAGCGGCCCGAATGTCCAGTTCAGGTTGGCGTGCACCATCGCCGAGTAAATCATATTGAAACTGGCCATCAGGAATACGGCATCCGGCGAGAATCCGGCAAACAGCATCAACGCGTCGACCAGCGTGAATGACAGCCAGGTATTGATTGGGTGGAAGCGGTAGGTCGACAGCCAGTCCACCTGCTCTGGCGAATGATGAATGGCGTGCCAACGCCACATGGTTTTGCCATGAAAGCCGCGATGCAGCCAATAGAGCAACACGTCCGAAACGAGAAAAATAATCGCCGCCTGCAGCCATACCGGCTGCGTCTCCAGCGGGCCATAGCCATGGACAAGATAGTCGCTGATTCTTTCCCTGGACTGATAATGGAACAGGAAAAAAATGCCTGCACCCATGAACAGGATGCGTACGATGCGCGTCGTCACCGGCATGAGAAAAAAATAAAGGATGTCGGTCAGCGTGCCCTTGCGCCATAAAGATTGGCCGGGATTGCAGGGTGCCAGCGCTGCCAGCAGCGTAAACGCTGCAAAAAAAGCACAGAGCCAGAGAAACAAGGTTCCCCAGGAATGGAAGATGGTGAAGATAAAAATATTCATAGGCCAAATATCAAAGAAAAACCCGCTCCACGAAGAGCGGGTTTCTCTGCTCCCCACTGCGAAGCAATGCAGCGGCGGCAACCAGGTTAGCGGGCTAAAGCGCCCGACACCTGGTTGAACACGCCCGTCAAGTTGTTGCCAACGGCAGTCATCGCCGCAATGGCAACGACGGAAATCAGCGCGGCGATCAGGCCGTACTCAATCGCGGTGGCGCCTTCTTCATCTTTAAGCAGCAGAATTATTGCCGTCATGAAAAGTCTCCATTCGAAAGAATACAAAAAGGCTAGCGGGCTAAAGCACCCGACACCTTGTTGAAGGTGGCCGTCAGGTTATTACCAACGGCAGTCATCGCCGCAATGGCAACGACGGAAATCAGCGCGGCGATCAGGCCGTACTCAATCGCAGTGGCGCCCTCTTCATCTTTGAATAAGCGGATTATCGTGGTCATGGTAGTCTCCTTAACTTTACTCAAGGTTGCACAAATCGCTGAAATACATCAGCTAGGGAACACTGTAACAATTTCTGTTTCCTATAGCAAGAAAAATCTTATTATTTTCTTATAAAAATCAATAGGTTTTGACAAAAATTGTAATTAAATTTTATGATAAATTATCTAAAATTTTATTAATTCCGGCAAAAATTCATAATATCCCATCTGTTGTGACTTTAATGTCACTAACAACATTTAGTACAATGCCGATGGTACGTGTTTACTAAAAGAATGGATAACATAGATTCGTCATGGGAGATTGAAGATAAGGTAATCAGGCGCGCTATGATTTCAGCCTCAAAAACAGCCTTCTCCACGATCCCTGCGTTTTCTGAGGCTTTTCGCCGCGTCGATCCCTTACCTCCGCAATGCCTTCGGCAATCACCCGATGACACTCCGCCGCCAGTTGTTTACGGTCGCCACATTCGCTTAAACGCAGCGGCGGCAGGAACGCCAGTTCGACCTCTATCCCACCCAGCCTGAGCATGCCCAGGAGATGCGGCAGCAATGCCATATCGCCGTACCAGGCGATCCTCGGCCATTCTGTGCTGCCGATGGGCAGGCGGCGGATACGCGTGTAGGTGATGGCTGCCGGTTGAACAAGCAACTCATGACCTCCAATTCTGTCTTCACCCAGGCTAAAAAATCCCGACTTGAAGGGCAGCAGGTGCAGACCGTTGCCGGTCGTCGATTCAGGAAACAGACAGACGACGCTCTTTTCCAGCGCCGCTTTCATCACCTGTTTCATTTCGCTAATTTTTTCCGGACGGCGATCGATGAACACGGCATCGCACAGACGGCAAACAGCGCCAATGAGTGGCCAACCTGCCACTTCGCGCTTGGGCGCAAAGCGCACGGCGGCAACGCTTCCCAGCAACGCAACATCAAGATAGGATACGTGATTCGTCACCAGCAGCAGCGGACGCGCTTCGGCCAGTTGCCCGTTTATCTTAAGCCTGACGCCGATAATACGCAGGACGCCAAGATAACATAGGCGCACGGTGCCATCGCGCCAAGCCATTTTGCCCAGCATTTTTGCCACCCAGGCCGGCAGACAACACAGGACAATCCAGAGGAAAAGCAGGAGCAGTTTCAGAAAGGATTTTAGTTGTTCCATAATGCTCTCCTCAGTTCCTCCCTGCTGAACACGAATCTGTAAGGAAGCGCGGAGGGATATATGCCAGTAACACAATTTTCCCCACGATTCGCATGTCGTGCTCGCACTTGTTCTCACTTGCTTCCATCAGGGAGGAGGTGAAAATCGTCATGAATCGCTTTTACCGTAGCGCTGAATGTATTTGTCAGTGACGAGATCGGTCTTGACGACGATGCTGACATCGGTGGTATTGTATTCGGGATCGACGACGGCGCCCAGCCCAACATATCCGCCCAGACGCAGATACCCCTTTATAAGCGCCGGTAGCAAAGCAAACGCCTTACGTACATCCACCGCTTCCTTCGGCATGAGATTCATGTCGACGAAACGGCCAGGCAGCGCCGAGGGGCGCAGCGCTTCGGGCGCAATATGATAATGATGGAGGAAAGACAGCGCCGCCGCGTGCTGAAGCGGGTCGGTGCCGGGAAAGCTGGCACAGCCGAACATCAACTCGATATTGAAGCAGGCGACATAGGCGCCGATGCCGCGCCATAGCAGTTGCATCACGGCGCGGTTGCGATATTCGGCGTCGACACAGGAGCGCCCTACTTCCAGTATTTCGCCAGGATAATTATGGATAGGCGCAAGGTCGTATTCGCCGTCACTGTAAAATTTTCCGATGCTTTTCATCGCCTCCCGCCTGAGCAGCCGGTAGGTGCCAACGACGCGATGCCGTCCCCGCGACCGATGCTCGACGACGACCAGGTGATCGCATACGGCGTCGAAAGCATCCGCGTCGCGCTTGTGGCAGGCAATGTCGGCGCGCGGCACCGCCCCCATTTCGTCGAAAAATACGCGGTAACGCAAACACTGCGCCGCTTCGATGTCCTCGCCGCGCTCGGCAACGATTACTTCAAGATTACCGGCGCGCAGGTCGCCCAGATCATGCAGGGAAGGAGTGGGGGACGCGGGCACGATACTCAACATCAGGAACCTGCAGCGGTTTTTTCCAGCGGCACGGCGAACAGCTCCAGCCGATGATCGACCAGCTTATACCCGAGTTTTTTCGCTATGTCGTTCTGTAACCGCTCGATTTCATCGTTAGAAAATTCGATGACCTTGCCACTTCTGAGATCGATGAGATGGTCATGATGATCACCAGAGGCTTCCTCGTAGCGCGCCCGTCCATCCCCAAAATCATGACGCTGGGTGATGCCCGCCTCGTCGAACAGCTTCAGCGTGCGGTACACCGTAGCGATACTGATATGCGGGTCGGCGGCTATGGCGCGCTGGTACAGCAATTCAACGTCGGGATGGTCGTGCGATGTGGAAAGTACGCGGGCAATAACACGCCGCTGGCCAGTCATCTTCAGGCCTTTTTCGATACATTTCCCTTCAATGCGCGAGACAGTATCC
>JAGWIM010000080.1 GCA_028873525.1 Pseudomonadota bacterium
ATCCATACCGGAATCGATTAACATACCGCCGCCGCCACCACCACCGCCGCTGCTGGGCAAATCGGGCAGGTCGGCGCTGCCTAACGTCAGCGCCATCGCGCCGTTCCGCTTCAGCGACAGGGAGGAACAAAAACGCCTGCATTCCAACATGCTGGTGCTCGACGGCGGACACACCGCCGGCGATAGCGCGGAAACGCGCGCCGCCAGAACGGCGCTTGACGCCAAGGATCCCAACGCGGCGTTCGCCAGCAACGTGCTGAAAGCCTCCACCGCCGAAAAAGCCTCGGCGCACCGCATGTCCAATCTCGGCATGACCATCGCCCAGGGCAAGATTATCAATGCCGTCATGGAAACCGCGGTCAACACCGACCTGCCCGGTACGCTGCGGGCCATCGTCAGCCGTGACGTCTATGCCGAATCCGGCCATCAGGTGATGATTCCCAAGGGATCGCGCCTGATCGGCAAATACAACACCGACGTCCTGCGCGGCCAGCGCCGCGTCATGATTATCTGGACGCGCCTTATCCGCCCCGACGGCATCGACATCGATATCGGATCACCCGGCGTTGACGCGCTGGGACGCAGCGGCGCCAACGGCATGGTGGACAACAAGTACTCGGAAATCTTCAGCACCGCCCTTCTAACCAGCGTGCTCGACATCGGCGTCGCCGTCGCCACCGATCGGCTGTCCAACAACCAGGCCGCCACCAGCACCACCAACGCCAACGGCACGACATCCACCGGATCGGCGGCGGCCATGGCCGGCGCCACTGCCGTCGGCAATATCGGCAACGTCGCCAACAACGTCATCAACACCATGCTCGACCTGCGGCCGACCATCACCCTTGATCAGGGCACCGAGGTTAACGTTTTCGTGAACAAGGACCTGACGTTCCCGAACCTGGCGGGCGGGGATTCGCAGTTTATTGAATGAACATACCTCCTGTGATCCGCAACGCGGCTGCACAGGATCTTTAACAGGGAGATCCTGCGCTGCGGCAAAGCCGCCCGCAGGATGGAACATATGGCTTACACTGCACTGGATACCTACCTCGCGCCGCTGAAAAAATTTTTTGCGCAGCCGCAGGTCAGCGAAATTTCCATCAACCGGCCAAAAGAGGCGTGGGTGGAAATCGGCGGCGACATGGTGCGCCACGACATTCCCGAATTCGACCTGGAGCATCTCAAATCCCTGGGCCGGCTGGTGGCGCAATCGACCGAGCAGAAAATCAGCGAGGAAAGCCCGCTGCTGTCGGCGACGCTGCCGGAAGGCTATCGCATCCAGGTGGTGTTTCCGCCGGCCTGCGAGATAGGCACTATTGTCATGTCGATCCGCAAGCAGACCATTCTCAACCTCGACCTCGACCAGTACGAAGCCATCGGCGCCTTCCATAATACCGTCGTCCGGCACGAAACGAACCAGGCCGACCGGCAACTGCGCGCGCTGCTCGACGCCGGCAACGTCAAGGATTTCATCAAACAGGCGATTCTCGCCAAGAAGAATATCATCATCAGCGGCGGCACCTCGACCGGCAAAACCACCTTCCTCAATGCCGCGCTCAAGGTCATCCCGCCCACCGAGCGCATCCTCACCTGCGAGGACGCGCGCGAAATTGCCATCCCGCACATTCCCAACCGTGCCCATCTCATCGCCTCGCGCGGCGGCCAGGGGCGCGCGCAGGTGACGATGCAGGATCTCATAGAGGCCTGCCTGCGCCTGCGGCCTGACCGCATCATGCTGGGCGAACTGCGCGGCAAGGAGGCGTTTTCCTTCATGCGCGCCGTCAACACCGGCCACCCGGGGTCGATCTCCACCCTGCACGCCGACACGCCTTCGCTTGCCATCGAGCAGCTTATATTGATGATCATGCAGGCCGGCCTCGGCATCACGCGCGAGCAGATAAAAAGCTATGTCGAAAACGTGATTAATGTTATCATACAGCTCAAGCGCGGCGCCCGCGGGATGCGGTATGTCTCGGAAATATACTTTAAAGAAAGTGCTTAGCGCTTAGTGTTGAGTGTTTAGTAGGAGATTCTGCAAACTAGGCACTGAGCACTAACCACCAAGCACTGTTTCTTATGGCCGACCACAATCTCAAAGCCTCCAACCTCAAGCGCCGAATGGCCAACCGCATCCTGCTGCTGGCCATTGTCGGCGCGATTCTCGTCATCCCGACCTATATTGGTATCGTCTCCGCCTTCATCATGTATTACGGCGACGCCTATATGGCCGCCGCCTATAATCCCTCCTACCTGCTGGCGCAATACTGGGCGTTGTTTCAATACTGGCTGCAATATCACGACCGGCTGCCGCAGGATTTCACCATGAAGCTGATCGGCCCGCCCGGCATCGGCGTCTTTTCAACGCTGGTGCTGTTTTACCTGGCGCGCGCGCCGCTGCTCGATTTCCGCCCCTTCAAGCCCAAGGAAAGCGTGCATGGCGACGCCCACTGGGCAAGCGAAACCGAAATCCGCCGCGCCAAGCTGCGCTCGAAAAAAGGCCTGCTGCTTGGGCGTACCGGCGTCAACAATTACCTGATATGCGATGACTTCCAGCACATCCTGCTGTTCGCCCCCACCGGCTCGGGCAAAGGCGTCGGCTTCGTGATTCCAAATCTCTTGTTCTGGCAGGAATCGGTGGTTTGCCACGACATTAAGATGGAAAACCACGAACTCACCTCCGGCTACCGCAAAAAAATCGGCCAGGAAGTGTTCCTGTGGAACCCCGCCGATCCCGACGGCGTTTCGCACTGCTACAACCCGCTCGACTGGATTTCCACCAAGCCCGGCCAGATGGTCGACGACGTGCAGAAAATCTGCAACCTTATCCTGCCGGAACAGGAATTCTGGCAGAACGAAGCGCGCTCGCTGATGCTGGGCGTGATTCTTTATCTCATCGCCGTGCCTGAAAAAGTGCAGAGCTTCGGCGAGGTGGTGCGCACCATGCGCTCGGACGACGTGGTCTATAACCTCGCCGTCGTGCTCGACACCATCGGCAAGCGCATTCACCCGGTGGCGTACATGAACATCGCCGCCTTTTTGCAGAAGGCCGACAAGGAGCGCTCCGGCGTCATTTCAACGCTGAACTCCGGCCTCGAACTCTGGGCCAACCCGCTGATCGACGCCGCCACGGCGCGCTCCGATTTCGATATGCAGCAACTCAAGAAGAAAAAAATGACCGTGTTCTGCGGCGTCACGCCGGATAACTTAAAACGCCTGGAGCCGCTGCTGAAAGTTTTCTACCAGCAGGCCACCGACTTCATGACGCGCCGCCTGCCCGACCGCAAAAAAGAGCCGCACGGCGTGCTGTTCCTGATGGACGAATTCCCCAGCCTCGGCGAGATGCCGCAGTTCGAGGTCGGCATCGCCTATTTCCGCGGCTACCGCGTCAAGCTCTTCCTCATCGTGCAAGACACGCAGCAACTCAAGGGCATCTACGAGGAAGCCGGCATGAACAGCTTCCTCTCCAACAGCTATTACCGCATCACCTTCGCCGCCAACAACGTCGAAACCGCCAACCTCATCTCGCAGCTCATCGGCAACAAAACGGCCATCCAGGCGTCGCACAACAAGCCGAAATTCCTCGACCTCAACCCGGCGGCGCGCACCATCAATACCTCGGAAGTCCAGCGCGCGCTGCTGCTGCCGCAGGAAGTTATCACCCTGCCGCGCGACGAGCAGATTATCCTCATCGAGTCTTTCGCGCCGATTAAAACCAAGAAGATTTTTTACTTCAAGGACCGGTTTTTCATGCGCCGCGTCATGAAGCCCTGCCCGGTGCCGCAGCAGGAACCGTACGACCCGCGCAAGAAGCAGGCCGCCAAGCCGCCGGAAAAACCCGCCAAGAAAGACAGCGCCGCCGAAAAACCCGCCGAGACCAAGGCGTCTACCCCGGCATAAACCCGCACTTGTCGCGGGAGGCATTTCCGCGCCTGCGGCACGGCAGGCCTCGCGGGATTCTCGCCTGCGCGGAAATGACAGAAACCGTGCCCGGCAATGCGCCGCTTACGCGGCATATGCGGGGATTACCTGTTCTCCCTCGTCTTCAGAAATTCAATCTCCGGCCAGTCTTTCTGGATGCGCTCCATCTGCCAGGCGTTGGGGGCGAGGTACGCCAGGTGGCCGTGCGAATCCATGCCCGTGTTGTATTGATTCTTATCGCAGAATTCGCGCAGTTTCTCCGCGTCGCCTTTCAACCAGCGCGCCGCCGTGAACTGCACGGATTCGAAGCTGCCCCTGACGCCATATTCGCTTTGCAGGCGCGAGGCGATGACCTCGAACTGGAGTTGCCCGACGACGCCGATGATCCACGGCGAACCGTCAATCGGCTTGAAAATCTGCGACGCGCCTTCCTCGGATAATTGTTCCAGCGCTGACTTGAGTTGCTTGGATTTCAGCGGATCTTCGAGCCGCACGCGCTGGAACAGTTCCGGCGCGAAGCTCGGGATGCCGGTGAAATATAATTTTTCGCCTTCGGTGAGGGCGTCGCCGATATGCAGGTGGCCGTGGCCGGGGATGCCGATGATGTCGCCCGGCCAGGCTTCCTCGGCCAGCTCGCGCTCGCGGGCGAGAAACAGCACCGGGTTATTCAGCGCCAGCGTTTTTCCCGACCGCACATGCAACACCTTCATGCCGCGCAAATATTTGCCGGAGCAGATGCGGACAAACGCGATGCGGTCGCGGTGGTTCTTGTCCATGTTGGCCTGAATCTTAAAGACGAACCCGGTGAATTTCGGTTCCTCCGGAGAGATGGGTCTGGGTTCCGCAGGCTGTATGCGCGGGCTGGGCGCCAGATCGCACAAGGCTTCAAGCAATTCGCGCACGCCGAAATTATTGATGGCGCTGCCGAAAAATACCGGCGTCAGATGCCCGGCCAGGTAATGCTCGCGGTCAAACGGCGGATAAACGGCCTTCACCATCGCCACTTCTTCGCGGAATGCCGCAAGCTCGGCGGCAGGAATATGCTCATCCAGCTTGGGATCGTTCGCACCGGTGAACACCCCCCCCTTCATCTCCTCCGCCAGCGGAGAGGACAGGGGGGGGGCATCGCCCGCCCTGAATAAATAAAGCGTATCGGTCATCAGATTGAAGCAACCGCGAAAGCGGTCGCCCATGCCGATCGGCCAGGTGACGGGGCAGACATCAAGCGCCAGTCGCTGCTCGATTTCATCCAGCAGCGCGAACGGCTCCCTGGTTTCGCGGTCCATTTTGTTGATGAAGGTGAGAATCGGCATGTCGCGCAGGCGGCAGACCTCGAAGAGTTTCAGCGTCTGCGCCTCGATGCCTTTCGCGCCGTCTAAGACCATCACGGCGGAATCGACGGCGGTCAGCGTGCGGTAGGTATCTTCCGAAAAATCCTTGTGCCCCGGCGTATCGAGCAGGTTGATGGTATGGTTATCATACTCAAACGTCATCACCGAGGCGGTGACCGAAATGCCGCGCGATTTTTCGATTTCCATCCAGTCCGAGTGCGCCGATTGCCCGCCCTTCTTGGCTTTCACCGCGCCCGCCAGGTGAATCGCCCCGCCGAACAGCAGCAGCTTTTCGGTCAGCGTCGTCTTGCCCGCGTCGGGATGCGAGATGATGGCGAACGTGCGGCGGGAAAGAAACATGGATGATAGACGAACAGGTGATCGGATAAGGGAAAGCGTAAATAACAAAATCACGCTAATGATACAGTGTTTTTATCTGCTCATCCATCATCCGATTATCGTTCATCCCCCTTAAGCCGCCTTTTCCCACCCGCCCTGCTCGGTCTGGCGCAGGTAGCTGACCTCATGGCCGCCGTTTTTATAGGCAGTCCAGCGCGTGCGCGCCTGCGCCACCGCTTCGGCGTCATTGCCGTCGAAGATATCGAGAATGCGCTCGAAGGCGTTGGGTTTTTCCGGCATGCGGCCATCGGTCACCGCCAGTAATTTTGCGCTGTTAGGCACATTAAGTTCGGTGGAAATGAAAATAGGCTGTTCTTCCGCATGGCCGTCCTTCAGACTGCCATGCGGCAGGAAGCTGCCTGGATTATACGTCCATAACAACTGGTTAAGCCGTTCGGCGCGTTCCTCCGAGGATGCCCACAGCAGCACGCGGAATTGCCCCGCCACCGCTTTTTCCAGCAGTTTCGGCAGCGCGCGTTCCAGCGGCGAGGCGGTCAAATGGTAAAATTGTATGGCGGCGGACATGCGGCACTATAGCCGGCTCAGACAGCGCCGTAAAGGGCTTGCCGAATCATGGATTATAGTGGAAGATAGGCCGGTTGCGCCATTATACGGAAATAACCTGCCATGCCCTACATGCTTTCCGACCGCGTTTATTTGTACGACTCGACGCTGCGCGACGGGGCGCAGGCGCGCGGCGTGGATTTCACCGTGGCCGACAAGCAGGCCATCGCGCGCGAACTGGATAAGCTCGGCATCGACATGATCGAAGGCGGCTGGCCGGGCGCCAATCCCAACGACGATGAATTTTTCGCGCATCCGCCGGCGCTGCACAAAGCCACGCTCTCGGCCTTCGGCATGACGCGGAGATCCGGCCGTTCAGCGGAAAATGATCCCGGCCTTGCCGCGTTGCTCGAAAGCGGCGCGAAGGCCATTTGCCTTGTCGGCAAAACCTGGGACAAGCAGGTGGCGAGCACGCTTGGCGTATCGGAAAAAGAAAATCTCCGCATGATCGGCGAATCGATTGCGCATGTCGCGCGGCACAAGCGCGAGGCGCTGTTCGACGCCGAGCATTTTTTCGACGGCTATAAATCAAATCCCGAATTCGCGCTGGCCTGCCTCAAGTCCGCTTATGATAACGGCGCGCGCTGGCTCGTGCTGTGCGACACCAACGGCGGCTCGCTGCCGTTTGAAATCGGCGACATCGTGGGCCAGGTAACGAAACACATCCCCGGCGACCGGCTCGGCATCCACTGCCATAACGACACCGACAACGCCGTGGCCAATTCGCTGTCCGCCGTACAGGCCGGGGCCAGGCAGGTGCAGGGCACGGTGGGCGGCGTCGGCGAGCGCTGCGGCAACGCCAACCTGATTTCCATCATTCCGAATCTCATGCTGAAAATGGGTTTCATCACCGGCGTCACCAGGGAAAAATTGCCACTGCTGACGCATGTCTCGCATTTTCTCGACGAGCGTTTGAATCGCGCGCCAAACCAGCATGCGCCCTATGTCGGATCGGCGGCGTTTGCGCACAAGGGCGGGCTGCACGTCGCGGCGATGGCCAAGGATTCGACGAGCTACGAACATATCGACCCGGCCCTGGTCGGCAATCAGCGCACGATTTTAGTTTCCGACAAGGCGGGAAAATCCAGCATCCTCGACCGGCTCAAACAGTTCGGCATCAGCGTCAAGCCGGATGATGAGCGCGTCGGCGCGCTGGTCTCGGAAGTCAAGCAGCGGGAAAAACAGGGTTACGCTTATGAAGGCGCCGAGGCGAGCTTTGAATTGCTGGCGCGGCGGACGCTGGCCAAAGTGCCGGAGTATTTCGAGGTGCTGGGCTTCCGCGTCATCGGCGAGCGGCGGTTCAACGCCAAGGGCGCGCTGGTCAACAGCTCGGAGGCCAGCGTCAAGCTTTCCGTGGATGGCGACGAGGTGATGACGGTGGCCGAAGGCAACGGCCCGGTGAACGCTTTGGACGGCGCGCTGCGCAAGGCGCTCATCAAGCATTTCCCGGCGGTCAAGGATTTGCAGCTTACCGATTATAAAGTGCGCATCTTGACGCCCGGCGAAGGCACCAAGGCCATCACCCGCGTGCTCATCGAATCGCGCGATTCCAAAGGCCGCGTGTGGAACACCATCGGCGTCTCGGCCAACGTCATCGACGCATCGTTCAACGCGCTGCTCGATTCGGTAACATATAAATTATTAAAAACGCTCCCCCCTCAAGGGAGCGCGCGCGAGACAAGGCGCAGCCGCAGCCGGGCGGCGGGAGTGAAACCCCGAGATCAACAGGAACAATGACCATCCCCACGCTTCGCGCGTCGCCTGCCTCGCAGGCTCGCGCCCAGCCGCTCCCCCCTCGAGGGGGAGCAGTCCCCGCCGTCATCTTGGTCCGCCCGCAGATGGGCGAAAATATCGGCGCGGCGGCGCGCGCCATGAGCAATTTCGGACTCTCCGAATTGCGGCTCGTCGCCCCGCGCGACGGCTGGCCGAACCGCAGGGCGCTTGAGATGGCGGCAGGCGGCGGCGGTATCATCGAAGCGGCAAAATCTTTTCCCGATTTCGCCTCCGCCACCGCCGACATCCAGCGCGCCTACGCCACCACCGCCCGCCCGCGCGACATGAACAAGCGCGTGCTGACGCCAGAGGCGGCGACGGGGGAGATTGTGCAATACTTACTCCCTCACTTACTCCCTCCCCCTAACCCCTTCCCTCAAGGGGAGGGGGAAATAAAAATCGCGCTGGTCTTCGGACCGGAACGGACAGGGCTGGAGAATGAGGAAATCAACTGGTGCGACACGCTCGTCACCATTCCTACCGCGCCGGAAAACAGCTCGCTTAATTTGGCGCAGTCGGTGGTGGTGATGGGGTATGAGTGGTTTAGGCAGGTGTCAGGATCCAGGATCCAGGATTCAGGGGAAAATCACTTGCTACCTGAATCCCGAATCCCGAATCCTGAATCCTTAGCTACAAAAGAAGATTGGGGCGGCCTGTTCGACCAACTGAGCGAATATCTTGACGACATCAATTATTAACGCGTCGCCGACAAGAAAACCATCATGTGGCAGAATCTGCAGAACATGCTGCTGCGCGCCAGCTGGAGCGCGCAGGAAATCCGTACCTTCCGCGGGATGCTGCGGGGACTATGGGAGCGCAAGCGCAAGGGGGATAACTGATTGAAATTGTATA
>JAGWIM010000081.1 GCA_028873525.1 Pseudomonadota bacterium
ATGGTGGAGCAGATGCTGCGGCCGCTGATGAAATCCTGGCTCGACGTCAACCTGCCGCCCATCGTCGAGCGCATTGTCGAGCGGGAAGTGAAAAAACTTACGAAATGACGTCACTGCAAGCGCAGCGAGGCAATCCGGCTAAAGCGTATCATGAAATCCTTCGGTAAATCCCGTCTCCCCAGCCGCCACGTCACGGAAGGGCCACAGCGCGCGCCGCACCGCTCGTATCTGTATGCCATGGGCATCACCGAGGCGGGCATCCATGCGCCGCTGGTCGGCGTCGCCACGACATGGAACGAAGCCGCGCCCTGCAACATCACGCTGGGACGGCAGGCGCAGGTAGTGAAAAAAGGCGTGGCGGCGGCGGGCGGCACGCCGCGCGAATTCACCACCATCACCGTCACCGACGGCATCGCCATGGGGCACCAGGGCATGAAATCCTCCCTCGTTTCCCGCGAAGTCATCGCCGATTCGGTGGAGCTTACCATGCGCGGCCATTGCTACGACGCGCTGGTCGGGCTGGCCGGTTGCGACAAATCGCTCCCCGGCCTGATGATGGCGATGCTGCGGCTCAATGTGCCAAGCGTGTTCATGTATGGCGGTTCGATATTACCGGGAAAATATAAAGGCAAGCAAGTCACCGTCGTCGATGTGTTCGAGGGCGTCGGAAAATACAGCGCGGGCGGCATGAGCGAAGAAGAATTACACGAATTGGAACAGGTGGCGTGTCCGTCGGCGGGTTCGTGCGGCGGCCAGTTCACTGCCAACACCATGGCTTGCGTGTCGGAGGCCATCGGCCTGGCGCTGCCCGGTTCGGCGGGTGCACCGGCGCCGTATGAATCGCGCGACGCCTTTGCCTTTGAGTCCGGGCAGGCGGTCATGATGCTGCTTAAAAACAAAATTCGTCCGCGCGACATCGTCACGCGCAAAGCGCTGGAGAACGCCGCCGCCGTCGTCGCCGCCACCGGCGGATCAACCAACGCCGCGCTGCATCTTCCCGCGATGGCGCATGAGGCAGGCATTGCGTTCGATGTTTTCGATGTCGGCAAAATCTTCAAGAAAACGCCGTATCTCGCCGATCTCATGCCCGGCGGCAAATACACCGCCAAGGATTTATACGAGGCGGGCGGCGTGCAGGCGGTGATGAAAACCCTGCTCGACGGCGGCTTTCTGCACGGCGACTGCCTGACGGTGACGGGGAAAACGGTGAAAGAGAACTTGCGCCAATCCTGTAAGCCGCGAAGCGGCCGCGCAGAATCCATTGATCCTGCGCAGACGTATGGCGTCTCGCAGGATGTAGTGTACCCGTACAATAAACCCATCTCCCCAACGGGGGGAGTAGTAATCCTCAAGGGCAACCTCGCGCCCGAAGGAGCCATCGTTAAAGTTGCGGGCATGAAGAACCTCGCGTTCAAAGGCCCGGCGCGCTGCTTTGATTCGGAGGAAGAATGCTTCGCCGCCGTCGAAAAGAAAAAATATAAAAAAGGCGATGTGCTGGTCATCCGCTACGAAGGTCCGCGCGGCGGCCCCGGTATGCGCGAAATGCTCTCCACCACCGCGGCGCTGTATGGTCAGGGCATGGGCGAGCACGTGGCGCTCATCACCGATGGCCGCTTTTCCGGCGGTACGCGCGGCTTCTGCATCGGCCATGTCGGGCCGGAAGCGGCTGCCTCTGGCCCCATCGGCCTCATCAAAGACGGCGACATCATCACCATCGACGCGGCCAAAGGCACTATCGAAGTCAATCTTTCGCCTGCAGAGATGTCCCGGCGCCGCAAGGCGTGGAAGCCGCGCGCGCATGATTTCCAGTCGGGCGCGCTGTGGAAATATGCGCAAGGCGTCGGTCCTGCCGCGAAAGGCGCCGTCACGCATCCCGGCGCCGAGGCTGAGGCGCATGTGTTCGCAGACATTTAATTCCCTTTCCATTGTCTTCATGGGCACGCCGGAATTTGCCGTGCCTTCGCTGCGCGCGCTGCGCGAGGCCGGGCATAAGATTATCGCGGTCTACACGCAGCCGCCGCGTCCGGCGGGCCGGGGGCAGAAGGAAACGCCCTCGCCGGTGCAGGCATATGCGCTGGCGCACAATCTGCCGGTCTTCACGCCTGAAAGTTTGAAAACTCCCGAAGTGCAATCGCAGTTTGCCTCGCACAGGGCCGATGTCGCGGTCGTTGTTGCTTATGGTTTGCTACTGCCCAAGCCGATACTCGAAGCCCATCCGCTCGGTTGCGTCAACGTGCATCCGAGCCTGCTGCCGCGCTGGCGCGGCGCCGCGCCTATCCAGCGCGCCATCATGGCGGGCGATAAGGAAACCGCCGTTACCCTCATGCAGATGGACGAAGGGCTGGATACCGGCGATATGCTGCTGGTGGAGAAATATCCGATTCCCGAAGGCATGAATGCCGGGGCGCTGCACGACATATTGGCGGAAAAAGCCGGGCCGCTTTTACTCAAAACCTTGCAGGGACTGGCGGATAAAACCATCATGCCGGTGAAGCAGCCGGATACCGGGGTAGGGTATGCAAAAAAAATTACGAAAGGCGATTGCCGCATCGATTGGAACCAGCCGGCCGAAATAATTTATCACCAAATCCTCGGGCTTTCGCCGTCGCCCGGCGCATTTTTTATATATAAGGGCGAACATATAAAAATATTCGAAGCGGAAGCATGGGAAAAGCCGACACCTTACAGGCATTATGTACCTGGAAGAATATTAGATGAGCGCGGGACAATGATTATATGCGGTGAAGGCATACTTGTACCTGAAGCGGTTCAACGTCCAGGCAAGAAACAAATGACATACGATGAAATGTTACGTGGCTATCCAATCCCTTCTGGAACAATATTAGAATAAAATGCCGCGTTACAAACTGATTATCGAATATGACGGTACGCCGTACGCCGGCTGGCAAAAACAGGCTGACCGCCCCACCGTGCAATCCGCCCTCGCGCAGGCGGTGTTAAAATTCAGCGGCGCCGAGACCGACATCATCGGTGCCGGACGCACCGATGCCGGTGTGCACGCCCTCGCGCAGGCGGCGCACGTTGATCTGCCGAAAGAATATGATCCGTTTTCCGTGATGCAGGGCCTCAATTTTTATCTATATAATTCTGTGAGCCACGGAGTGGCTGCACAGGATACTGTGCTCCATGCTGCGCATGGCCACAGGATTTCTGTCATCTCCGCCGAACTCGTCGCCGATGATTTCCATGCCCGTTTCTCGGCGACCAGGCGCCATTATCTCTACCGCATCATCAACCGCCGCGCGCGGCTGGGGCTGGAGGCGAACCGCGCCTGGCACGCGGCGGAGGAGCTGGATGCGCGCGCCATGCGCGCGGCGGCGCGGCTCCTCGTCGGGCATCATGATTTCACCAGTTTTCGCGATACGCAGTGCCAGGCCAGATCGCCGGAAAAAACCCTCGATACGCTGGACGTAAAACGCGCCGGCGAGGAAATCCACATCACCGCTTCGGCGCGCTCCTTCCTGCATCACCAGGTGCGGATTATGGTGGGGACACTGGCGATGGTGGGTAAAGGAAAATGGTCGCCCAATGACGTAAAGAACGCTCTCGCTGCCAAAAACCGCGCGGCCGCCGGCCCGACCGCGCCGCCGGATGGATTATACCTTACAAGGGTGGATTATTGAGCAATCCGCAAAAGGTCATTAACGCCCGTCTTGGAACGTGTTTTTTCATCCACGCGCTTGACGATGACGGCGCAGTAAAGATTGGCGTTTTTACCCGGCAACGTGCCCGGCACGACGACCGAATAGGCCGGCACGCGGCCATAGGAAACGGTTCCCGTTTCGCGGTCGACGATTTTGGTTGAGGCGCCGAGATAAACGCCCATGGCGATCACCGCGCCTTCCTCGACGATGACGCCTTCGGCCACTTCGCTGCGTGCGCCGATAAAACAGTTATCCTCGATGATGACCGGATTCGCCTGCAGCGGTTCGAGCACGCCGCCGATGCCGACGCCGCCGGAAATGTGGCAGCGCTTGCCCACCTGCGCGCAGGATCCGACGGTGGACCAGGTATCGATCATTGTTCCTTCGCCGACATGCGCGCCGACATTGACGAAGCAGGGCATCAGCACCACGTCCCTTGCGATAAACGCCGAGCGGCGCACGATGGCGCCCGGCACGGCGCGGAAGCCTGCTGTTTTGAAATCCGCTTCACCCCAGCCGGAAAATTTCAACGGCACCTTGTCGTAATTGCCGCCCATGACGCGCATGTCATTCAGGCGGAACGACAGCAGCACCGCTTTTTTCACCCACTGATTGACCTGCCACCGGCCAGCAATTTTTTCCGCCACGCGCAAGGCGCCGCCGTCGAGCCGCATCAGTGTTTCTTCAACGGCGTCGCGCACTTCGCCGCCCGCCTGCGCATCAATCGTCTGCCGGTTTTCCCAAGCGCCGTCGATAATGCGTTCCAGTTCCATAACTTCAACCATTTCCCGCCGCCAGCGCTTTTCCCGCCAGGTAGAGGGAGCCGCAAATGCAGACGACGCTTGGAATTCTGGCACGCCGGGCGATGGTTTGCAACGCATTTTCAACCGAGGTCGCGGCGGCGGCTTCGATGCCCAGCCCCTGCGCCGCCGCAGCCAGTTGCGGTGGTGGACGGCTGTCCGATTTTCCCGGAATAGTTACGGCATATAATGCCGTTACACAGTGAGCCAGTGGCCGCAGGTATCCCGCCATATCCTTGTTATTCGTCATGCCGCACACCAGATATGTCTGGCAGCCCGCGCGCCCTTGCAGCCATGCCGCCAGCACCTCGCCGCCCTGCGGATTATGCCCGCCGTCAAGCCATAATTCGATACCGGGGGGGAGTATATCAATATACCCCCCATGGGTAAGTTGCTGCAACCGTGCCGGCCAGACGGCATGAGCTAATCCTTGCGTGATATGCGCGCCGCTGATGGCAAATTGCGGCATCTGCTCAATGCTGGCGACGGCAGCGGCCGCGTTATCGAATTGATGATCGCCAGCCAGCGACGGGTGCAGCGCCAGCGTGCGCTCACGCGAATGGTATATCTCGTTTTCTACGTGCCATTCCTTGCCGTAGCGGTAGAGCGGAACGGTCAGTGCCGCCGCTTGTTTTTCAATCACCGCCGCCGCTTCCTCCACCTGCTTTCCCACCACGCACGGCACACCATGTTTCAATATGCCTGCTTTCTCGCCGGCGATGGCGGTCAATGTATTCCCCAGGTATTCGCAGTGGTCATAGGCGATCGGCGTAATGACGGTAAGCAACGGTTTCTCAATGACGTTGGTGGCGTCCAGCCTGCCGCCCAGGCCGGTTTCCAGCAGCAGGATGTCAGCCTTGTGTTCGGCGAACGCCAGGAAAGCGATTGCCGTCGTCGCCTCGAAAAAAGTCGCCGGTTGCGCGGCCAGCACGGGCGTTATGTAACGGATGATGTTTTCGACATGGCCATTCTCTATTTCGCGTCCCTGCAATATAATCTGCTCCCGGAAATGCACCAGGTGCGGCGAAGTGTATTTATGCACGCGGTATCCCGCCGCCTCGAAAATCGCCTGCACATAGGCCAGCAGCGATCCCTTGCCGTTGGTGCCCGCCGCGTGAACGACCGGCGGCAGGCGCTTGTGCGGTGATCCGAGCATGGACAGCAGCCGCAGCATCCGGTCGAGCGACAGGTCGATGCCCGCCAGCGCCGGATGATGCAGCTTGTTCAGGAACGATTCGATATTATCCATAAAGCGCCTGCGTAACGTTCAGCATCCGCCGGTGCGCCGCCACCTCATGTACGCGCAGGAAGTTCGTGCCCTGCGCCGCCAGATATTGTGAAACAACGAGCGTGGCGCTATCGCGTCCGCCGAAACTTGCCAGGAAAGATTTTCGTGAATGGCCGACCATGATCGGCACATTCAACGTCTTGAGTTTTTCGATAGACCGCAGAATGGCCAGCGACTGCGCCGCCGTTTTTCCGAAGCCGATGCCGGGATCGAAAATAATCCGGTCCCGCGCGACGCCAGCGTTTTCAATATACCCCATACGGGTATGCGCCCATTCCAGTAATTCCGCCGTGACATCCGCCGATTCCGGCAACACGACATTCTTATCCGCCGGAACACCGAGTGAGTGCATCACCACCATCCGGCAATCCGAATCCCCCACCGCCGCCAGCATGGCCGGGTCGGAAAATCCCTCCACATCGTTTATCCAGTGCGCCCCGGCCTTCAGCGCCCGTCTGGCGGTTTCCGCGTGGCGCGTATCCACGCTGAAGCGCACGGCTCCGAAATGCGGCAGCGCCGAAAGCACCGGCTGAAGCCTTCGCCATTCTTCTTCCGGCGTAATCGGCGTTGCGCCGGGGCGTGTGGATTCCGCGCCGATGTCTATGACATCCACCCCCTGCTCCGCCATTTCCGCGATGGCGCCGATGGCCGCTTTGGGTGTAAAAAACGCGCCGCCGTCGGAAAACGAATCGGGCGTCACGTTGAGTATGCCGACAATTTCAGCCATGAATTTTTATTCCGGTATCAGGCAATTTGCAGCCTTTTATTTTGGCAATCTCCGCCGCCGTTTTTTGGAAATACTCCCCGGCTTGTGGCCAGCGCCAGTCCGGCGCGACATCGGCCAACGGTAACAACGCGAAGCTGCGGTTCAGCAATTCGCGGTGCGGAATGGTGAGTTCGGGGCTTTCAAACACGATGCCGTCCATCGCCAGTATGTCGATGTCGATGGCGCGCGGGCACCACCTGCCGCCCGGCACGCGCCCAAGCTCGCGCTCAATGGTTTTTACCGCCGTCAGCAATGCCGGCGGCGAAAGGTTTGTTTCGCCGCGCACCGCCATGTTGAGAAACGGGCTGTCCCATTCCTTCGGCGCGCCTTCCGGCATCAGCGCCGGGGATTCCAGCACCCGCGAGCAGCATATGTTTCGCACGACGCCCGTCAGTTTTTTGACCGCCGTCTCGAGTTGCGCCTGCCGGTCGCCGATATTGCCGCCGAGTCCCAATATAATCATTGTCCACATCCTGCAAACCTGTAATTTACCCTCGATGAACGCGCATTCACAAGTTAATTACGTCGTAGTGAACGGCCATTTGTCGCCGGCGGATAAAGCGTGCGTCTCTCTGCACGATCGCGGTTTCCGCTATGGCGACGGAGTGTTTGAGACGCTGGCGGTGCGCGGCGGCGTGCCCTGCTGGTTTTCCTGGCATATGCGGCGGCTGGAAGCGGGGCTGGCGGCGGTCCGGATAAAGTTCGACGTGGGTGCGCTACAGGCTGATTGCCGCACCCTGCTGCATAAAAACAAGCCGGCGGATGGGCTGCTGCGGATTCAAATCACGCGCGGCGTGGGCGGGCGTGGCTATTTGCCCGACCTGAATGCCGGTCCAACGGTGGTTATAGAGACGATGCCTTCGCCCCCTCGGCCAGCATTGCCGGTGGCGCTGTGGCAAGGCGGAATGATAAAAATCCCACCGCGCGCCCTGCCGATGCGCTATAAATTATGCCAGGGCATGAGTTCAACGCTTGCAAGGCTGGAAGCGGCCGATAACGCCTGTTTCGACGCGTTGCTTGTAAACGAAAAAGGCTATTTGTGCGAAACCGGATCGGCCAACCTGTTCTGGCTTAAAGGCGGCAGGCTTTATACGCCGCCGCTGGATTGCGGCGTACTGGAAGGTGCCGCGCGGGCGGCGGTGTTGCGGCTGTCTCCTTATCCGGTGGAGGAAGTGGAATCAGCCGTGAAAGCGCTGGCAGGCGCTGAAGCGGTGTTCATTACCAACGTCGTCTGGGGTGCGCTGGCGGTGGGTTCCCTGCTGCCGCTGGGCATGAAATGGGATAGCGTATCAGCGGCCGAACGCTTCTGCCGGTTGATTGCGGATGACCGGCTAGACGATTGCCGAAGACATGGGCACGAATGGGAATCAACCGGCGTGACGGCGTGACAGCCTCTGGTACATCCGCTTCCATGCTTCGGTGAATGACGTTATATCCTGTTCTGTCGTCTGCCGGCCGCCGCTGATGCGGATGGCCGAACGCGACGATGCTTCCGGTACGCCCATCGCCGCCAGCACGTGCGACGGCTCGATGCGTCCTGACGAGCAGGCCGAACCGGCGGACACGGCAAACCCGTTCAGGTCGAAATCCATCAACTGCACTTCGTTCGATACGCCCGGCATGGCGATGCAACTGGTATTAGGCAGGCGGGATACCGATTTTCCGAAAACCATCCCTCCTCCCGCCTGTCCCATGCCGGGAGACGAGATTTCCGCTTCCATCTCATCCAGCCAGCCTCTCAGCGCCTTCATATGCCTAAAATCGAATAGCTCCACCGCCCGGGCGAATCCGGCGATGGCGGCGACGTTTTCCGTCCCGGCGCGGCGCCCTGATTCCTGTCCGCCGCCGGTTAATGGCGGAAGGACAGGCAAATCGCGTCTTACCACCAGAGCCGCCGCTCCAACCGGCCCGCCGCATTTATGCGCGGCCAGCGTCATCAGGTCACAGCCGAGCACGCCAAAATCCACCGGAATTTTTCCGAAGCCTTGCGCCGCGTCGCAGTGTAACAATGCCCCGTATTTTTTAGTCAGTTCACTGACTTCTTTTATGGGCTGGATTATTCCCGTCTCATTATTGGCCAGCATGACTGAAACCAGAGCCGGCCCGCCACCTGCAAGCAGCCGGTCGAGGGCGGAAAGGTCAACAATGCCGGAAGAAGTAACGGGCGATGGGGCATCCGGTTGTCCTGCCCCCACCCGCCTCGCTCCGCTTGGCATCCTCTCCCGGGGGGAGAAGGA
>JAGWIM010000153.1 GCA_028873525.1 Pseudomonadota bacterium
TGACGCACAAACTGATCGAGGAAGCCATCGTCGTATCGCTGGTCTGCCTGATTTTCCTGTTGCATGTGCGCTCGTCATTCGTGGCGATTGTCACCCTGCCGCTCGGCGTGTTGGCGGCGTTCATCATCATGTCGTGGCAGGGCATTACCGCCAACATCATGTCGCTGGGCGGCATCGCTATCGCCATCGGCGCAATGGTGGATGCCTCGATTGTCATGGTTGAAAACGCGCATAGAAAACTATCGGAAATGCCTGACGGCACCACGCAGGAAAAGCGCGACGCGCTGCTGCTGGCGGCGAAGGAAGTCGGCCCCGGCCTGTTCTTTTCCTTGCTGATTATAACCGTTTCCTTCCTGCCGGTATTCGCACTCACCGGCCAGTCGGCGCGGCTGTTCACGCCGCTGGCCTTCACTAAGACCTATTCGATGGCGGCGGCTTCAATCCTGTCGGTGACGGTAGTGCCGTTGCTCATGCTGTGGCTGATTCGCGGACGCATCCGCACCGAGGATGCCAACCCGATCAACCGTTTTTTCATTAGGGTTTATCGGCCCATCCTTGCAGCCGCGCTACGGGCAAGGTGGCTGACGTTGATTATCGCTGGTGTATTGCTGGTCAGTATGGCAATCCCGATTCTTCGCACCGGCTCGGAATTCATGCCCGCGCTTTACGAGGGCGATCTGCTCTACATGCCGATCACCCTGCCGGGCGTGTCTATTACAAAGGCCAAGGAAATTCTGCAAACCACCGACCGCGCCATCAAGCAAACGCCAGAGGTGGAAAGCGTATTCGGCAAAGCCGGTCAATCCGACACCGCCACCGATCCCGCGCCGATCTCCATGATCGAAACCTGGGTACGTCTGAAATCGCGTAGCGAATGGCGGCCCGGCATGACGGTCGATAAGCTCATCAAGGAAATGGACACGGCTACCAAAATGCCGGGGCTGGTGAATAGCTGGGGCTACCCGATTAAAACCCGCCTCGACATGGTGACCACCGGCATCCGCACGCCGGTAGGCATCAAAATATCGGGCGATAACCTTGCCACCATCGGCGAGGTTGCCTTACAGGTGGAACAGGCGGTGAAGGACATTCCCGGCACGCGCTCTGCCTTCGCCGACCGTGTGGTGGGCGCAAAATACCTGGAGATCGAGCCGAACCGCGACGCCATTGCCCGCTACGGCATTGACCTCAGCACCGTGCAGGACGTCATCGCCACGGCGCTCGGCGGCATGCGCCTGGCCGAATCGGTGCAGGGCCGCGAACGCTACGGCATCATGCTGCGCTACGACCGGCCTTTCCGCGAATCCATCGAGGACGTGAAAGATATTCTGGTTGCAGCGCCCGACGGCGCGCAGATACCGCTAGGCACATTGGCAGACATTAAAATCACCAACGGCCCGCCGATGATCGTCTCCGAAAACGCACGCCTCAACGGCTGGGTGTATGTGGACATCGCCGGGCGCGATATCGGCAGCTATGTTAAGGAAGCACAGAAAATTGTGGCGGAAAAGGTCAAACTGCCGCCGGGCTATTCCATCGGCTGGTCGGGGCAGTTCGAGCAGATGCTGGAAGCGCGCGCGCGGCTGGGTATCGCCATTCCTGCCACTATTGCCATTATCTTCGTGCTGCTGATATTGCATTTCGGTAGACTCGACCGCACGCTGATGGTGAT
>JAGWIM010000008.1 GCA_028873525.1 Pseudomonadota bacterium
GGATATAGATGTAGGCGGCGACCGCGCGCATGGCAAAACAGGCAATGAGGCAGCCTTCGACCAGTTTGTGAGGATCGTGCCGCATCATGTCGCGATCCTTGCAGGTTCCCGGTTCGCCCTCGTCGGCGTTGACGACGAGATACGATGGCCGACCGTCGGATTTTTTCGGCATGAATGACCATTTGACGCCGGTGGAAAAACCCGCGCCGCCGCGCCCGCGCAACCCCGAGGCTTTTACCTCATCGATGATGGCGTCCTGCCCCCTGGCCAGCAGTGCCCCGGTGTTCTCCCAGTCGCCACGCGCGCGGGCGCCCGGCAGCCGCCAGTCGTCGAAACCGTAGAGATTGGTGAAGATGCGGTCTTTATCGGAGAGCATTATTTCGTTTCCCCTTCAGGCTCACTGGATTTCCTGCCGCTCTGCGGCCCCGGCTTTATTGTGCCGCCGGCAGCCAGCGCTTCGAGCAGCCGTGCGGCGCTTTCCGGTGTCAAATCCTCATAGAAATATTCGCCCGCCGCGTTAATGATCTGGCACATCGGCGCATTGACGCATGCCCCGAGGCATTCCACCTCGCGCAGCGTGAACTCGCCATCAGCGGTGGTTTCGCCGCAGGCAACGCCCAGATGCTTTTCGCAAGCCGCCACGATGTCGCCGGAGCCGCGCAGCCAGCAAGGCGTCGTCGTGCAGACATTGACGACGTTCCGCCCGACCGGATCAAGATTATACATATTGTAGAAAGTGGCGACCTCATAAACGCGTGACCTTGCCACGCCGAGCAGCCCGGCCACGCAATCGAGCGCGCTTTTGGGCAGCCAGCCGCCGCTTTGCCTCTGCGCCAGCGCCAGAAGCGGCATGACGGCGCTCTGTTGTTTTCCTCCCGGGTAGCGCGCGACAATCATCTGCGCCGCCTCAAGGTTCTCCGGCGCAAAGGCGAAATCGCCGACCAATTCACGCTCGCGCCGGTGTAACTTTCCTGTCATCATCTATCTTCCTTTCGGCGGCATCCAGATCTTATCGTACACACTGACCAGCCGCCCGGGATGCCGCCCTTCCGGCGGCATCAGCAACAGTTCGCCAGCGTTGAAAGCACCGAACTGGCTGGCGACGACAAAGCAAGCCAGCGTATCGGTGGCGACGCCGTTCTGGTAAAGAAAGGTGAACCCCGACTTATCGACGACGAATTGCCGCAGCACCGATTTCTGGTCATCGATGGCCTTGAGCACAACGCCTGGGCGTTCGTCATGGGGAGCAACATACTGACCGTAAGTATTGTTGCGGTTGAAAAGATAATACTGAAACGGATGCATCTTATAGTCCACCAGTTCCCGCCCCTCTGGCGCTTCATACATCTGTTTCAGTTTCCACAGGCCGATAATCTTCCACTTCTTGCAGGAATCAGACGGCGGCAGCGCCGGAAACGCCAAAACCGCCGGTTGTTGCTGCGCCGGCGCCGGCTGCGCATACTGCGCGACGGCAGACATTGCCCAGCCGGCAACGCCCGCCAGAAAGGAAAGCACACACAAAACGACGCTTGTTTTTTTCATCGATCGATTTCTCCGAATACGATATCCATGCTGCCAATAATCGCCACGACGTCCGCCAGCATATGGCCTTTGCTCATAAAGTCCAGCGCCTGCAGATGAGGAAAGCCCGGCGCACGGATGCGGCAGCGGTACGGCTTGTTGGTGCCGTCGGCGACAAGGTACACGCCGAACTCGCCCTTGGGCGCTTCCACCGAAGTGTAAGTTTCGCCGGCGGGCACGTGATAACCTTCGCTGTATAATTTGAAATGATTGATCAGCGCCTCCATCGATTGTTTCATCAGCGCACGCTTCGGCGGCACGATGCGCGGATCGTCGGCGGTCACTGCACCTTTTGGCATGTCGTTGAGACATTGCACGATGATTTTCAACGACTGGCGCATTTCCTCCATGCGGACAAGATAGCGATCATAGCAGTCGCCGTTCTTGCCGATGGGAATGTCGAAATCCAGCCGCTCATAAATTTCATATGGCTGGCTCTTGCGCAGGTCCCACGCCACGCCGGAGCCGCGCAACATCGGCCCGGTGAAGCCCCAGCCCATCGCCTGCTTGGCCGTCACCACGCCGATATCGACCATGCGCTGCTTGAAAATGCGGTTGGGCGTGAGTAGCGCATCCATATCGTCGATATACGGGCGGAACTGCTGCACGAAATCATAAATGTCGCCCTCCATGCCCTCCGGAATATCCTGATGCACGCCACCCGGGCGGATATAAGCGGAATGGAACCGCGCGCCCGAGGCGCGTTCATAAAATTCGAGGATTTTTTCGCGCTGCTCAAACATCCATAGCAGCGGTGTCATCGCCCCAACGTCAATAGCTTGCGCCGTTACATTAAGAATATGGTTTAAGATGCGCGTCAACTCGGAAAACAGTACGCGGATGTATTGCGCACGCAGCGGAATTTCGAGGCCCAGCAATTTTTCAACCGCCAGCGAATAGGCATGTTCCTGATTCATCGGCGAGACATAATCCAGCCGGTCGAAATACGGTAGCGCCTGAAGATAGGTCTTATGCTCAATGAGCTTTTCCGTGCCGCGATGCAAAAGCCCGATATGCGGGTCGGCGCGCTCGACCACCTCGCCGTCCATCTCCAGCACCAGGCGCAGCACGCCATGCGCCGCCGGGTGCTGCGGCCCGAAATTCAAGGTCAGGTTTTTAAGTTCGATAGCCCGTTGCGTCATTTTTTCCTTCACCAGCCACCAGCACCAATCCCCGGCGCTACACTTCCTGCGTCGCCTCGTTTATTTCCTGAAGCTGGTGCAGGATGGCGCCATAGCCCTCGCACCAGCGGTCGCACCTGCCAACGTCGATATAGCCGAGATCGCGGCAGTAACGCAGCATGAAATCAACCTTGCGCGCCACGTCGATGGCCACCATCGTCAATATGTCAACCTCGACATAAAAGCTCGGGCTGGCTTTTTTCTGCTTCTCAAAACCCTCGACCAGGTGCGTGCAGACGGCGCGTACGGCGCGGCGAACATCATCGCCCAGCTCGCGCTGCTCGACTTCGGGGAAATCCAGCGTTGCCTTATGAATCTCCTGCGCCAGCGTGTAGGCGCGCTGGTACAGATCGGTCCGCTCAATCGGCGTGCGAAGTGTCCGGTTTGAAAAATCAATCACATCGGCCATGCTTTCCTCCTACAGAAACCTGTGCATGACATGCACATCCACCAGCCCCTTGCTAGCATGACGGAAGCCCTTGGGCAAGGTGCCGACGACGGAAAAACCCAGCGATTTCCACAAATTTATGGCCACCTCGTTGATGCTGACCACGAAATTGAATTGCATCGCCTTATAACCGAGTTTTTTGGCGGTTTTCAGCGCGTGTTCGCCCATCTTGCGGCCAATGCCCCTGCGGCGATGCTCCGGATGTACGATGAAGGAGGCGTTGGCGACATGCCCCCCCCGGCCCGTGCGGTTGGGACGGACGGTATAAAACCCGGCCATCTCGCCTTTTTTCGTCTCCGCTATATAACAATGCGTGCCCGGCGCGGTCATGAAATAAGCAAGGCTGCGCTCCGGCGTCATCTCCTCGCGCGTATAGGAATAGGTGGTGCCCTCGTCAAGAATATGGCAAAGCACGTCGTAAATGACTTCAAAATCTTCGAGCGTAGCTTTGCGGATTCTGGTTTTCATTTTTTCGTCACAGCCTTCTCATCCCCCGGCAGCATATAGCCGGACGGCCCTTCCCACGGGCTTAGGAAATCGAAGCTGCGATAGGCCTGGGTAAGCTTCACCGGCTCATAGACGACGCGCTTCTGCTCTTCGTCGTAACGAAGCTCAACATAGCCGGTCAGCGGGAAATCCTTGCGCTGCGGGTGGCCGTCGAAGCCGTAATCGGTGAGGATGCGGCGCAGGTCGGGATTGCCGGAAAAAAGCACGCCGTACATATCCCACACCTCGCGCTCATACCAGCCCGCCGAGGAAAACAGCCCGCAGGCCGACGGCACCGGCGTCGCCTCATCGGTATGCACTTTCACGCGGATGCGCCGGTTGTGCTTGAGGCTGAGGAGTTGATACACCACCTCGAAGCGATGCTCGCGTTCAGGATAATCCACGCCCGCAATATCCATCAACTGCGCGAACAGGCATTCTTCATTGTCGCGCAGAAACTCCAGCAGCGGCAGCAGGTGCGCGCGGTCGGTGTGCAATATCTCCGCGCCTTTCACCGTCTCCCGCGACGCCACTAATGTTTCCAATTGTTCTGCCATCGTTTCATTTCCCTATTTCCCCTCTCCCGTGCACGGGAGAAGGAAAATTTATCGCATAATCGTCCCGGTACGGCGGATTTTTTTCTGTAGTTGCAGCACGCCGTACATCAGCGCCTCGGCGGTGGGCGGGCAGCCGGGAACATAGACATCCACCGGCACGATGCGGTCGCAGCCGCGCACCACTGAATAGGAATAATGGTAATAACCGCCGCCGTTGGCGCAGGAACCCATCGAAATCACGTATCTTGGCTCGGCCATCTGGTCGTAGACCCTGCGCAGCGCCGGCGCCATTTTGTTGCACAGCGTCCCGGCGACGATCATCACGTCCGACTGGCGCGGGCTGGGGCGGAAGACCAGCCCCATGCGGTCCATGTCGTAGCGGCTGGCCGCCGCCTGCATCATCTCCACCGCGCAGCAGGCAAGGCCGAACGTCATCGGCCAGAGCGAACCGGAGCGCGCCCAGTTGGCCAGCTTGTCGAGCTGCGCGACGACGAAGCCCTTGTTGCTCATCTCGTCGAAGGCGGCGCTCAGCAGCGCGTCTTGATCCGATACCTGATACCCGATGCCTGATGCCTGACCTACTCCCACTCCAAGGCTCCCTTCTTCCATTCATAAATGAAGCCGACGGCCAGCACGAACAGGAAGCCCATCATCGACCAGAAACCGGCGGCGCCGATGGTTTTTAAGCATACCGCCCACGGGAATAAGAACGCCACTTCGAGGTCGAAGATGATGAACAGGATGGCGACGAGGTAAAACCGCACGTCGAACTTGCCGCGCGCGTCGCCGAAGGCGTCGAAACCGCACTCGTAGGCGGAATTTTTCTCCCTGTCGGGCTTCTGGCGCGCGATGAGCATCGGCAGAAACACCAGCAGCGCCGACAAAAACCCGGCGATGCCGAGAAACACGAGGATGGGAAAGTATGCTGAAACGGCCTGGCTCATGCGCCAAGCTTATAGCCGATTTCAGAGGGAGGTACAAAGGAAAATCGAATCAGGCATAAAAATCAGCAGGAAAATTTTAGGCCGGTATAATTGGAGATGCCGCTGCCTCTGCCTGACGTTTTTGGATCGCGCCAGTAGTCGCTGCCGTAGGGGTTGCGGGTGCATTGGCCGCGTACATGCCGGGAGGCGCGTTTTGCAGGTCAACGCCGGCTACGACGCCACCAACAGCGCGGTGGAAAGCAGCGGCGACGTTCCTGAGGTCTGAACTATGTGGATCAATCGTACTTGCGTGGCGCTGACGAACGGGCTTAGCGGGCAAGCCGTGACCCCTTTTTTGTTTTTCCCCCCTACTTTCTTCTTGCCATGCCATTGCCCTTGCCCTTGAATCATCCTGTTTCTGTGCACCTCTATCAAGCCTACCCGCCACGAGGGCGGCATTCGCCTCGATTCTGCCATCCACCTCACCCGCCGATACAACGCCGCGCACTGTATTGGCCATCAGGCGTAATTGTTCGGGTGATTTAGTGTTGACCAGGCCGCCACCCCCGATGGCGCTGACCGCCACATCCTTGCCCCCGGTATTAAACAGGGCAAGTTGATTATTATCGCTGCCGACGCCGGTATCCGCATTAATGCCAAAGTAAAGCGTCCTATTAGAGTTGCCAACGCCTTGCATATCTATGCCGTTCTTGGTGGCCGCCTTCACAGTCTGCTCATTAGCGAGAGTCACTTTTCCGCCACCCACCATCGTGGCTATCATCCCCGTATTGCTGACGTCCACTTTTAATACGTTAATCGGGTTCACGGCATCGCCATTCGCCAGCGTTGCTGTGCTTACTAGCTTAGCCAGACTCACCGGCGCGAGGTCGGGAGTGTTTTGATTCAGGAAGGACGCGGCAAATTGATCGGGTTTTCCATTATAGTTGATCGCCGACAGCAGCAATTGCTCCTGTATTGCGTTTTTCCGGTCAACGCTCAGATTGCTCACCTGTATCCGATGATGGACCAGTTGTACCTGATCGCCTAACGCGCCGTTCTCGCCCCTGCCCTCTAATTTTTCTATCAGGCTGTCTCGCTCCGTGTTCAGATTGGCAACAGCCCCTTCATAATTAAGCGGGTCTCTTGTCTTGGCTTCCTGTATGCGCTTGGCGTAAATGCCTTTAATATCATTTTCAATAGTGCCAACGAAACCTGCTAAATCCTGTTGGCGAAGGCTTTCGCGGGCTTCTTGTCCCCGCGCCACATTACGCTGATATTCCCCGGCGTCTGCCACCATCTCCTGCGTTGATTGCGTCGGCGTGTGCGCTAACTGCTTATACAGTGCAACTTTAACCGCCACACCCTCTGCCTCTGTAACCAATGCCGGGTCTCCCTCAGTATTCGCCAGATCTCCCTGGGCATTGCTCAGTTTTGAAAAAATCACCGCCTTGCGCTGCTGATCCATGATGGCGAAAACTTCTCCGCGCTGTCTGGCCGACAGATTGCCTTTTTCCTCTCGGAGCATTGCCAATCGCTCCTGAGCGGCTGCCTGAGCTTTGGCCAACTCCTCCGGGTCTTTGACATTTACTCCGAACTTTCCTAAAAAATTAAAGGATTGTTTCCGTTTAGGAAATGCGGCGATTTCTTGTTCCGTTTCAGCGATTGCCAGAAGGTTATTTTCCCGTTCCAGCATATGCCTTTCATGGATTCCTTTCAATCCTTTCCCTGCCGTCCGAGCAGCACTGGCAGCAGCTTCAGCGCTGGCCAGCGCATCACTGTAGCGACTATCCCCCTGTGCCAAATTCTTCAAATCTTCTGTATTTCCTAAGCTGTTGTCTAAATTGCGCTGGATCTTTTCTGCCTCATGCCACAGTCCCGTTGTGGTTAAATTGGCAAAACTTCCTGCCCGTTTTGCGCCATCGAGATCGCCCGCAAGCGGATCTTTTTCTGAATCCGCCAGCCAGATATAGCGTCCATCCTGACGGAATTTTGCCTGATCTCTCAAGCCGACAAGAATGTCGCTAACGACCCCTGCCTGATTTGTATCCAATCCATTATTATCGTTACTGGTCACGGCCATAAGCCCATCCTTTAGATGCAGGTTATCCTTTAATACTTAGGATAATCATACCATTCCTGCGGGCAAATAGTGTGAAGCTTTTATGACATTTTTCAGCGCGTGGCAGGGGGCTTTATGGCTTATCTATTGTAATATATATATTATATATGTAGGGGGACGGGAGGCCTGATTTTCCGGTGGGCGCCGGTCATCCTGCGCTAAAGCTTCGGAGGACACAAGATTTTCTAAACTTCGCTGCGCGAAGTAAGAAAATCTAGTGAGTGACGGGACTCGAACCCGCGACCTTCGGCGTGCCCGCGCGCGTTGCGCGCTGTTTTTTATAATAATGTCACGCCGAAGACGTGACGGAGGAAATGGCGGGAGTGACGGGACTCGAACCCGCGACCTTCGGCGTGACAGGCCGACGCTCTAACCAACTGAGCTACACCCCCGCAGAGAGGCAGTATATTTGCATCAGTCCCCCTACACTACCTCGCCAAAGCTCGGCAGTTTCGGCGGACACTCCTTCGCCTAAAATCGCCTCCGCGCGGCTTACGAAGGCGTAAGCCACCCGAAGGCGAAGGGTGGTGGGCGATGACAGGCTCGAACTGCCGACCCTCTCGGTGTAAACGAGATGCTCTACCACTGAGCTAATCGCCCGTCATTTCCCAAACCGGAGAGGCGTTTTAACCTGTTTTTGCAGGGAACGCAACGCATAAAAAAAGCGCCAGGATCACTCCGGGCGCTTTTCATATCGTTGTCATCCTCGGCCTTGAGCCGAGGATCCATCTATATAAAGATGGATGGTCGGGTCAAGCCCGACCATGCCAGAAAGTAATTAAGCGGCTTTGCGCTTGCTGTTCTTGTTGACCACTTCGGTCAGGGCCTTGCCGGCCTTGAACTTGGCCTTGTTAGCAGCGGCAATCTTGATCACGGCGCCGGTGCGCGGGTTGCGGCCTTCGGTCGCCTTGCGGTGCACGACGGTGAAGGTGCCGAAACCAACGAGGCGGATCTCATCGCCTTTCGACAGCGCCTTGGCGATAATCGAGGTGAAGGCATCAATCGCTTCGGCGGCCTGAACCTTGGAGGTGCCGGTTTTGTCTGCCACTTCGGCAATCAGTTCATTCTTGTTCATTGTGGTACTCCCTTGTTGCTTTGGTTTAATTAAAAATAAAAGAATGAGAACGTGTGCAGGCGGCTAAAACCCTTGCCTTTACGGCCTCAGCCACCAGCGACGCCTCGGACTCAAGCACGGAAAAAAGGACTTGTAAACAGCAATTCGCGGTTTCCCGTAAAATATTTTGCTTGGAAGGCCGCGCTCAGCCTTGTTCTAATCCTGCGGGATGCGGGGCGTCAGCGCAGGATATCTTGCTATTTGAAGGGGATCCTGTGCCCGCGCTAAGGCGCGCCGCAGGATTTAACTCAGTGCGGCTTCTTGCTCTCGCGCCTGGCGTCGGCATGGATAATGACCGGCGGCGCGCCGCCATCGACGACTTCGGCGTTGATGATAATTTCTTCCACGTTGCTCATGCTCGGCAGATCATACATCAGATCGAGCAGTATGCCTTCCAGGATGGCGCGCAGACCGCGCGCGCCGGTCTTGCGCCTGATGGCTTTCTTGGCTACCGCCTTCAGCGCGTCGTCCGAGAAGCGCAGGCGCGCGCCTTCCATCTCGAACAGCTTGCTGTATTGCTTGATCAGCGCGTTCTTCGGTTCGGTGAGAATGGAAACCAGCGCCGGTTCGTCGAGATCGGTCAGCGTCGCGATGACCGGCAGGCGGCCAACAAATTCCGGAATCAGGCCGAATTTAAGCAGGTCTTCCGGTTCAACCTGCGAAAACAATTCGCCGATGCGCTGGTTTTCCTTGCTGCGCACGTCGGCGCCGAAGCCGATGGCGGTGCCACGCCCGCGCGTGGCGATGATTTTTTCCAGGCCGGAAAAAGCTCCGCCGACGATAAATAATATATTGGCGGTATCGACCTGCAGAAATTCCTGCTGCGGATGCTTGCGTCCACCCTGCGGCGGCACCGAAGCCACCGTGCCTTCCATGATTTTCAGCAGTGCCTGCTGCACGCCCTCGCCCGACACGTCGCGGGTGATGGAAGGATTATCTGACTTGCGCGAAATTTTATCCACCTCGTCTATATAGACGATGCCGCGCTGCGCCCGCTCGACATTGTAATCGGCAGCCTGGAGCAGGCGCAGGATAATGTTCTCGACATCCTCGCCGACATAGCCGGCTTCGGTCAGCGTCGTCGCATCGGCCATGGTAAAGGGCACGTCGAGGATGCGCGCCAGCGTCTGCGCCAGCAGCGTCTTGCCGGAGCCGGTCGGCCCAATCAGCATGATGTTCGACTTGGCCAGCTCGACATCGGAATTTTTTTCCAGCAGCGAGATGCGCTTGTAGTGGTTATGCACGGCGACCGAGAGAATCTTCTTCGCCTGGTCCTGGCCGATGACATAATCATCAAGCACCTTGCGGATGTCGGCGGGCTTGGCGATGTCGTCGCCTTCCTTGGCCAGCACGCCCTTGTCGGCGGCGCGGATGATGTCCATGCACAGCACGACGCACTCGTCGCAGATGAACACGGTCGGGCCGGCGATGAGCTTCCGCACCTCGTGCTCGCTCTTGCCGCAGAACGAGCAATAGCGCGTGTTCTTGGATGATTCTTTACTGCCGCCGCCTGCTTTGCTCACTTGCTTGCTCCTGTATCAACGAGTCGCGTGGATCGGGTCGAGAGCCGCGCAGTGCTTTCTTCACGCGACTCGCGACTCACGACTCGAATCACGTTTTGTCTTTCTTCACCAAATCCTCGGCGCTTCGCTTTTCAATGATATTATCAACAATGCCAAACTCCTTGGCGGCTTCGGCGCTGAGGAAATTATCGCGCTCCATGTTCTTTTCGACATGCGCCAGCTTCTGGCCGGTATGCTTCACATATATCTGGTTCAGCCGCGCCTTTAAGCTCAAAATCTCCTTGGCGTGGATTTCGATGTCGGTCGCCTGACCGGAAAACCCGCCCGACGGCTGGTGGATCATGATGCGCGCATTGGGCAGGCAGTAGCGCATACCCGCCTCGCCCGCCGCCAGCAGCAGCGATCCCATCGACGCCGCCTGGCCGAAACACAATGTCGACACCTTGGGACGGATATACTGCATGGTATCGTATATGGAGAGTCCCGATGTCACGATGCCGCCCGGCGAATTGATGTACATGAAAATCTCCTTATCGGGATTTTCCGATTCCAGGAAGAGCAATTGCGCGCATACCAGCGATGCCATATGGTCGTCCACCGGACCGACGAGGAAAATGATGCGCTCCTTGAGCAGCCGCGAATAAATATCGTAACTGCGCTCGCCGCGCGCCGTCTGTTCGACGACGATCGGCACCAGGAAATTGTCATATACTTCGAGTGCGTCTCTGGCCATAGTTCTACCTTATCATATAGGGGTAAATTATTCGTCTACCAGTACCGGTGTAACGGTCAAAGGTTAATTATTTATTATCGTCATTCCCGCAAAAGCGGGAACCCGGCAAAACGCCGTCCGGCGCGATTATAGATTGTCTTCTGCGGCGCAACGCGCCACCATATGCCCGCCGAAGCTTATCCCCGCGCAGGCAGGGACGGGCATGGCAATCATCCCTCCGCTTTCTTCTTGCCTCTGGCCTTTCCGGCTTTGGCGGGCTTCTTGCCGGACGATTCTCCGTCTCCGTCATCTCCGGCCAGTTCTTCCAACGTTACCTTATGATCATCAAAGGTCACCTTGCCGAGAATGAAATCCACCGCTTTTTCTTCCAGTATCGGTCCGCGCAGTTCACTGGCGTGTTCAGGATGACTACGGTAGAAATCCATCACTTTCTTTTCCTGCCCGGGGTACATGGACGCCTGCTGCATCACGGCGCGCCCCATTTCCTCGCCGGTAACCTGAAGGCCGTTGCGGTTGCCGATTTCAGCCAGCATCAGCCCGAGCTTGACGCGCCGCCGCGCGATGTCGCGGTATTCGGCTTCATCCGCCGCCTCGCCGGCCGATTGCCTGACGCGCTCCCAGATATTATTGAACTCCAAATCAAGCATACCCTGCGGCAGCGCGAAATCATACTCGGCGTCGAGCATATCGAACAATTGCTTCTTGAGCCGGCTGCGCGCCAGGCCTTCATATTCGCGGGTAATCTGGCCGCACACCGTTTCACGGAGCGCGTCCAAATCGGCAAAGCCGCGCGCTTTGGCGAATTCCTCATCGATGACCGGCGTTTCTTTTACATGGATTTCCTTTATCTTGACGGCAAACGACGCCGCCCGGCCGGCGAGATTCTGCGCGCCGTAATCCTTGGGGAAGGTAACGTTTACAATGCGCTCGTCGCCTTTCTTCGCGCCGATCAGCTGCTCCTCGAAGCCTTCGATGAACTGGCCGCTGCCCAATTCGAGCCGGAAATCATCGGCCGAACCGCCGTCGAACGGCTTGCCGTCAATACTGCCGCGAAAATCAATGACGACGACATGCCCCTCTTTCGCCTTCGCGCCTTCCGGCGCGGACATTATCCTTGGACTGTGCGCGGCGAGGCGCTGCACTGCCTCGTCAATATCCTTTTCCGCCACCTCGAAGGTCGGGCGCGTGAGCGTAATCTTGTCGAAACTCATAGCGGGAATGTCGGGAAAAATCTCGAAATCGAGGGTGAAGGCGAGGTCGGCGCCTTCCTTGTAACCTTCGACCTTGAGCTGAGGCGTCACCGCCGGCTTGAGGTTTTTCTGCTTGAGGGCATCGACGGTGGATTGGTTGATCGCCTGGTTGATCACACCCTCCTGCACTTCCTTGCCGTAGCGCTGCCTCAATATTTTCATCGGGATGTAGCCCGGGCGGAACCCGGGGATTTTAACGCGCGCGCCGGCGGCCTTCAGCTCGGTTTCCACCTGCGTCTCGATGGCCGCCGCTTCGACGACGATCCTAAGGCTGTGCTTCAGGCCGGTTGATTCCAGTTCGGTGACTTGCATATGTGCTCCATCGTCATCCCGTGGCGCACCGAAGATGCGGGCACGGGATCTCATGAGGTCATGCGCAGCCTGACGGCTCGCAGGATGACGGTAAAAACCACAAAGTGCGCCGGAAAGCAACTGGTTTTCGGGGGGAAAGCTTACTAAACTTGACGCTGGGCGCCTGAGACGCCAGGCCCCAGAGGAGAAAGGTCTCCTAGGTCGCTATTGGAGGTATGCACCGGACCTGAAACAGGTATCCTTGAATGATTGTTGGCTTGTGGGCCAATGTCTGGAACTAGATCGACGCTTTTTGATTTAATGCCCAGTTCACTTTCATCATACGATGAGAGTGGCGTATAACCTGCTTTTTTGGCTCCTCTCCCAGCAACCTCCGAAAGGAAAGAAGCCAGCGATTTTTCATCGGTATTTGTCACACCGGTGACAATCTTGTTATCGTCATTTAGTATCTGACCATTAGATATAAAATCTAAGCCAGCAATCTCGTTTACCTCGTTTACGCTAATCCATTGCGGCGACGATTTGTCTGATATTTTTTTGGCGGCAATATCCATGTTGCTTAAGGTATATAGGGTTTTTCCAGACTGTTCCACCTCTCGTAATGAACCCCTGACCACATATTCCTTTTTATCCGCGCCAGTCACTTTGAACACTACGTAGCCGCTATCATATTTCAGAAGATCAACCGTAGATGTCGAACCGACTGCATGAGAAATATCCCGCAACCGCAATTGATCATAAAGCTGGTTCCGTGCATTCTGATCGAGAGTAAAATTTACGCCGCCAACGGTTATAGGCTTAGCAAGCGAGGTGGCAACGCCGGCGGCGATGGCTTCGTTTTTCATTTCAGGCGTGGTAGGCGAGAATTTTTCCACCAAACCCGACACCCAGGTAGAAACCGCTTCCGGCATAAAGGCTTTAACGGCCTTCCATATCCAGCTCGCGACAGCGCCAAACCAACCCGCAATGCCATCAATCGCCTCGACGAAAAAGTTGAATATGCCTTTTTCCTTTTGATCCTGCTCAGGATTTTGGGGGCTTTTACTATTGCTAGAAAGCGATCCGTCTCGGGCACGCTGAATGATCTGTTTATCGAGAACGGCTTCAAGTTCTTCAAGTTTTTTTATGCGCGCAGCTTCATTACCAAACTTTGGATCATTTTCAAGTTTCTTTGTTACTTCTTCACGCCATTGTTTTTTTGATGCCACAAAAAGGTTATCAAAGGCGTCGCGCTTTTCCGGCTGAAGCGCGTCGCTGAAATAAGCTGTGACACCCGCTTGCGTGGCTTGCTGTTGTGGTGTCAATTCTCGCGGTTCTGCGACCATAGCGTAAGCCCAATATCCTGATATTCTCGCTTAATTATTATAACCATACCATATTCCATAGCGTCGTTGTGTTACATTTTGATGACAATCGCATGACCAGAAATCAGCCATTGTTACAACAGGTTGACCCGGCTTCGCCCAAGGGGGCTTCGCCGGGCACTGCTTCGGCCTAATGCGGGCGGTAGGCCAGCCCCAGCCGGATTGCCGCCTTATTCAGGCGTTTGTCGCGCGTCCACAGGCGGGCGGACGACAGCCGCGCCGAGGCCAGCAGGTGCGCGTCCACATAGCCGATGCCGCTGCCGAAAAGCCGGTGTTCTTCAATAAAGACAAGCGCCTCCTCATAATCGACCGGATCGGCATGCGGCAAAGCCCGCAGGCTCCCCAATATTGCCTGTCGCGGGCGCAGGTCCTCCATGGCCAGTTCGCCGATGACGAATGTGTGCATCATGATTTGTTTTGCGTCAAGCAACGCCGCCAACATGGCGTCATTACGGCGCAGGTGATCGGCCCATACGGAAGTGTCCGCCAGAATCATGAAGGCTTCGGACGGCGGCGCGGCAGCAGCTTCAATTGCGGGTTGCTGCCGCCGAGCAGCGCCAGCCGGCGCGCCGCCTCGCGTTCCACCAACGCCCTCAGCGCGGCGTTCACCAGGGCGGATTTCTCCTTCAGCCCGGTATATTCCTGCGCTGTCGCGGTCAGCGCGTCGTCCAGTGTCACCGTGGTTCGCATGGGTGAATCTCCTTTGTTGCGCATCAATATTAGCATCATTTGATGCTGATTTCAATGCCTGACGGCTTGCCGATCGCGGCAGCCGTCCGCCGTCGCCCTTCGGGCTATGGCGTGACAGCCTTCTCTTGCTTCGCAAGCGAAGGCTGGTGCGGATAGAGGGATTTGAACCCCCACGGGTCGCCCCGCCAGGACCTAAACCTGGTGCGTCTGCCAGTTCCGCCATATCCGCATAACCGATTACCAAACAAGGATAATCAAAAATATCCTTACTTGCCTCTGGCAATAGCCGGGTAGTTCCCCTATATTAGGCATAGCAGGAAACAAGTCCATCTTCTTATTCCCATGGAACCGCCGCCAAGCCTTAAAACGCAAATATTCCCCATCCTGCCGCTGCGCGACATCGTGGTCTTTCCCTCGATGGTGGTGCCGCTGTTCGTCGGCCGCGAAAAATCGGTCAAGGCGCTGGAGGACGTGGTGCGCCGCGAGGGTAAAATCCTGCTGGTGACGCAAAAAAGCGGCGGCGTCGACGATCCGCAGGAAAACGACATTTACCGCACCGGCACCATCGGCAATATTCTGCAGCTCCTCCGCCTGCCCGACGGCACGGTGAAAGTGCTGGTCGAGGGCATCGCCCGCGCGCGCATCATGCAGTTCCTCGATAACCGGGATTTCTTCCAGGTCATCGCCGAGATGGTCGAAGACCAGCCGGGCGACAAGCAGGAGATGGAAGGCCTGTTCCGCACCGTGCTGTCGCAGTTCGAGCAATACATCAAGCTCAACAAGAAAATCCAGCCGGAGACGCTGGGCACCGTCAACAAGATTACCAACCCCAGCCTGCTGGCCGATACCATCGCCGCCCATATGTCGGTGGATATAGCCGAAAAACAGAAAATCCTTGAGATGCTGGTGGTGCCGGAGCGGCTGGAGCATATCTTCTCGCTGATGGAAAGCGAGATCGGCGTACTCAACACCGAAAAACGCATCCGCAGCCGCGTCAAGCGATCGATGGAAAAAACCCAGCGCGAATATTACCTGAACGAGCAGATGAAGGCCATTCAAAAAGAGCTGGGCGAGAACGAGGAAGGCAAAGACGAACTCGGCGTGCTCGACGCGCAGATACAGAAAATTCGCCTGTCGAAGGAAGCGCGTGAAAAAGCGATCTCCGAAATGAAAAAGCTGCGAACAATGAGCGCCATGTCCGCGGAAGCCTCGGTCATCCGCAATTATCTCGACTGGCTCGTCACCCTCCCATGGAAAAAACGCACGCGCATCACCGGCGATCTGCGCCACGCCCGCAAAATCCTCGAGGAGGATCATTACGGGCTGGATAAGGTAAAAGAGCGCATCCTTGAATATCTGGCGGTGCAGTTGCGGACGCGCCAGGTCAAAAGCCAGATTCTCTGCATCGTCGGCCCGCCCGGCGTCGGCAAAACATCCCTCGCCCGATCCATCGCCCGCTCCACCGGCAGGAATTTCGCCCGCATCTCACTCGGCGGCGTGCGCGACGAGGCGGAAATCCGCGGCCACCGCCGGACATATATCGGATCGATGCCGGGAAAAATCATCCAGTCGATGAAAAAAGCCCGGTCAAGCAACCCGCTGCTGCTGCTCGATGAGATTGATAAAATGGGCAACGACTATCGCGGCGACCCGGCGGCGGCGCTGCTCGAAGTGCTCGACCCCGAACAGAACAACGTTTTCAACGATCATTACCTTGAAGTCGACTATGATTTGTCGGACGTCATGTTCGTCACCACCGCCAACACCACCAACATGCCGCGGCCGCTGCTCGACCGTCTCGAAATCATCCGCATCCCCGGCTATACCGAGGACGAAAAGGTGCACATCGCCAGGAACCACCTCATACCCAAGCAAATGAAAGCGCATGGCCTGAAGAAAGAGGAATGGTCCATCACTGAAGACGCGCTGCGCGACCTCGTGCGTTACTACACGCGCGAAGCCGGCGTGCGGAATCTGGAGCGCGAAATCGCCAACGCAACGCGCAAGGCCGTCAAGGAAATCCTGCTGAAAAACCGCAAGCACATCAAGGTAACGGCGGCCAACCTGGGCAAGTTCGCCGGCGTGCGCAAATATACCTACGGTGAGGTCGAGAAGGAAGATTTAATCGGCATGTGCACCGGCCTGGCCTGGACGGAAGTCGGCGGCGAATTGCTCGTCATTGAAGCGGTCACCATGCCCGGCAGAGGCAAATTTATCATCACCGGCAAGCTCGGCGATGTCATGAAGGAATCGGTTGAAGCCGCCGCCAGCTACGTGCGCTCGCGCTGCCTGGCGCTCGGCATCACGCCGCCGATGTTCCAGCAGAGAGACATCCATGTGCACGTGCCGGAAGGCGCCACGCCGAAAGATGGCCCCTCCGCCGGCATCGCCATGACGACTGCTATTGTGTCGGTGCTTACGGGTATCCCGGTGCGTAAAGACGTCGCCATGACCGGCGAGGTGACGCTGCGCGGGCGCGTGCTCGGCATCGGCGGACTCAAGGAAAAACTGCTGGCGGCGCTGCGCGGCGGGCTTACCACCGTGCTCATCCCGCAGGAAAACGTCAAGGACCTCGAGGAAATCCCCGACAACGTGAAAAAGGGGCTTAGCTTGATTCCGGTTGCCACCGTCGATGAGGTGCTGAAAGCCGCGCTGGTGCGGATGCCCGAGCCGGTCGAATGGTCGCCGCCCAAGGCCGCCGTTCCCCCCGCCACCCTCCAGCCGCCTGCGGATGGTGAGGGGATTGTGACGCATTGATCAACCACGCATAAGCCGCAACGCGGCGCATTGCGGGGTCTGGTCTAATTAAGCCGGACCCCGCAACAAGTGCGGGGTTTTACCGAAACACCACCGTCTTTCTTCCATTCAGCAGCACGCGGTGTTCCGTATGGTATTTAAGCGCGCGCGCCAGCACCACGCACTCGATGTCGCGGCCGATGGCGGCTAAATCTTCCGGCGAATGGGCATGGTCAACGCGCGCCACTTCCTGCTCGATGATGGGGCCTTCATCCAAATCAGTCGTCACATAATGCGCCGTCGCGCCGATCAGCTTCACGCCGCGGTCGAAAGCCTGGTGGTAGGGCTTGGCGCCCTTGAAGCTCGGCAGGAAGGAATGGTGGATATTGATGGCGCGGCCTTCGAGTTTTTTGCATAGCTCCGCCGACAGAATCTGCATATAGCGCGCCAGCACCACGACGTCGATGCGCTCCTGCTCGATGAGAGCGAGGAGCTTGGCTTCCTGCTTTTTCTTGTCGTCAACCGGCAGATAATGATACGGAATCTGGTGCCACTGCGCGGTTTTTTCCCAATCGGGATGATTGGAAACAATCGCCGGAATCTCGATGTTAAGCTGGCCGGTGGCGTGGCGATAAAGCAGGTCGTTCAGGCAATGCCCCTCTTTCGACGCCATCAGCAGTACGCGGCTTTTCTCCGCCTTGCCGGCAATCTGCCACTGCATGTCGAACTGCCGCGCCACCTTTCCGCCGAACGTTTTTTTCAGGTCGCTCTCACCCGGGCCGCCTTTTTCAATGGTGAATTCGACGCGCATGAAGAAATTGCCGGTCGATTCGTCGCCGAACTGCGCCGACTCGATGATGAAGCCGTAATGATCGGCCAGAAATCCGGTCACGCCGGCGACAATGCCGCGCGCATCGCGGCAGGACAGCGTGAGAATGTAATGGGTGTCGGGCGTCGTGGGTCGGGGGTCGGACATTATGACTGCGCCTTATAAAGACCATGAAACGAAAATTGTTCATCCCTGGGAAATTTTGTGCCGGATTTGTGAATCACAAGCGAAACGCTGCAGGATCTTTGGGAAACCTCCGGTTTTTCAAACGTCGCAAACTTATCTTTTCCGTCACCCGACACCCGTTGCCCGATTCCTTTCTTCACGCCGCCTTACCCGGTTTCATATGCTGTTTGAGTTCCGGATTGTCACGCTTGAAGTGGCACTCGAAACGCGCCCCCTTGCCCGCCTCCGAATGCAGCTCGACCTGACCGCCATGCAGCTCAATGAAGCTCCTGACGATGGAAAGACCGAGGCCGGTGCCTGAGCGTTGTCCGGTTTTGCCGCGCGCGCCTTCCTGGTTGCGGCCTTTGTAGAACTTGGAAAACACCGCCTCGTGCTCCTCCGGCGGGATACCCTGCCCTTCGTCCTCGACCCATAGCACGACGCCGCCTTCCGCCTCGCGCGCGCCGAACGCAATGTCGGCGCCGGGCTTGGAATATTTAATGGCGTTGGAGAGCAGGTTGAAGAGTATCTGCCGGATGCGCGTTTCGTCGCCAATCATCTTGCCGATTTTGAACGGGCACTCGAATCTGACCTTGAGATTATGCTCCTTGGCGCGCTCGCTTATCAGCGACAGCACGGATTTCATCATGGCGTGAATGTTGAACGCGCTGACGTCGAGCCGCATGTACCCGGCCTCAACGCTGGCAAGGTCGAGGATGTCATTGATCAGTTGCTGCAGATGCTGCGACGACTGATGGATGCCCTCGACATATTCGCGCTGCTTTTCCGAGAGCGTGCCGAAATATTCCTGCCGCAGCATGTCGGCAAACCCGGCGATCGAGGTCAGCGGCGAACGCAGCTCATACGACACGTTGGCGAGGAATTCGGTCTTGAGCTTGTCGGCTTCCTGCAGCGCGTCGGCGCGCTCGCGCAGGCTGCGCTCGACCAGCGTCGAGGCGGTGATGTCCAGGTAGGTAATCAGCGTCGCGCCGTCGGGCAGCGGCACCTTCCGCCAGTCGAGCACCTTGCCGTCGCTGCGCTCCAACTGGCGCGAAACGAACTGGCGCGTCTGCATTTCCTCGATATGGCGGCGCTTGAAGCTTTCCCAGTCGTCATACATGTAAAGCGGCCGGCATTGCTCAACGATGTCGCGGATGTGCGGCTCGGCTCGCGCGCTTTCGGCGTCCAACCGCCACAGCGCCAGGTAGCCGGGGTTGAAGAGCTTTAAGCGCCCGTCCTCGCCGAACACCGCCACCCCTTCATGCAGGTTGTCGAGCGTTTCGCGCTGCACGGCGATCAGCGTGTTGTACGAGCGCTCGAGCGCCAGCCGGTCGGTGACATCCTCATAGGCAAACAGGATGCCGCCCAGCGCATGTGGGATAGCGATGACGCGCAGCGCCTTGCCGTCCGGCAGATAGAAAAACTCCTCATGCGGGTCAATCAGGCCGGTGAACAGCTTTACCTGCTGCTGCTTGAACATCTGGAAATTAGCCTGCTCCGGCAGCTTGCGCTTCTCGCGCAGGTTTTCCAGGATTTCGCCGTAGGTCGGCTGCGTATCGAGCCAGACCTCATCGAATTTCCACAGCGCAACGAAGGCGGCATTGAAGGTTTTAAGCCGCATGTCGGCGCCGTAAATCGCCATCGCCGAGGCCGAGCTTTCAAGCAGATCGTCCTGCGCCGAAACATGCCGCGCCAGATCCTCCTTCAGCGCCTCGACCTCCGATCGGTCAATGGCGAATCCAACCGATATTTTTTCCTCCGGCACCGGCAGTTCCATGATGTCATAGAGCCTGCGTTCACCGCCGACGATGATATGGCGGCGATCGGTGGCCGGCTTGCCGGTGGCGAATGCCTGCTGCGCCATGCCGCGCGCCTTTTTATCAAGCTCCGGCGTGTCGCTGATTTCCGCCGCCGCCCCGACATCCTCCACCGCCATGCTGTAGGATAAGTTGTAAAAGCGGATGGCAAGCCCGGCGTCACGCTGCCAGATCGGGTACGGCGCCATGTTGATGATGGTGGAATAGCCGCGCAGATCGGCTTTGAGCTTTTCATTTTCCTTGCACAACCGTTCTAACCGCGCCTTGGCTTTAGGAAAAAACCAGCGTGGGAGCGCGGGGAAAAACAGTAAGCGGCGAGCTTTCATGGCGCACATGCTATTCATTGCCTCCGCATAATGCAAATGCAAACATAAGATTCTGCGAGGCGCGTCAACGACTGCGCAGGATGCCGTGCCTCCGCTTCGCTACGCACAGGATTAAAACTTAATACCGATAGCCTTCCGGCTTGAACGGGCCGCCGGCGGGAACGCCGATATATTCAGCTTGCCTTGCCGAAAGCTGCGTAAGCCGGACACCGAGCTTTTCCAGATGCAGCGCCGCCACTTTCTCGTCGAGATGCTTGGGCAGCACATAGACCTTGTTCTGGTATTTGGCATGATTTTTCCACAGCTCAATCTGCGCCAGCACCTGGTTGGAAAACGACGTGCTCATGACGAAACTGGGATGCCCGGTGGCGCAGCCGAGATTGACCAGCCTGCCCTTGGCCAGCAGGATGATGCGCTTGCCGTCCGGGAATTCGATTTCATCGACCTGCGGCTTCACTTCTTTCCATTTGAGGTTGCTTAAGGCCGCCACCTGGATTTCCGAATCGAAATGGCCGATGTTGCAGACGATGGCGCGGTCTTTCATCTTGCGCATATGGCCGAGCGTGATGACGTCGACATTGCCGGTGGCGGTGACGAAAATATCGCCCATCGCGCAGGCCTCGTCCATCGTCGTCACCTGGTAGCCTTCCATTGCCGCCTGCAACGCGCAGATGGGGTCGATTTCGGTGACGATAACGCGCGCGCCCTGCCCCTTCAGCGACGAGGCGCAGCCTTTGCCGACATCGCCGAAGCCCCCCACCACCGCGATTTTACCGGCGAACATAATGTCCGTCGCGCGCTTCAACCCGTCGGGCAGCGATTCACGGCAGCCGTAGAGATTATCGAACTTCGACTTGGTGACCGAGTTATTTACGTCAATCGCCGGCACTTTCAGCGTCCCCGCTTTTTCCATGTCGCGCAGCCGGTGCACGCCGGTGGTGGTTTCTTCGGAGATGCCTTTGACCTGCTTCATCAGCGCCGGATATTTGTCGTGCATGATTTTGGTGAGGTCGCCGCCGTCGTCTAAAATCATGTTGGGCGCCCAGCCGTTCGGCCCCTGAATCGTCTGCTCGACGCACCACTCGTATTCCTCATCGGTTTCGCCCTTCCAGGCAAAGACCGGCACGCCGGTGGCGGCAATCGCCGCCGCCGCCTGATCCTGCGTCGAAAAAATATTGCAGCTTGACCAGCGCACCTCGGCGCCGAGCGCCGTCAGCGTTTCAATCAGCACGGCGGTCTGGATGGTCATATGCAGGCAGCCGGCGATGCGCGCGCCCTCTAAGGGTTGCGACTTGCCGAATTCGGCGCGCAGCGCCATCAACCCGGGCATCTCGGTTTCGGCCAGCGAAATCTCGTTGCGCCCCCACTGGGCGAGCGCGATATCGGCGACTTTGTAATCGGCAGAGGTGGTGGTCATGGCAGCTTTGGTTTTCATGGTTTCTCCTATAATCATTTGGAGCTGAAAGCTCCTCTCCCTAACCCTCCCCTGTGCACGGAAGGGAAAAGCGCGCTGCGCGCGCGGGAGAGGGGATAATATATGTATTCAGGCTGTCTCCCTTATCTCGATAGACGAACCCGTATGTACATGAACCAGCAGTGCGAGTAAATCTTTTTCAGCCAGCGCCACGCAGCCTTCGGTGGGTGCATAGTCCGGTGTTGCGACATGCAGGAAAATGGCGCTGCCCCTGCCTGGCACGGCAGGCGCATCATTATATCCGATGGGGACAATCAGGTCGTATACATGGTCGTCATGCCACAGGCGCTCGGCGGAAACCCCGCCCGCCGGCGGCAATGTGACGTGGCGGTTATAGACCGGGCTTTTCGGATCATCGCACCAGCCGTCGTTTTTATGGATAATGCGAAGCGGCAATCCGGTTTCCGGCTTGGGCGTCCGGTCGGCGCGATACCAGCATTCGCGTAAGCGATATACCCCCAGGGGGGTACAGCCGTCACCCTCTTTTTTATTCGCCGAGAATCCGCCCTTGCCGACGGCGCAGCGACAGGTTTTTGCGCGAAAGACAAGCGTATTGCCCTGAACGATTACGGTGTCAGGTGACGGGTGACGGGTGACGGAATCAGATAACCCTTCTGACACCTGACACCCGCCACCTGACGCCCGCATTTTCCACCGCCGTGATAATCTGCGCGGCATTCAGCCCCGCCTCGTCATACTGCGCGTGCGGCGCATTCTGTTCAATGAATGTATCCGGCAGGGTCAGCGGCAAAAGTTTCGCTTTGCCGGAAAGCAAGCCCTCGCGCGCCGCGAATTCCAGCACGTGCGCGCCGAAACCGCCGCTGGAACCCTCTTCCACCGTCACCACCAATGCATGATCTTTGAGCAATCGCTTTATCAGTCCCTCATCGAGCGGTTTGGCGAACCGCGCATCGGCCACCGTCGCATCAAGTGTTTCCGCCGCCTTCAGGCATTCGGCCAGCCGCGTGCCCAACGAGAGTAATGCGACACGATTGCCTTCGCGCATGATTCTTCCCTTGCCGATCTCAAGCGGCATACCCACCGGGGGTATGGCGACGCCCGTGCCCTCGCCGCGCGGATAGCGGAAGGCGATGGGGCCGTCGTCATAGGCCACGGCGGTCGCCACCATATGCACCAGATCCGCTTCATCGCTGGCCGCCATCACCACAAAATTCGGCAGCGTGGAAAGATACGTAATGTCGAACGATCCGGCATGGGTCGGCCCGTCGGCGCCGACCAGCCCGGCGCGATCGATGGCAAACCGCACCGGCAATTTCTGCAAGGCGACATCATGCGCCACCTGGTCGCAGGCGCGCTGCAGGAAGGTGGAATAAATGGCGCAGAACGGCTTGAAACCTTGCGCGGCAAGCCCGGCGGCGAACGTCACCGCATGTTGCTCGGCGATGCCGACATCGAAAGAGCGCCTGGGAAATCTTTTGGCGAAGGCGTCCAGCCCGGTGCCCGACGGCATGGCGGCGGTGATGGCGATAATCCTGTCGTCCTTCGCCGCTTCCTTCATCAGGCTTTCGGCAAACACTTTGGTGTAGCTCGGCGCGCCGCCGGCTGATTTTTTCTGCGCGCCGGTTTCGACGTTGAAGCTGGTGACGCCGTGGAATTTATCGTCAGACGCCTCAGCGGGCGCGTAGCCGTGCCCTTTTTTCGTCACGACATGCAGCAATATCGGGCCGCTGCCTTTTTCATTTTTGATGTTCTTAAGCACCGGCAGCAGGTGCGCCAGATTATGGCCGTCCACCGGCCCGACATAATAAAAGCCCATCTGCTCGAACAGCGTGCCGCCGACGGCGAAATCGCGCGCGAAATGCTCGGTCTTGCGCATCAGCCGCGCCAGCGGCTCGGGGAATTTCTCCGCCACTATTTTCCCGATGTCGCGCAGCTTGTGGTATGGCTTCGAGGAAAGCAGCCGCGCCAGATACGCGCTCATGGCGCCGGTGGGCGGCGCGATGGACATGTCGTTATCATTCAGAATCACGATGAGCCGCGAACCGAGGCTGCCGGCATTGTTGAGCGCCTCGAAGGCCATGCCGGCGCTCATCGCCCCGTCGCCGATAACGGCCACGACCTCGTGCGACTTCCCTTCAAGATCGCGCGCCACCGCCATGCCGAGCGCGGCGGAAATGGAGGTGGAGCTGTGCCCGGCGCCGAAATGATCATATGGGCTTTCCCCGCGCTTGCAGAAACCGGACAGCCCGCCCGGTTTCCTGAGCGTACGGATGCGGCCGCGCCTGCCGGTGATAATTTTATGCGGGTAAGACTGATGGCCGACGTCCCAGATAACGATGTCACGAGGCGTATCGAACACGTGGTGCAGCGCAACGGTCAGCTCGACGACGCCAAGCCCGGCGCCCAGATGCCCGCCGGTTTCGGAGACGGCGGCAACGGTTTCGGCGCGCAACTCGACGGCCAATTGCTCAAGTTGCTCCAGGCTCATGCCGCGCATATCCGCGGGGTCATGCACAGTGTCGAGTAAGGGTGTGCTCACGTTCGCCGCCAATCTACAATTTCCCGGGATTCAGATGTAGAGGGAAAAAAGCATAAAGTCGAGACGTTAGATGTCTTCAGTGCGCCGGAAAGCACGTGCGTTGGCGCGTGATCGGCGGAAACGCGGAAAACAGGGCCGGGGACAGGTCATGGCGGTAATTTAATTGACGACCTTGCGGCCGTTCCGGATGGTGATGGTGACGCGGCCATCATACATGGCGTATTTGCCGTCCGGCAGCGGCTTTGGCCTGCCCCGCGCATCAATGGCATAGACGCTCGAGCCGACGAAACCCACTTTCTGGCCGCTGCGCAGGTACACCCCATGGTGCGCCGACAGATCAAGATAAGGGATGACGGCATCCATGCCGGCGTCGGAATGCGGCGGCAGCGATGATTGTGACAGCGGCGGCGGCGGGTAATAGCCGTTCTGCGCCGGCGGCGGCGAGGCGGGCATCGGCCGGGAAGAGTGGTACGGGTTGGCCCTCGCATAGGGATTCTGGCGACCCTGCTGAAGATAAACCGGAAGACCCGCATGGTCCGCCACGCCCGGATTGGCCTGGTTAACATATGGATTAACCGTACTATATCCCGGATTATTCAGCATGGCCGGTACGCCGCCCTGCAGCTTGTTATGTTCATCGATCGCCTCGATCAGCGGATCCTTGCCGGCCAGGGCTGCGGCACGGTCTTCCCTGGCGTCCTCAATCGGATTGTGGCCAAACGCCACCATCAGGACAATAAGCAGAACGGCAACGATAATAACGACCGGGTTCATTCGAACAGTATAATCCAAACGGGGGAGATTTTCATCACATTAAATGATGCTGAGGCACCATAAAAGAATGGATTTTTGCACATGCAGGCGGTTTTCCGCCTCATCGAACACCACCGACTGCGCCCCGTCGATAACCTCTGCCGTCACCTCCTCGCCGCGATGCGCCGGCAGGCAATGCAGGAAAACAGCCTTGGGCGAGGCCAGCGCCATCAGCGCCGCGTTGACCTGGTAAGGCGCAAGCAGCCGCGCCTGCACCTGCCCGTCCGGATCGCCCATCGAGACCCAGGTATCGGTGACGACGGCGTCGGCGTTTTCCACCGCCGCCTGCGGCGAGTCGAGAATGTCGACATGGCCGCCGCGATCTTTCGCCCAGGCAACCACCTCCGGCAACGGCCCCAGCCGCTGCGGACAGGCGATTCTCAGCGTAAAACCAAACAGCGCCGCCGCCTGTATGTAGCTTTGGGCGACGTTGTTGCCGTCGCCGACCCAGGCGATGGTTTTGCCTTTGATGCCGCCGCGATGCTCCTCAAACGTAAGAATATCCGCCAGTATCTGGCAGGGATGGCTGAATTCGGTGAGGCCGTTGATGACCGGCACGGTTGCGTTTTCCGCCAGTTCCTTGAGCTTGGCGTGGTCGTGGCAGCGCAGCAGAATGGCATCGACATAGCGCGACAGGACACGTGCCGTATCGGCCACCGTTTCGCCGCGCCCGAGTTGCAGATCGTTGCCGCTTAAATAGAGCGCATGGCCGCCAAGCTCCACTATCGCCACCTCGAACGACACGCGCGTGCGCGTCGAGTTCTTCTCGAAAATCATGGCGAGCTTTTGTCCGGCCAGCAGCGGTGTTGGCTTGCCGGCGGCGCGCGCGGCCTTAAGGGCGGCTGCCTTGTCCAGTATCAGGCGCAAGCTTACTGCATCAATGTCTGAGAGGTCTAAGAAATGCCGGATCATGGTCTTAAGCCGCCTCGCATATGTTACGCATAATCCGCAACGCTTCCTGCACATGCGTCTCGGTAATAATAAGCGGTGGCGTGATGCGGATGACGTTATCCTCCGCCGGAGCGGCGAGGAGTTTCGCCGCGCGCCAATTTTCCACCATATCCAGGGGGGGGACTCTGGTTTTAAGGCCGAGCATCAGCCCCCTGCCCCGCACTTCCGCAATCAGCGCCGGAAAATCCTGCGCCAGTTCCTCAAGCCCGGCCTTCAGCGCCGCGCCGATTTTTTCCACCCGCGCGAAGAATCCCGGCGCCAGCATGACATCCAGCACCGCATTGCCGACCGCCATGGCGAGCGGATTGCTGCCGTAGGTAGAGCCGTGCGAACCGGGCGTCATGCCGGAGGCGGCGCGGTCGGTGGCAAGGCACGCCGCCAGCGGGAAACCATTGCCGATGCCCTTGGCCACCGAAACAATATCCGGCGTAATACCCGCCTGCTCATGGGCGAATAACGCGCCGGTGCGCCCCATGCCGCATTGCACCTCGTCGAGGAACAGAAGCAGCCCGTGCCCGTCGCACAGCGCGCGCAGCCCGCGCAGGAATTCTATAGATGTTTCGCGGATACCGCCTTCACCCTGAATCGGCTCGGCGAGGATGGCAGCGGTTTCCGGCGTAATGGCGGCTTCCACCGCTTTCAGATTGTTGAACTCCACGCGGTCGAACCCGTCCATCAGCGGCGCGTAGCCCCTGCGGGCGATGTCGTTGCCGCCGGCCGAGATGCAGGCGAGCGTGCGGCCATGGAATCCGCCTTCCACGGTGATGATGCGGTACCTTCCACCTCCCCCTGGAGGGGGAATGGCCGGGGCGGGGATACTCCCACCCGCGTCGCTGCTCTCCGCGACCTCCCCACTCCAAGGGAAGGTGGAAAAATATTTCCGTATCATCTTGAGGCCGCATTCCACCGCCTCGGCGCCGGAATTGCAGAAAAAAACCTTATCGGCAAAAGTGGCTTCGGTCAGCCGGTCAGCCAGCCGTTCCAGCCCCGGCATACGGTACATATTCGAACAATGCCAGAGAACATCGGCCTGTTTCTTCAGCGCGGCGACGACCTGCGGATGGCAATGCCCCAGCGCATTGACGGCGATGCCGGCGGCGAAATCGAGATAGCGTGTGCCATCCTCGGCGAAGAGATACGCCCCCTCGCCGCGCGTGATGGTGATGTTGGAGCGCCGGTAGACCGGCAGGACGGACGGCATAGGATAATCCATTGAAAAAGAGTCGATTGTCTGCGCGAATGCGGTGCTTGTCAAGAGTATCCATTTGCTGGTAAGTTGCCCCGATGTTCGACTGGACAAAGCTGACTAAGAATCCAACAGATAAGCACGTTATCCCGCAGATGCAGGCGTTCCTGGCGTCGCTGCCGGCATTTTACCCGTCGTCGCGCGCCGATTTCCTGCGCGACTATTTTCGCAAGCAGCGCGCGCTCGACATCGGCGCCGGCGAGCATGACGCCGGTTGCTACAACGAAGATCGCTGGGAACACGGCATCATCACCAAGGTGGCCAGCGCGTCGCTCGGCGTCGACATTAACCCGGAGGTCTGCGAGCATTACACGAAACAGGGCTACCGCTTCGTCTGCGCCGATGCGACATCGGAAATCGATTTGGGCGAGCGGTTCGACCGCGTGTTTTTAGGCGATGTTATCGAGCATGTGAATAATCCGGTCGCGCTTCTCAACTTCGCCAAACGGCATCTCGCGGCGGGCGGAAAGATCCTCATCTCCACGCCCAACCCGTTCTGCCTGTCGTTCCAGCGGGCGCGGCGCAAGAGCACCAACCGGCCGTTCTTCATGGCCAATTTCGAGCATCTCTCCTGGGTGACGCCGACCAACGCCAACGAGCTAGCGCGCCGCGCCGGACTCACGTTCGCCCGCATTTATTTTCCGCAAATCGCTTTTTCCAACGTCCGTTCCCCCAGGGATTTCGGGAAAGCGTTAAACAGCCGCTGGTGGCGCGCGCGCGGCCGCCCGGAACTGGCGCATAAGGAATATATCTACGAGTTTACGGCGTAGCCGAAAACGGCCGGAATGCCCCCGGAATAAATAGAAAAAAATAGGGGGAAAATAGAGAAATAAACCGAGGAAAATCAAAAATAATACAAAATAAACAGGGAAAAAATGCCTTTTTATTCCCTATGTCTTGAGCCGATATCCGATCTTGAACAGATGCGCCGTAAGCAACCACAGTGCGAGGTTGGTTCCCGTCAGCACCAAAGCCCCCAGCCAGACCGAGCCGTCATGATAGCCGATGATGGCATAGCGGAAACCGTCAATCATGTAAAAAAACGGATTGAAATGGCAGATTGTATAGAACAAGTCAGGCAACTGCCTTATCGAGTAAAACGTGCCGGAGAGAAAGGCCAGCGGCGTGATGACATAATTGGTCATCGCCGATAGCTGGTCGAAGCTCTGCGACCAGATGCCGCTTAAGACGCCAAACAGCGCCAGCATGATCGAGGCGGAGAGCATGTAAAACAGCGCAACCATCGGATGAAACAGCGAAAACGGCACGAATAGATACACCGCCGCCATCACTGACACGCCGACCAGCGCGCCGCGCACGATACCGCCGATCATCAGGCTGAACACGATTTCTCCGCCGGTCAGCGGCGGCATCAGGATGTCGATGATAACGCCCTGAATCTTGGCCAGCATCAGCGACGAAGAGGTGTTGGCAAAGGCGTTCTGCACGACGGCCATCATAATCAGCCCCGGCGCGATGAAACGGTCGAACTCCATGCCCTCGACGAGGCGGCGCTGGCCGCCCATCGCCAGCGTCATAATCGCAAGGAAAAGCAACGTGGTAATCATCGGCGCGATGACGGTCTGGTTCCAGACTTTCATGAACCGCCAGATTTCGCGCCTGCAGAGGGTGTAGGCACCCAGCGCGTTGATGGAAACCGTCACCGACGGTCGCCTACAAACCGCAGCATGTATATGAAAATATTGATGAAATCAAGGTACAGCCGCAGCGCGCCCATGATGGACATCTTGGCGGCCATTTCGCCGCTGCTGCCAAGCTGATAGTACATGACCTTGAGCTTCTGCGTGTCCCACGCGGTGAGTCCGACAAAAATAAGTACGCCGACTACCGACAAGGCGAAGCTGAAGCCAGGGCTGGGGAAAAAGAAGCTGGCCATCGAGGCGAGAATCAGACCGATCAGCCCCATGATCAGGAAATGCCCCATGCCGGTCAGGTCGCGCCGGGTGGTGTAGCCGTAAATGCTCATGGAGCCGAACGTGCCGGCGGTGATGAAAAAAGCGCGGGCGATGGAAGCACCCGTATAAACGAGAAAAATAGACGACAGCGACAAACCGACCAATACGGCGTATGCCCAGTAAACCGCCTGCGCCGTCTGTACGCTCATGCGCTCGATGCCGAAGCTGAGCCACAGCACCAGCCCGAGCGGCGCCAGCATAACCAGCCAGCCAAGCCCGCTCATGCCGACGGCATGGCCGTCCTGCACGTTGTACATGGCCTGCAGGAAGGCCGGGGAACCCGCCGCCAGCATGGCGACGATGCCGGTCAGCGCCAGGGCGCTGGCCATATAATTATAGATTTTGAGCATATAGGCGCGTAAACCGGCATCGAAACCGGCGGCGGCCTGCGGCTGGCTGTAGGCCTGCGCCTGGGCAAAGGGATCGCGGAATTCCATAACTATTCTCCTGTCAAGCTGTTAGGCACTGAGTACGATTATATGGTGCGGCGCACCAGTTTTTCAATACAAAAAGATCGCCCATGCTTTTCGCTTGAATTACGGCTGGTTTGCGGCTATAGAGGCTCTCCCTTTATCGTCGGGCGAGGCATTGCCCTGGCGGTAAAACCCCGCGCTTGTTGCGGGGTCTGGTATTGCAGGGAACCAGATGAGCAAGTATGTAAACTCTAACCGGACACCGCAATGCGCCCGCAGTAAATGCGGGCATATGCGGGGATGGAGACCGAAAATGCCCAAGTTGAAAACCAAAAGCGGTTGCAAGAAACGCTTCCGCTTCACCGCCACCGGCAAGGTGAAAACCCCGCAGGCCGGCAAGCGCCACGGTATGCGCAAGCGCACCAACCGCTTCATCCGCAACGCCCGCGGCAGCACCATGATGGACGACGCCGATGTCCATCGCATCGTGCAATACATGCCATACGGCTCGAAATAAATGAAATAGGATGACTAGATAACTGGATGACTAAAAAAATCCTTGATCGAGTCATCCAGTCATCGAGTCAACCAGTCATCCATTAGGAGCTAAACACCATGTCACACGCACAGAATTCCAATCGCGGCCGCCGCAAAAAACTCTTGAAAATGGCCAAGGGCTACCGCGGCCGCGCCAAGGATTGCTTCCGCGTCGCCGTCGAAAAAGTCGAAAAAGGCCTGCGCTACGCTTACCGCGACCGCCGCGCCAAAAAACGCAATTTCCGCTCGCTGTGGATCCAGCGCATCAACGCCGGCGTACGCGAAAACGGCATGGTCTATTCGCAATTCATCAACGGATTGCTGAAGGCCGGCATTGCGGTTGACCGCAAGGTGCTGTCCGACCTCGCCACCCGCGAGCCGGCAGCGTTCAAAGCGCTGGTCGAGCAGAGCAAGGCGGCGCTGGCGAAGAAGGCGGCATAGTCTTTCGTCATTGCGAGGAGCGGATGCGACGAAGCAATCCAGCGTTTCCCGCCACATTCTTATCTGGATTGCTTCGCTTTGCCTGCAATGACGTTTGATACGAAACAACTCCTTGCCGATTCCCTCGCCGCCATCGCCGCCTGCGAATTCTCCGCCGCGCTGGAAGACCAGCGCATCACGCTCCTCGGTAAGAAAGGCAAAGTCACCGAGGCGCTGAAAACGCTGGGTTCCGTCGGCCCCGAAGAGCGCAAAACGCTGGGCGCGGCGCTCAATGAAATCAAGAAAGACATCACCGCCGCCATCGATGCGAAAAAGGCCGATCTGACCAGAAACGAATTAAACGCGCGGCTGGCGCATGAGAAAATGGATGTCACCCTGCCGGCGCGCGATATACCCCGGGGGCGTATCCACCCGGTGACGAAAGTGACGGAAGAAATCACCGAAATTTTCGCGCGCATGGGATTTTCGGTCGCCGAAGGGCCGGACATCGAGGACGATACTCACAATTTCACCGCTCTCAATATTCCCGAGTCGCACCCCGCCCGCCAAATGCACGACACGTTTTATTTGCACGGCAATGGCGATGGCAAAACGCTGCTGCGCACGCATACCTCGCCGGTGCAGATACGCACCATGAGCGCGGGTAGGCCACCGTTTCGCGTCATCGCGCCGGGTTCCACCTACCGCTGCGATTCCGACATCACCCACACGCCGATGTTCCACCAGGTCGAAGGATTCGTCATCGACAAGGGCATCCATATGGGACACTTGAAAGGCTGCATCAGCGAATTCCTGAAAACATTTTTTGAACTCGATGACGTGCCGGTGCGGTTCCGCCCCAGCTTCTTCCCGTTCACCGAACCTTCGGCGGAAGTCGACATCGGCTGCAAACGTTCGCATGAGGCGATTGAAATCGGCGCCCCCTCCCTTTCATCCTCTCCGCAAGCGGGGGGAACAGAGGAGGGGTGGCTGGAAGTCATGGGCTGCGGCATGGTGCATCCGAACGTGCTGAAAAACTGCAACCTCGATCCCGAGGAGTGGCAGGGTTTCGCCTTCGGCGTCGGCATCGAGCGCCTCGCCATGCTTAAATACGGCATTCCCGACCTGCGTACCTTCTTTGAAAACGACGTGCGCTGGCTGGAATATTACGGGTTCATGCCATGAAATTCACGCTTTCCTGGCTCAAAGACCATCTCGATACCACCGCATCGCTCGATGAGATTGCTGCAACGCTGACCGCCATCGGCCTGGAAGTCGAAAGCGTCGCCGACCGCGCGAGAGCGCTTAAAGACTTCACGGTTGCTAAAATCCTCTCCGCCGAAAAACACCCCCAGGCCGATAAATTGCAGGTCTGCCGCGTAGAGAGCGATGCCGGAGAATTGCAGATTGTCTGCGGCGCGCCGAACGCCCGCGCCGGGCTGCGCGTGGCGCTGGCCAAAGAAGGCGCCGTCATACCCCATGGGGGTATGGTGATTAAGAAAACAAAAATCCGCGGCGTCGAGTCGAACGGCATGTTGTGTTCCGCCGCCGAACTGGGATTAGGCGCCGGCGGCGACGGCATCATCGAACTGCCGGAGACGGCAAAAACCGGGCAGTCCGTTGTGGACGTGCTGGGTCTGAATGACCCGGTGATCGACATCGCCGTCACTCCCAACCGCGCCGATTGTTTAGGCGTGCGCGGCATCGCCCGCGACCTGGCGGCGGCGGGGCTGGGAAAGTTGAAAGAGGCGTCAGGCGCCGGATGCCCGGCGCCGGATAAAAAAAATGCTTCTGACACCCGCCGCCCGTCACCCGTCACCTTCCCTTCCCCCATCTCCATCACCATCGCCACCTCCCATTGCCCGCAGTTTATCGGCTGCTTCATCAAGGGCGTGAAGAACGGCGCAAGCCCGGAATGGCTACGCAAACGGCTGGAGGCCATCGGCCAGAAATCCATCTCGGCGCTGGTGGACATCACCAACTACGTCACGATTGACCTTGGCCGCCCGCTGCATGTGTTCGACGCGGCAAAGCTGCGCGGCGGCATTACTGTCCGCGCTGCCAGGGAAGGCGAAAAACTGAAAGCGCTGAACGGCAGGGAATATATACTCCGGGAGGGTATGACGGTGGTTGCCGATGAGGGTGGCGCGCTGTCACTCGGCGGCATCATCGGCGGCGAATCGACCGGCTGCGGCGAGGCCACGACGGATGTATTCCTTGAAGTCGCGCTGTTCGACCCGGCGCATATCGCCAGAACCGGACGTACACTGGATATTCTGTCCGACGCCCGTTACCGGTTCGAGCGCGGCGTTGACCCGGCCTTCGTTGAGGATGGCGCGCGGATAGCCACCCGCATGATACAGGAACTCTGCGGCGGCGAGGCAAGCCAGCTTGCGCGCGCCGGTAAAACGCCCGAATGGAAACGCCGCATTTCCTTCCATCCGAAACGCGTCGAAACGCTGGGCGGCGTGGCGATCAACGCCGGCGAATGCGACCGCATCCTTGCGGCGCTGGGGTTTGAAAAAAGCGGCGCGAATATTATTCCCCCGTCGTGGCGCGGCGATGTCGAAGGCGAGGCGGATGCAGTGGAGGAAGTGCTGCGCATTTACGGCTACGATCATATTCCTCCCGCGCCGCTGCCCGGCGCATCGCGGCAGGCGTCATCGGCAACTCCCGCACAGACGGCGCGGAAGCGGCTGGCGTCGCGCGGGATGCTGGAATGCTGCAACTGGTCGTTCATCTCCGCAACGCAGGCAAAACTTTTCGGCGGAAACAACCCGGCGCTGAAGCTGCTCAACCCGATTTCCGCCGACCTCGACGCCATGCGCCCTTCCCTGCTGCCCGGCCTGCTGGAAGCGGCGAAGAGGAATACCCACCGGGGGTATAGTGATAATGCGCTGTTTGAAGCGGGGATCCAGTTTCATGATGTGACGCCGGACGGCCAGCGCATGATGGCAGCCGGCGTGCGCGCCGGAAATTGCACCGAGCGGCAGTATAAGGACGGCCTGTTCCATAATCATGAGCGCGCTGTTGACGCGTTTGACGCCAAGACCGATGCGCTGGCGGTCTTGCAGGCGCTGGGCGCGCCCAAATGCAGCATCACTGCCGATCCCCCCCCGTGGTATCATCCGGGGCGGTCCGGCGCGCTGACGCTCGGAAAAACCGTGCTCGGGTATTTCGGTGAAGTGCATCCGGGACTGCTGGCGACATTCGACCTGGAAAAGGCGGCGGCGTTCGAGATTTTCCTCGATGCCATCCCCGCCCCGCGCGCCGGAGGCAGGGCGAAGCCGCCGATCAAGCTCTCGAATTTCCCGGCGGTCGGGCGTGATTTCGCCTTTACGGTGGATGAAAAAATTCCGGCGGCGGAGATGGTGGCCGCGCTGGCCAAAGCCGACCAGACCCTGATTACCGGCGTGTCCATTTTCGATGTCTATACCGGCAAGGGCATCGAGCCGGGCAAAAAATCGGTGGCGGTGAAAGTGACGCTGCAATCCTTCGACCGCACGCTGTCGGAGCAGGAGATTGCCGCCGTGTCGCAGGCCGTCGTCGGCGCGGCGCAAAAGGGTTTCGGCGGCCGGTTGCGGCAATGAGTATAATTCCGCGCGGCCGCTGCGCGTCTCGCAGGATTACGCCATGACCCCCACCTACTGGCCCGAAGCCAAAGCCGCGCTCCGCAAGCGCGACAAGGTGCTCAAAACAATCATCGACTCCTATCGCGGCGAGGCGATGCGGCTGCGCGGCGACCCGTTTTTTACACTGGCGCGCTCCATCACCGGACAACAGGTTTCGGTGAAGGCCGCCGATAGCGTGTGGAATAAATTGCTTGCCGCCCTCCCCCTCCCCGATTCTCTCCCGCAAGCGGGAGAGGGCATAATGATTACGCCCGGACAAATCGCCGCGATGGACGCAAAAACCTTGCGCGCCTGCGGGCTGTCCGAGCGCAAGGTGATGTACCTGCACGGACTGGCCAATCATTTCCTTGAAAACAAACAGCAGGTAAAAAACTGGCCGACGTTGCCCGACGACGGGATTATCAGGGAGTTGGTGGCGCTGCACGGCATTGGCCGATGGACGGCGGAAATGTTCCTGATTTTCGGCCTGGGACGCCCCGACGTGTTCCCGCTGGACGATCTCGGTCTGCTCAAAGGCATCCACCGGCATTACAACAAGGGCAAGCCCCTGCCCCTCAGGAAAATTATCGCCATCGGGGAAAACTGGCGCCCCTATCGATCGCTGGGCACCTGGTATATGTGGCGCGTGCTTGACCCGCTGCCCGTGGCATACTAGGCTGGGCGTCCATGATACCAAGATATTCCCGTCCCGAAATGGCAAGCCTCTGGTCCGACGAAACGCGGTACCGGATATGGTTCGAGATCGAGGCGTCCGCCTGCGACGCGCTGGCCAAGCTTAAAGTAATTCCTGAAAAATCCGCCAAAATCATCTGGAAAAAAGGTGGATTCGATGTGGCGCGCATTAACGAAATCGAAAAAAGCACCAAGCATGACGTCATCGCATTTTTGACCTCCGTCGCCGAGCATGTCGGCCCGGAAGCACGGTTTCTGCACCAGGGCATGACAAGTTCCGACGTGCTCGACACCTGCCTTTCGGTGCAGCTTTCCCGCGCCGCCGATATTCTACTGGATGATGTGGATGCGCTGCTTGCGGCGCTCAGACGCCGCGCTATCGAGCACAAGCGCACCGCCTGCGTCGGCCGCAGCCACGGCATCCATGCCGAACCGACGACGTTTGGCGTGAAACTGGCCGGGTTCCATGCCGAATTCGCACGCGCCAAAGACAGGCTGAAAGCCGCTCGCAAGGAAATCGCCACCTGCGCCATCTCCGGCGCGGTCGGCACGTTCGCCAATATCGATCCGTTCGTGGAAAAACACGTCGCAGAAAAAATGGGGCTGACGCCGGAGCCGGTGTCCACCCAGATTATCCCGCGCGACCGCCACGCCATGTTTTTCGCCACGCTCGGCGTCGTCGCCGGTTCGTGCGAGCGCCTCGCCGTGGAAATCCGCCATCTGCAGCGCAGCGAGGTGCGCGAGGTCGAGGAATATTTTTCGCCCGGCCAGAAGGGCAGCTCGGCGATGCCGCACAAGCGCAACCCGGTGCTATCGGAGAATGTAACCGGGCTGGCGCGGCTGGTGCGCGGCTATGTCACCCCGGCGCTGGAGAATATAGCGCTATGGCACGAGCGCGATATTTCGCACTCGGGCGTCGAGCGCATGATTGGCCCGGATGCCACGGTGACGCTCGATTTTGCGTTGCACCGGCTGACCGGCATTGTCGATAAGCTGGTGGTTTATCCGGAGCGCATGAAGGAAAATCTCGACGCGCTGGGCGGGCTGGTATTTTCGCAGCGGGTATTGCTGGCGCTGACGCAGGCCGGCATGAGCCGCGAGGAGGCCTACAGGCTGGTGCAGAAACACGCCATGAAAACGTGGGAGCGGGGCAAGGATTTCCTGACCGGGCTTTCCGCCGACCCGGCGATTACCGAACGCATTAAACCTGCCGCGCTCACAGCGCTGTTTGACGTGAAGCACCATACCAAACACGTCGATACGATTTTCAAAAGAGTGTTTTCCTGATCCCGCGCGATCCAAAGGCACGGCAGGGTACCCATTGACGAGATCCTGCGCTCTCGCTACGCTCGCCGCAGGATTGCTGCATGACATTCACCCTGTACCCCCAACTGGCCGCCGATACCATCCGCCTCGGCGACCTGCCCGTTTGCCGCGTGCTGCTGATGAACAACCGCCATTTTCCCTGGCTGGTGCTGGCGCCGAGGCGCGAGGGCGCGCGCGAGCTGTTTGATCTCGGCGCGGCGGACTATGCCGGAGTCATGGAGGAAGTCCGCCATGCCGCGCAGCAACTGGCCGCAATCACCGGCGCGCATAAAATGAACGTCGCGGCGCTCGGCAATATCGTGCCGCAGTTGCATATCCACGTCATCGCCCGCTTCATCCACGACGCCGCCTGGCCGCAGCCGGTATGGGGCACGGCGGCGGCGCCCTATCCGCCGGAGGATATTCCGCACAAACTGGCGGCGGAGATTGCACGGCGTCTGACGCTGGTCAACATTACAAAAATGTAATGATATTTGCATAGCATTTGCCGCACGGGAGTGCTTAAATATTGGCACTCCCCGTCGGGGATTTTAATCAACCTTTCACATAAGGAAACCAGACCATGACCAAGACTCTTGCCCTGCTGGCCGCTCTCGGCCTCGCTGTTGCCGCCCCGGCTTTCGCCGATGATACTGCCGCTGCCGGCAGCAATGCCGCCGCTCCCGCCGCCGCCGCTCCGGCCGGCACCGATGCTCCTGCCGCTCCGGCCACGGACGCCCCGGCTCCCGGTACGCAGAACTAATCTGTACGTTGCCTTTTAAGGAAAAGCGCGCCGGTGTACCGCCGGCGCGTTTTTTTTCTTGCTTTTTTGCGCCTTATCCCTGATGCCTATTGCCTTACGGGGATTGCGTTTCACTGGATATTGAATGGCTCGGTAGCTCAGCGGTAGAGCAGGGGAATCATAATCCCTTGGTCGGGGGTTCAAATCCCTCCCGAGCCACCAATTTCAAGTAATTGATAATACTTGAAATTGTAACGCTTTTATACTTTGAAGTTGACATTAAAAATAGCCTTAAATACCCTTGCACACAACTTACACACTTTCACAGTGTTTTGGAGGGGTAATGGCACAGCATGAACTGATGGGCGGGAAGCTCCACGTTTACAAGCGCAATAACAGCAACTATTGGCAATGCTCCACCTATCTTGGTGGCCGTAACCACCGCACGAGCACCAAGGAAGAAGGTATCGCTCAGGCCAAGGATTTTGCCGAGGACTGGTACTTAGAGCTTAAAGGGAAGCACAAACGCGGAGAAATTCGGCATGGCAAGACATTCGCTGAGGTAGCCCCTCAGTTTATTCGGGAATTTACTTTAATGACTGCCGGGCAGCGCAATGCTCATTATGTGAAGCAACAGAGTACCCGGCTGAATAAATACCTGCTTCCTTTCTTTGGTAACAAGCTCCTTAGCGAAATAACCCCTACCCTCGTACAGGAATATCGGATCGACAGGCATTTAAAGACAATAGAAAAGCAGAAAAAATTGACTGCGGAAAACCAGGGAAAACCATCTCCGGAAATACAGGTAAAGCCTCCGGCTCGTCAGACAATCAACCAAGAAATTGTTACATTGCGCCATGTTCTTAAAACTGCCAATCGCAATGGCTGGCTCCCGTTCCTTCCTGATATTTCTGAGCCGTTCCGGGGTTCGAGAAAAATATCACATCGCGCCTGGTTTTCGCCAGAAGAATATAAGACGTTATTTACGGCTACTCGAGACCGTGCGCAAAATCCAAAGCAGCCCCAATATAGCTGGGAGTGCAACCAGCTTCACGATTATGTCCTTTTTATGGCCAATACCGGTTTAAGGCCTGACGAGGCCGCCCGCCTCGAATTTCGAGACGTTGCCATCGTTACCGATGAAGCAACGGGCGAACGCATACTCGAAATCGAAGTAAGCGGGAAACGCGGTGTTGGTTATTGCAAAAGCACCACAGGTGCTGTGCTTCCTTTCCAACGATTGAAGAATCGGGAAAGGCCACTAACAAAAGCAGAAAAATTGGCTGGTAAACTGGCTGAAAAGCCCAAATCAGAAGACAAAGTCTTTCCAATATCTCACCATAGGCTATTTACCAAAATACTGATTGAGACAAATCTCAGATTTGATCGGCAAAAAAATCCCCGCACATCCTATAGCTTAAGGCATACATATAGCTAACTAATCAAGTGACTACATATATTTTATGTGATACGGTTAAGGTCATAGGAGGTTTCTATGACCTATGGTTACAGCGATGATTTACGGGAGAAAGCGCTTAAATATTATGACGCGAGCCGGAGGTCGCAAAGCGAAGTCAG
>JAGWIM010000082.1 GCA_028873525.1 Pseudomonadota bacterium
GGGTATTGAGTTCGCGGCTAGAACAGTGCCAACTGGTGATCTGTGTGTAGTTTCTGATAGTTATCGCATTGATTTTTGACGTACTTCCCGATCATATTTTCATCCCCGTGCTTGCCTACCGTACTCACAAAATACTCGCTCACGCGAGTAGTTCACGCCGCAAGCGGCGGGGAATACAACCCTAAGTGCGATTAAATCAAAAATGCTCTAAAATTGAACATTTTTATGTTCATGGACGTAAACTCATGACTACGTCCGGTAACTTCCATTGATATCAATATACCGATGCGTCAGGTCGCACGTATAGACCGTGGCCTTGCCTTTGCCGATACCGACATCCACCGAAATTCTTATGTCGCGGCCTTTCATGTGGGCTTCGATTTGTGATTCGCGGTAGGTGGGGTGGGCGGCGCCACGCTGCGCCACCGTCACACCGCCGATTTTTATCACCAGCTTGTCGCGGTTGGCTTTTTCGCCGGCCTTGCCGACCGCCATGACGATGCGTCCCCAGTTGGCGTCCCCGGCGGCGAGGGCGGTCTTCACCAGCGGCGAGTTACCGATGCTCATGCCGATTTTTTTTGCCGCCTTGTCCGACGCCGCACCGGTGACGCTAATCGTGATCAATTTTTCAGCGCCTTCGCCATCTCTCACGACATGCAAGGCCAACTCGTGCAGCACCTCGCGGAGGGCGCACTTGAAACCAGCATAATTACCCGCCGGATTTTTTGCCTTCCCCGTAGCAAACAACAGCAATGTATCGCTGGTCGAGGTGTCGCCGTCCACGGTGATGCAGTTGAAGGTGGTTTCATTGGCCTCGGTCAGCATTTTCTGCAAAAATCTGGCCGGGATTTTGGCATCAGTGAAGACAAAGGCTAGCATCGTCGCCATATCAGGGGCGATCATGCCTGATCCCTTGGCGATGCCATTAATAATAACAACGGTCTTACCGATCTTCACCTTCCGCGTCGCCATTTTAGGATAGGTGTCGGTGGTCATGATAGCGCGCGCCGCATCATGCCATGCTGTGTCTGAGAGCGCGCCAGCAGCCTGACGTAGGATGGAAGTGATTTTCTCATCCGGCAACCTTTCGCCGATGATGCCGGTGGAGGCGGTGAACACGGCGGATACCGGGCAACCAAGTGCTTTGGCGCAAGTCCCCGCGATGCGCTTGACCGAAGCCTCGCCGACGCTGCCGGTGAAGGCGTTTGCATTGCCGGAATTGACGATTAGCGCACGCGCCCTCCGGTTTTTCAATGCCTTGCGGCAGGCGATAACCGGTGCCGAGGCGGTAAGCGAACGGGTAAACACGCCAGCGACGACGGTGTCTTCGGCCAGTTCCGTCAGCAACACATCCGGGCGGTTTTTATAGCGGATGCCGCAACTGGCGGTGGCCAACCGAACGCCGGAGATAGGCGGCAGGGCGGGATAAACAGTGGAGGCGAGAGGATTTGGCATAATAGTAGCTAACGGTCAATCGATAGTCGATGGTACGTAACTGGCCACTATCAACTACTTCTTTTCCGCCTTACCCGCCAGCGACAGCGAAAACGGCTGTACTTCTCCGTCGGGGCTGTAATATTTGACGTTAGCCTTTTTGAGCAAACTCTCAACGTAATCCTGCATGGCTTTATTGGCTAGTTGCTCGCGCAGGCTATCCTTCATTTCATCGAAGCTGGGCACTTGCACCGGGCGGCGCCCTTCAACCTTGATAATGTGCCAGCCGAAGGCCGTTTTGATCGGCCCGGAGATTTCGCCTGTCTTCAGCCTGAACGCAGCGTCGGCGAATTCCGGCACCATTTTATCCTTGGTGAACCAACCTAGATCGCCGCCTTTGACGCTCGACCCCTTGTCAGTAGACTTCTCCTTGGCAATTGTGTCGAAATCCGCGCCTTTTTTAAGCTGTGTTTCGATCTGCTTGGCCTCATCTTCGGTGGCAACCAGAATATGCTTGGCCTTGATTTCCTCCTGTCCCTTGGCGGCGTTGACTTTCTCCTGATAGGCGGCCTTCAGTTCGGCATCGGTGACCAGAGCTTTGGCTTTTTGCTCCATGAAGGACTGCATGATCACCTGCTTGGCCATGGCGGCGATGCGTTTCTTGACCTCGGGGTCTTTATCGACACCGGCTTTGACAGCCTGATCGTAAATCAACCGCTCGGATATCATGCCGCGCAGGACGTTCTGGCGGATATTCTCGTCGAAGCTGTTGAAATCCGGCGCCGTGCTGCCTGGAAACAGGCTTTTCCAGACATCCAGCACTTCCGAATTTTTGATTTCATCATTACCCACTTTGATAATAACATAATCCTTGGCGGACACGACGGATTTTTTGGCCGATGCGTCTTTGGCCAGTGCTGGAACAGTGGCCAGCACCAGCGCGAGGGCAAGCAGTGAAAATAGGAATTTCATGTAAAACACGCCTTTTTGCGAGGATTGAACCAATTAATTCGACTTCATGGCACATTCCGGCGCAACTTGCAAGCTCGTCCCGCCACTTAGTCTGCGGATGTGCGGAGCCGTTTACCCGCTCCGCGGATTAAGTAGCAGGGCAAGTTGACTTACGGTGGGGAAACACCTATCTCTCAGGCACTATGATTGGATCACTCGCCAAACGGCTTTTCGGCTCGGCCAACGACCGCTTCGTCAAAACCCTCTCCGGCAAGGTGCAGCAGATAAATGCGCTCGAGCCGCAATTGCAGCGGCTGACCGATGACGAACTCAAAGGCCGCACCCAATGGCTGCGCGAACGCTTAAACGCCGGGGAAACGCTGGACAGCCTTTTAGTCGATGCGTTTGCCACTGTGCGCGAGGCGGGCAAACGCGTGCTCAACATGCGCCATTTCGACGTGCAATTAATCGGCGGCATGGTGCTGCACAAGGGCATGATCGCCGAGATGAAAACCGGCGAGGGCAAAACGCTGGTCTGCACGCTGGCGGCGTACTTGAACGCGCTCTCCGGCAAGGGCGTGCATGTCGTCACCGTCAACGATTACCTGGCCAGGCGCGATGCCGAATGGATGGGAAAACTCCACCGCTTCCTCGGACTTTCCGTCGGCGTCATCGTGCACGGCATGGACGATGAAGAGCGCAAAGCCGCCTACGAATGCGACATTACCTACGCCACCAACAACGAACTCGGTTTCGATTATCTGCGCGACAACATGAAATTCGTGCGCGAGGCGATGGTGCACCGACCGTTCAATTACGCCATCGTCGACGAGGTGGACAGTATTTTAATCGACGAAGCGCGCACACCGCTCATCATCTCCGGCCCGACCGAAGATAACTCGGAGCTTTACACGCAGGTCGACCGGCTGGTGAAGGATGTGAAACTTGAGGATTATGAAAAAGACGAAAAACACCGCTCAGTGGCGCTGACCGAGGATGGCGTGCGGCGCATGGAAGAGAAGTTCAAGGCCACAGGCTTGCTTTCGGCAGGTTCTCTCTATGACATTGATAACGTGGCGTTGGTGCATCACGTCAACCAGGCGCTGCGTGCGCACACGCTGTTTGCCAAGGATGTTGATTACATCGTCAAGGACGACAGGGTCGTCATTATTGATGAATTCACCGGTCGCATGATGGAAGGCCGCCGCTATTCCGACGGGCTGCACCAGGCGCTCGAGGCCAAGGAAGGCGTCAAAATTCAAAATGAAAACCAGACGCTGGCCTCGATTACCTTCCAGAATTATTTCCGCATGTATCCGAAACTTGCAGGCATGACCGGCACGGCGATGACCGAGGCCGGCGAGTTCCGCGATATTTATAAACTTGAAGTCATCGACATACCGACCAACGTGCCGGTCATCCGCATCGACCACCATGACGAGATTTACCGCACGGCGGCAGAAAAATACCGCGCCGTCATCAAGGAAATCGAGACAGCGCATAAGAGAAACCAGCCGGTGCTGGTCGGCACGGTTTCCATAGAAAAATCGGAATATCTCTCCAGGCTGCTGGGGAAAGAAGGCATCAAGCACCATGTGCTGAATGCCCGCTACCACGAGCAGGAAGCCTACATCATTGCGCAGGCGGGACGCCCCGGCAGCGTGACCATTGCCACCAACATGGCTGGCCGCGGCACCGATATCATGCTCGGCGGCAATCCCGATATGCGGATTTTACAGGAGGTACCGCCAACCGAAGAAGGTGTGGAGAGGCAAGCTGAGGAAAACCGTATTCGCGCCGAGGTCGCCGCCGCCAAGGAAGAAGTCATCAAGGCCGGCGGATGTTTTGTCATCGCCACCGAGCGGCACGAGTCGCGCCGCATTGACAACCAGTTGCGCGGCCGATCCGGCCGTCAGGGCGACCCCGGCGCGTCGAAATTCTTTCTGTCGCTTGAAGATGACCTCATGCGCATCTTCGGATCCGAACGCATCGATGGCCTGCTGCAAAAACTCGGCATGAAGGAAGGCGAGGCGATTTTCCATCCGTGGATGACCCGCGCTATTGAGCGTGCGCAGGAAAAAGTCGAGCAACGCAACTACGAAATCCGCAAGAACTTGCTCAAGTACGACGATGTTATGAACGACCAGCGCAAGGTGATTTACGAGCAGCGTGTCGAGCTGATGGAGGCTACCGACGTGTCGGAAACCATTGCCGCCATGCGCGAGGAAATCAACCGCGAGATGGTACAGATGTACGTACCGCCAAAATCCTACCCCGATGCCTGGCAGACCGAAGATTTGCAGAAGGAGATCTTTCGCGTGTACGGGCTGCATTTGCCGGTGGTGGAATGGGCGAAGGAAGAAGGCATCGCCGACGAGGAATTAGCCAAGCGCGTAGGCGAGGTAGCGGCCGAGCACTTCACGGCCAAAGTCGCCAAATACAGCGAGCCGATGATGCGCATGGCCGAAAAGCGCATCCTGCTGCAGACGCTCGACCAGCTATGGAAAGACCATCTGCTGACGCTTGACCATTTGCGCCAGGGCATCCACCTGCGCGGCTACGGCCAGCGTGATCCCCTGAATGAATATAAGCACGAGGCCTTCACGCTGTTCGAGCAACTCTTGAACCAATTGCGCGAGTTGGTGATCTCACGGCTGTCGCATCTGGAAATCCATGTTGAATCGCCGCTGATGTCAACCATGCCAAACCGCAAAATGTTTGAAAACCGCGGCGATCAACCCTCTTTACCGGGGGGCGGGCAGGGCGCAGGGCAACCCGCCGTCTCGCAAAAAATCGGTCGCAACGAACCTTGCCCATGCGGATCCGGAAAAAAATTCAAGCATTGCCACGGTTCTCTAGCTTAGATGAGGCACTTAGGCACACGATCCAACAGCACCCAGAGCGCCGCGCCGCCAGGCAGCAGCAGGTTGAAATATGCTACCGGCACCATAGCCGGTTCGCTGGCCGTCATGCCTCGCAGGCCAACGGCGCAGAACAATACTGCTGTGCCGATACCTACCGCCAGTGCGACGCGCTGCCAATGGCCGCGGCGGTTGAACTGGCCGGAGAGCAACACCGCCAGCGCGATTAGCGTCAACATCAGACTGTAAGCCGGCCATATAATCCGCTGATGGCCTTCGGCGATGCGCTTCTGGTTATCGGCAGGCGTCTGGTCGTCATTATAGGCAAGCAGTTGCGGCAGAAACATCTCCTGCGTGTCGACCGGCCGGTTTTTCATGGCTTGCGCGTAGAGGCTGATGTCAAGTGTGTAGCTGTCGAAATAGAGAAAAGAAATACTGCCGTTACGCATTTCCTGGCGGTTACCGTTTTTCAGCAGAAACCGCGGTCCTTGCGGCGTCTCGACCAAATGGCCTTCCTCGGCCATCATGGTCACCGGTGCCTGTGGGTTGCGATTGTCATGCACCAGAATGCCGTGCAGCGTGCCGTCCTTGTCGCGTTCGCGGATAAAAATGGTCAGCCCGTCCACCGGGTTGGAAAACACGCCATCCTGCAACAATATCGACACGTAATTGTTGCGCAAGAAATTCTGCATGTCACGAAATCGTCCGTAGCTGACCGGCAGCAGGTACAGCGCAACAGAGTAAGCAATCAGCGTCACGCCGATGGCCACCTGCAGCGCCGGCCACGCCAGCCGCCACTTGGACAGACCAGCCGCCTGCATCACCACCAATTCGCTTTCGATCTTGAGCTTGTTGTACACAAACAGCACTGAGCAAAACAGCGCCGGCGGCAATATCATCAGCAGCAACGACGGAATAAGCAGCAGCGTCAACCGTAAGAAGACGGAAATCGACACACCTTGGTTGACGATGAAATCAATGAAGCGCAAGGCTTGCGTCAGCCAAACGATGCTGGTAAGGCTGAACGTAATCAACAGCATCGAATGGACGAGATGCCGGGCGATGTAATTGCTGTAACGGTACATAAGAACGATGACCGGATAATCCAGATGACTTGATGATTGGAGTAGCTCTTTTTAATCATCTAGTCATCTAGTAATCTGGTCGTCCAATGACCATTACCTAATAAGGAAATCACTATGAAGATACATTTTACCGACCTTGCCAACGCAGCCAAGCACACTTCCGCCGTTATTTTCCCGGTCGGAGAGGATAAGAAGCTTACCCCACTGGCACGGGGCTTCGACAAACAGGCGGGCGGGGCGCTGACGCGGGCGCTCGGATCGGGACGGTTTTCAGGCAAGCACGGCCAGCATGTTAGCATCGCCGCTCCCGCCAGCGTGAAGGCTGACCGCGTTGTACTGGCTGGCGTCGGCGAGGCAAAAACGCTCGACCGGCAGGCGCTGGAAAAAATCGGCGGCGCGCTGGTGCCGCAACTCAATTACCTCGGCGCCCATTCGGCGGTGTTCGTGCTTGAAAACCTCAAGGGCACGAAAGTGCGGCCGATGGATGCGGCGGCGTACATCGCGCATGGCGTGCGGCTGAAGAGCTACCGCTTCGATAAATACCACACCAAAACGCCTGACGACGAAAAGCCAACGCTTACTTCATTCGCCGTCGCGCTCGACCACCCCTCCCATGCGGAAAAGCCTTTCGCCGAGCTTGATCGGCTGGCTGACGGCGTATCCTTAACGCGCGATCTCGTCACCGAGCCGCCCAACGTCATCTATCCGGAAAGTCTCGCTACCCAGTGTATGGAACTCAAAAAACTCGGCGTTGACGTGCAGGTGCTCGACGAAGCCGCCATGAAGAAGATCGGCATGAACGCATTGCTTGGCGTTGGACAGGGATCGGCGAAAGAATCGCAACTGGTCGTCATGCGCTGGAACGGCCTCAGCAAATCCGCCAAAACGCCGCCGGTCGCCTTCGTCGGCAAGGGCGTGACATTCGACACCGGCGGTATTTCCATCAAACCGGCTAACGGCATGGAAGATATGAAATACGACATGGGCGGCGCGGGCGTCGTCATCGGCCTGATGAAGGCGTTGGCTGGGCGGAAAGCGCGGGTCAATGCGGTGGGCGTCGCCGGGCTGGTTGAAAACATGCCGGGCGGCAACGCGCAGCGCCCGAGTGACGTGGTGACCTCCATGTCCGGCCAGACGATTGAAGTGCTGAACACCGATGCCGAAGGCCGCCTCGTGCTGGCCGACGCGCTGTGGTACACGCAGGATCGGTTCAAGCCGAAATTCATTGTCGACCTCGCCACGCTGACCGGCGCCATCGTCGTCGCGCTCGGCACATCGCGCGCCGGACTGTTCTCGAATGACGACAAGCTCTCCGATCAGCTGTTCGAAACGGGCAGGAAAATAGGTGAGAAAGTGTGGCGGTTGCCACTGGACGACGTTTACGACAAGCAGATCAACTCCGACATCGCCGATATGCAAAATATCGGTAAGGACCGCGAGGCGGGAAGCATCACCGCCGCGCAATTTCTGCAACGTTTCGTGAACAAAACCCCGTGGGCGCATCTCGACATCGCCGGCGTCGCTTGGGACAAAAAAGGCTCCGACATCGCCCCCAAGGGCGCGACCGCCTGGGGCGTGCGGCTGCTCAATGAGTTGGTGAGGGATTATTATGAGGCTCATGCCGACTAATCATCTATTAGGCACTGTTCATAAATTAGCCTCATGATGATGCCGAGGGCGATGCAGGCGAGGAACACGGCGTCGGACTTTTCGTATCGCATCGCCAGACGCTTGTTTTCCTTGAGTTTACCGAAGAACTGCTCGATACGTTTACGCAGCTTGTAGATCGCTTTGTCGTACTCGATTTGACCTTGCGACTTTTTCTGCCGGGGATCACCGGCGTGTTATTTTGTGAGCGCAGACGTCACGAAACGGATCGGAATCGTAGCCTATATCGAGCACAACGTAACAACCAAAAACATCTGTAAACAGGCCGTCAGCAACGGCTATCCTCGATAACGCCCGGTTCCATAAATCCAAAAGACCCCGAAGAACCGCCAGAAAAATCCTCCAAACTTTCCACGACCTCCCGGCAGCCGTCGAAACCGCTCTTCTGTTGAATTTTTCCTGCGCAGTTTCCGCCGCGTCAGATATAGGGTGGCAGGTCAAGGTCGTGCTGGAGCTGCGGGTCTATGCCGATGCGCATGCCGGAGGACTCGGGCAGTTGCAGGAAGGAATAATTTCCGCCCTCATACAGGTAGTCGGCATTGCCGTTCAGCGGGAATAAATCC
>JAGWIM010000154.1 GCA_028873525.1 Pseudomonadota bacterium
CCAGTAACTCGATGAGGCGAGCGTAACGGTGCTGCCGTCGCGGTTGATCAGCACGACGCCGGTGATGGAATTCACCGGCCCCATCGGCAGCCAGATGCAGTCCGGGATGCCGTAATCATATGCCAGTTGCCACGACTGGTTGATGAGCGATTTTCTGAGCCAGCTTTCGGCAATCATGCGCGCCGCGACGATAAGATCGGTAATCAGGCTGTCGGAATTGGTGTCGTCGACGCGCAGGTAGGTTTTGGCTTCGGTCAGCGTCACCGGCTCAACGGCCGGGGCGGTAATGCGGGCGAGCAGGCGGTTGCGGGTCACCTGTAACGGGTCGCGCATCAGAAACGGGTCACGCATCAAAAACAGATCACGCGGTATGTACATGGGATGTTCCTTTGTTCAAATCCTGTGAGCGCCAACCTGTCCGCCGAAGCCTTGGCGAAGGGGGAAAGCGCTGTACGGGATTGTTGTTAAGATATTGTGCACGGAGCCTATCCCCGCGAAGGCGGAGACGGTTCGCGTAATTTGATTGCCCATCCGGCGCGGATGAACGCCTGCGCCAGCGAATCGGCTACGTCGTAGGTGCAATCTTTGTAAAAACGGCGCACGACAAATCCGTCCTCGCTCCCGCGGCGGGTGTCGAGCATGAGCAGGCGCATGACTGGTATGAATCTATGAAGAGACTAAATGAGAAAAGATATTACAGCGAAGGCGGCGTCGGATGTTCGCTGTTCTTTCTGCCGAGGAACCGGCCAATCACTCCCTTGGGCCAGTTATTCCGGTGCTTCGCGGTAATGGCCAGCGCGCCGCCAAGAGCGCCGATGCCGTTGGGCACCGCCCACACCCAGGCGGCGGTGGCCAGCTCATGCGCTTTTCTATGGGAGAATCCGAACATATTCTGGATCATGCCGCCGGTGGAGCGAATCATGTCGTCGGTCTGCGGCGCCAACTGGTTGTTGAGCACATAGAGCGATCCCATATGCAGCCCCTCATCTGCAAGAAAGATCATTCTTTCCTGCGGCGACCAACTGCCGTAGGGCACCCATGCAGCGGCCTTTTTCCATATCGGCGCGTTAACCGCGGGGCCTCTTCTCACCGCGTCGTGCGGAACGCCCATTTTTTCATTCATATGGCGGCGGACAAGCAATTTCACCTCCCACGCCGCCGCAATCGCCGGTACGTATTTGATAAGCGCTTCCGCAAGGATTTCCGCGCGCTCCTGCCGCGACTTGGTCATGTCCGGCTTGCATTCATCCAGCTTGCATATTTTTTCATAATTCTTCTCGATGATATTGAGAAAATAAGGTTCGACAATCACCTTGCCGACAACACGGGAAACGCTCTTCATCAGGTTTTTTGGAATCAGCGTATCCTCGACGGCGACCAGCCCGAGCCACGTGCACTCCGACGCCGCCTCGGCGATGCCAAAGCCGGATAATTCTTTGCCGATATTGCCCCAGACGCGGGTCTGCCCGTTGCCGTTCCCGCCGTTATGTCCGTTGCCGTTTGTCACGTTTCCATCCTGTCTCAGGCGCACAATTCTCCACTATCAGGATAGCATGTTTCCCCGGCCAGTTTTATGACAGTTTTGTGAAATTCAACCACATCCCGGCGGTTGTCAGGAAAAAATTATTTTTCCCCGTCCTTCT
>JAGWIM010000009.1 GCA_028873525.1 Pseudomonadota bacterium
CTTCGACGCGCTGCCGGTGCGCCAGTATGTGCATCTGGCGGATGGCTGGCATGAGCGGCTCGTGATGGTAGGCATGGACGGGCAGTTGCATTTTACCATTCCCGCCGCCGCCGGAAGAATGGTGGAACGCTGCGAGAGCGGCAAGGAATGGACGGCTTCCATCGCGCGGCGAATGCTGGACTATGGCGGGGCGGCGCTGATTATTGATTACGGCTATAATGGGCCGCCTAAAAACAGCCAGGAAACCCTGCAGGCGGTACGCGGCCATCAGCATCACGACCCGCTGAAAGACCCCGGCTCCGCCGACCTCACCGCCCATGTCGATTTCCATGCGCTGAAACAGGCGGCGGCGGAAGAAGGCGCGGCGGGCTATGGGCCGGTGGCGCAGGGCGCGTTTCTTCAAAGCCTCGGCGCAGCAATACGCCTGGAAAAACTCTGCGAAAAGGTGGAATCCGCCGACAAATCCGCTATGATTTCGGCGCTGGCGCGGCTAACATCGCCACAGCATATGGGCGAACTGTTCAAGGCGTTATGCATCGCGCACCCCAACCATCCGAAGCCGGAGGGCTTTTAGCCCTCACCGCCCCGCCGCTGGCGCTGCCCGGTATCCGGCACGGGTTTTTCACCCGCAATGGCGGCGTCAGCGAGGGAATCTACGCCTCGCTCAACTGCGGCTATGGCTCCGGCGATAATCAGAAAAAAGTGGCGGAGAACCGCGCGCGCGTGGCCAAGACGTTCGGGGAAACCGGTGACCGGCTGCTTACCGCTTTTCAGGTGCACGGCGCCAGAGCCGTCATTGTCACTGAGCCGTGGCGCCGGGAGAACGCGCCCGAAGCCGACGCGCTGGCGACCAAAACCCCCGGCGTCATTCTTGGCATCCTGACCGCCGATTGCCTGCCTATTTTATTCGCCGATGCCGGGCATAAAGTCATCGCCGCCGCCCATGCCGGATGGAAAGGCGCCAGCGGCGGCGTCATCGAGGCGGCCGTTGACGCCATGTTGCAGTTGGGCGCGGCGCGGTCTGCCATTGTCGCGGCAATCGGCCCCGGCATCGCGCAGGGGTCATATGAGGTGGATAGCCTCTTCCGCGACAGGTTTCTTATGGAAGATGAGCGTAACCGCATGTATTTCGTCCACGGCGCGCGCGACGGCCATTTCCTGTTCGACCTCAAGGCCTACGCCGGGGGCCGGCTGAAAGAAGCAGGCATCGCGCCGATCAATGTGCTTGCGGACGATACCTGTTTGCAGGAAAACGCGTTTTTCAGTTACCGGCGGGCGACTTTGCGCAGTGAGAGCGCCTATGGCCGCCAGGTGTCGGCAATCGCCCTGTCCGAAAACCGCGCCAGCCGGTCAAGGTACGCTATCCCGCCCCTTTCATCAGCATAACGCCCTATTTCAAGGCAGGTTTACGCAATTTTAATCAAATGGGGCATACAATGGCGCAGGTGCGGGATATTTTTCCCGCGCCCGGGGATTTTTTGGTTGCGGCGCCGGCAACAAAAAGTCATATAAATATCATGATGCCAGTTTAGGACATTGCGCCATGGTTGTTAAGAAATCGCGCCCCACCTATTTTCCATTGCCGGGAAAAGCCTGGTTTCACCGTGCCGGCCTGCTGCTCATGGCCGTCTCGGCGCTGGCGCTGATGGTGATGAGCAAGACGCGCAACCCGGGAGTAGAGAAACTGCGCGGCGGCATTACCGATGTCATGGCGCCGGTGCTGGAGACGGTGGCGCGGCCGCTCGATGCGCTGCATGACGCCGGCGCCTGGGTGACGGACATGTCGCGCCTGCGCGCTGAAAATACCCTGCTTAGGAACCGGAATATCCAGTTGCTGCGCTGGCAGGCGGCGGCGCGCGACATGGAAGATGAAAACCGCTCGTTACGCGCCCTGCTCAATGTGCTTCCGGCCGAAAAAAACCATTACGTGACGGCACGCGTGGTATCCGACCTGGGCGGGCCATATGTGCATTCGGCGCTGATCGACGGCGGCAGCGCGGGCGGCATCAGGAAGGATCAGGCGGTCATCAACGAAAACGGCCTGGTTGGGCGCATCGTCGATGTCGGGGCAAGCAGCGCCCGCGTATTGCTGCTTACCGATATTAACTCGCGCATTCCCGTTATCGCCGAACGCGCGAACGAAAAAAGCATCCTCGCCGGCAATAACAGCGCTCTGCCGAGTCTCTCCTATTTATCGGGCGACAGCAGGATCAGCGTCGGCGATCGCATTGTCACCTCGGGCGACGGCGGCGTGTTTCCCAAAGGCATACCGGTGGGCATCGTCACCAGCGTTGACAAGGAGGCAGTGAGCGTTCAGCCCTTCGTCGACCCGTCGCGGGTCGAATATGTCAGCGTCATCGATTACGCGTTTTGAGAACGACAGGCAGAGCGCCGGATCCTTCCTTTCCTCCTCCCTTCGAGGGATGGGGCAGGGGGCCTCGCTCCGGCGGCGCCGGCCAACCGTCAACGGCCGGCCGAAACACCTTCTCCGCCCCTCTCCCTCAAGGGGGGGGAGGATTATAGTTCCCGCCGCCGGCAGGGCGGAGCTGTGGTTTTGGGCCATCTTTCCCGGCATCATCACCGTCGCCCTGACGCTTCTGGTGCTGGTGTCCAAGCATCTGCCCGGCCTCGGGCACATCATGCCGGTGCTGCCGCTGATGCCGGTTTTTTACTGGGGTATGCTGCGCGCCAGGGAAATGCCGTACTGGCTGGTTTTCACGCTCGGACTGGTGACGGATGCGGTAATCGGCGCCGGGCTTGGCATGTCGTCGCTGCTCTATATGCTGTTTTTGGGCTTGGTGCGCACCCAGCGCAAATACATCCACAAAGAAGGCTTCGTCATCAAATGGGGCTATTTCGCCGGCCTGCTGGGCGTGGTCAGCCTGCTGTACTGGGCGATGCTGTCCTTTTATTACGGCCTGGTGATGCCGCCGGCGCCGGCTTTTTTCCAATGGCTGTTGACCGTCTGCTGCTACCCGCTGTTGCATCAGGGATTCGACCGGCTTCAGGATCATATGCAGGCGCGCCGCTGGCAAGTGCTGCATGGCGGGTGACGGGTATCGGGCATCGGAAGGGCATCGGAATTTTATTTTACTGATACCCGATACCTGATACCTGAATATCTGTCATGCCCAAAGAAAACGAAAAGCAACGCATCTTCACGCGCCGCGCCGTGATTTTCTGCGGGCTGCAGGCGGCGGCGTTCCTGGCGCTGCTTGACCGGCTTTATTATTTGCAGTTCATGAAGGCCGGTGAATATGCCACCTTGTCGGAAAACAACCGCATCAAGCTGCAATTGGTCGCCCCCGACCGCGGCCTTATCCTGGATCGCCGCAACGTCGCCATGGCGGCCAACCGGAAAAACTACCGGTTGTTCCTCGATTACAGTGCGTTGACACAGGCGGCGTTCCGCGCCACCGTCGAAAAATTGCAGGCGCTGGTGCCGCTGGGAGAAAAAAAACTCAAGCAGCTACGGAACACCCGCGTATCTTCGGCGTCGATGCCCGAGCTGCTGAAGGAATATTTAAGCTGGGAGGAACTCTCGCTCATCGAGCTGCATTTGATTGAACTGCCGGGCGTCGCCATTGACATCGGCCAGATACGGCATTACCCGTTCGCTGATGAAGCGGCGCATCTGATCGGCTATGTCGGTACGGTGTCGGAAGGTGATCTGTCGGCTGACGACGAGCCGCTGTTGCGCCTGCCCGATTTCAAGATTGGGAAGAACGGCGCCGAGAAAATGCTGGAAGAGCGACTGCGCGGCACGCCGGGCATCCGCAGCCTCGAAGTCAATGTCCACGGCGTGCCGGTGCGCGAAGTCAGCGAGAAAAACAGCGTGCCCGGCGAGAACGTCCGTCTGACGGTGGACAGCCGCTTGCAGACTTACGCCGCCGATCTGGTTAAGGACGAAAGCGCTTCGGTGGTGGTAATGGAGGTGGATACCGGCAATGTGCTGGCGCTGGTGGCCATGCCGGGGTTCGATCCCGATATTTTCAGTACCGGCATCACCACCGATTACTGGAAAACTTTGAGCGGAAACAAAAAAGACCCGCTGCTCAACAAGGCGATTTCCGGCCAGTATCCGCCCGGGTCGACCTTCAAGATGATGGTAGGCCTGGCGGCGCTGGAGGCCGGTGTCATCACGCCGGAAACCACCATCTTCTGCCCCGGCCAGTTTTACCTCGGCGATCACAAGTTTGACTGTTGGAAGCAGGGCGGCCACGGTACGGTTGATTATCACAAAGCGGTGCAGCAATCCTGCGACGTGTTTTTCTACACGGTGGCCAGCCGCCTCGGCATTGATCCTTACGTCGCCATGGCGCGGCGGTTCGGCCTCGGCGCGTTGCATAATCTTGGGTTGACCGGAGAGAAACCCGGCATCATCCCCGATCCCGCCTGGAAGCTGGCGCGCTACAAGCAGCGCTGGAGCGGCGGCGACACCATCAACTGCGCCATTGGTCAGGGCTATGTGCTCTCAACGCCGCTGCAGCTTGCCGTCATGGCGGCGCGCCTTGCCGGCGGAGTCGCCGTAGAACCGCGATTGTCCGTGCCCCCGGGCGAGGAAAGTCCATCCTTCGATCCGCTGCCGGTGAAAAGCGAATGGCTCGACCTGACGCGCGAGGCGATGGCGTCCGTCGTCAATGATCCGGGCGGCACCGCCTACAGCAAGCGCATCACCGAGCCGCAGTTCGCCATGGCCGGGAAAACCGGCACGGCGCAGGTGCGAAAGCTGATACAGCACGGCATGAACCAGAATCTGCTGCCGTGGGAATACCGGCATCACGCGCTGTTCATCGGCTTTGCGCCGGTGGATGCCCCGAAATATGCCTGCGCGGTGGTTATTGAGCATGGCGGCGGCGGCGGCGAGGTGGCGGCGCCCGTGGCGCATGACGCCCTGCTCAAAATTCAGCAGTGGGATGAAGAAGACAAGGCGAGACCCCCTGCATAACCGATGAGTATCATCGTCATTGCATTGTTGTAAACGGCAGCGGCGAGATCCTGCCCCTGCGGCGGCGAGGGCGTGGAGCGGCCTGTACCCTTTCGCAGCGCATCGCGGCCTCCCCATTTTAGGGTTGCAAATATTCAAATATCTGATAAATAATTAATAATTAGTTGATGCAAGAGGTTTAACAGGAAAATCTGATTTTCATATTCGTAGAGATAATCGTAGAGATAATCGTAGAGACAAAATCATGGTGACTGGAGATCAGACGCTAACGGCCACCGAGGCCTCCCGCTCCTTTTCGGAACTGCTGCACCGCGTATGCTACGGCGGCGAATCCTTCGTCATCAAAAAAGGCCAGCGGCTGATGGCGCGCATCGCGCCGGTCGAGTCGGAAGAATCGAAGGAATCCTCTTCCTCTGAAAGGGCGGCGCCGCCGGATTCGCCGGAGGAAACGCCGCCGCCGGATATGACGGCGGATGAAGCGGAATTCTATCGCGCCTGGATGGAACAGGTGCGAAAGGTAGATGCTTAACCATTCACCAATAGACTTTTGATAGTATTTGCCCTTATTTCAATGTGAACAACTCAAGGGCATCTTATGGCTGACATCAAAAAAATCGCCGTGCTGGGTTCGGGCGTCATGGGTAGCGGCATCGCGGCGCACGCCGCCAATGCCGGGCTTGAGGTGCTGCTGCTGGATATTGTCAAACCCGGCGAGAAAAATCGCAATTTCCTCACCGAAAAAGCTATCGAACGGCAGCTGGAGGCCAAGCCCGCCTCGGGATTCACCCATAAAAAAAATGCCAGGCGCGTCACCTGCGGCAACCTGGAAGATGATCTGGGCAAGCTCAAGGACTGCGACTGGATTATCGAGGCGGTGCTGGAGAAGCTCGAAGTCAAGCAGGACGTCTATAAGAAAATCGACGCGGCGCGGAAGATTGGCTCCATCGTGTCGTCCAACACCTCGACGCTGCCGATTCACGAACTCATGAACGGCCTGCCCGCCGGGTTCGCCGGGGATTTCATGATCACCCATTTCTTCAACCCGCCGCGCTTCATGCGGCTGCTTGAAGTGGTGAAGGGCAAGGACACGCGCGCCGAGGCGTTCGACGCCATCCGCGCCTTCGCCGACGTGACGCTGGGCAAGGGCGTGGTCGAGTGCAAGGATACGCCGGGCTTCATCGCCAACCGCATCGGCGTGTTCTGGATGATGCTGGGGCTGCTCGAAGCCGTGCGGCTGGGGATTCCCGTCGAAGCGGCGGACGCGGTGATGGGCAAGCCGGTCGGCATCCCGAAGACCGGCGTGTTCGGGCTGTTCGATTTAATCGGCATCGACCTGATGCCGCTTATCGCCCGCGAAATGCTGCACACGCTGCCGAAGGACGATCCGTTTGTAAAAATCTATCAGGAGCCGCCGCTGGTGACCAAGATGATTGCCGATGGCTACACCGGCAGAAAAGGCAAGGGCGGGTTTTACAAGCTCGAAAAAGACGGCGAGAAAAAAATCAAAAAGGTGATCGACCTCAAGACCGGCGAGTATTACGCGCAGCCGAAGAAGGTGGAACTCGCCAGCGTTGCGGCGGGAAAACAGGGGTTGCGCGCCGTCGTCGAGTCGCCGGATATTGGCGGTCAATATGCCTGGGCGGTGCTTTCCGGCACGCTGCATTACGCCGCCATGCTGATTCCCGAAATTTCCGACAGCATCGCGGATGTCGACGCGGCGATGAAGACCGGCTACGCATGGAAATTCGGCCCGTTCGAGATGATGGATAAACTGGGCGTTGATTGGTTCACGGAGAAACTGGCGGCGGAAAAAATTCCGTTGCCGCCGATTCTGGAGAAAGCCAGGGGCAAGACGCTGTATAAAATGGAAAACGGTCAGCGGTCGGCCATTACCGTAGGCGGCGCTTACCAGCCACTCATTCCGCCTAAAGGCTCGCTGATGCTGGCGGACATCAAGCTCGGCAGGAAGCCCGTGCAGAAAAACGCTTCCGCCTCGCTGTGGGATTTGGGCGACGGCGTCGCCGGCCTGGAATTCACCTCGAAGATGAACTCCATCGATCTCGATATTCTTGGCATGATCGAAAATGCCGTCGCGCTGGTGAAGAAAGATTTCAAGGGGCTGGTGCTCGGCAGTGACGGCGATAATTTTTCGGTCGGCGCCAACTTGGGCCTTATGCTGATGGCCGCCAACCTGGCGGCGTGGAAGGACATCAGCGAGATGATCACGCGCGGGCAGGCGGCAACGATGGCGCTTAAATACGCGCCGTTCCCGGTGGTGGCGTCGTTGTCCGGCATGGCGCTGGGCGGCGGCTGCGAGATGGTGCTGCACAGCAATGCCGTGGCGGCGCACATCGAGTCTTATCCCGGGCTGGTGGAAGTCGGCGTCGGGCTGATTCCGGCGTGGGGCGGCTGCAAGGAAATGCTCGTGCGTACTCTCGGCCAGAAGGAAGTAAAGGGCGGCATGATCGGCAGCCTGATGGCGACCGGCGGCGCGATGCCGGCCATCAGCAAGGTGTTCGAGCAGATCGCCATGGCCAAAGTCGCAGGCAGCGCCGAACAGGCGCGCGACATGAAAATCCTGCGCGAAGACGACCGCATCACCATGAACCGCACGCGCGTGCTGGCCGACGCCAAGGCGCGCTGCCTCGAGATGGCGAAAAACTATACGCCGCCGACTCCGGCGGCGTTACATTTGCCGGGCGGAACGGCGCGCGTCGCGCTCTCGATAGCGGTTGATGGTTTTGCCAAGGCAGGAAAAGCGACGCCGCATGACGTGGTGGTGAGCAAGGCGCTGGCGCGCGTGCTCTCCGGCGGCGACACCGACATGGCCGATGCGCTGACCGAACAGCAGGTGCTCGCCCTTGAGCATGAGGCGTTCATGGAACTGGTCAAGACCAGAGGCACCCTCGCCCGTATCGAGCATATGCTGGAAACCGGGAAGCCGCTGAGGAATTGACCGCCCCCGGCTAACGCCTCGCACAGGATTCAAATCCTCTCCAGCACGGTGGCAATGCCCTGCCCGCCGCCGATGCACATGGTGGCCAGCGCATATTTTCCGCCGCGCTGGTGCAAAAGCTGCGCCGCCTTGCCGGTAATCCTCGCGCCCGACGCGCCGAGCGGATGCCCCAGCGCCAGCGCCCCGCCTTCAAGGTTGAGTTTGGACGTATCCATGCCGAGTTCTTTAATGACCGCCAGCGCCTGCACGGCAAACGCCTCGTTAAGCTCGATAATATCCATGTCCTTAAGCGCAAGGCCGGCGCGCCTCAGCGCCTTGCGGCTGGCCTCGACCGGGCCTAAGCCCATGATCTCCGGCGCAATGCCGGCCACCGCGAAACTTTTGATGCGCGCCAGCTTGGGCAATGTATTTTTGTCGGCATATGCTTCGCTGGCCACAATCACCGCCGCCGCGCCGTCGGTCACCGGCGAGGAGGTCGCCGCCGTCACCATGCCTTTTTCGTCGAAGGCCGGTGCCAGCGCCGCCATTTTTTCCAGGCTCGTATCCGGCCGGATGCAGCCGTCCCTGGTGACGCTGCCGCCCCTGACGGTAATAGGAATAATCTCCCGCGACAAATCGGCCTTGGCCGCTTTCTGGTGGCTTGAGAGCGTGAATTCCTCCTGGCGTTCACGCGGAATCGGAAATTTGGCGCATAAATTCTCCGCCGTCATGCCCATCGACATATAGGCCGCCGGCATGGATTCATAGAGATTCGGGTTGGGCGACACGTTGAACCCGCCCATCGGGATGCGCGACATGGATTCCACCCCCGCCGCGATGAACAGTTCCCCGGCGCCGCAGGCGATTTTGCCGGTTGCCATGTGAATGCTCTCCATCGAGGAGCCGCAGAAGCGGTTGACCGTCGCCCCCGCTACCGTGAGCGGCAGCCCGGCGACAAACCCCGCCAGCCGCGCGATATTGAGTCCCTGCTCGCCTTCCGGAAAGGCGCACCCGGCCAGCAGGTCTTCAATGTCATCGGCCTTGATCGGCGCCCTGGCCAGCAGCCCCTTGATGACCTGCGCCAGCAGGTCGTCCGGGCGGGTTTTGGCCAGTTCGCCCTTGTTGGCGAGTGTAAACGGCGAGCGCGCATAGGCGCAGATAACAGCGTAAGACATATATACCTCGTGGCTCGAGTCGCGAAAAATTCACGCGACTCGCGACTCGTAGACTCGAATCACATTATTGTAGCAAAAAAACCTTACTTTTTCATTAGTTTTTCGTTAGAAACGTCATTATGAGCGTAGCGGAGCAATAACGGAGAAGGCATGGGCGCCATTGAGACGGATATCGTGATTATCGGCGCCGGGCCGGTCGGGCTTTTCGCCGTGTTCGAGGCCGGGATGCTGAAAATGCGCGCCCATGTCGTCGACGCGCTGGATCTGGTCGGCGGCCAGTGCGCCGCGCTCTACCCGGAAAAGCCGATTTACGACATCCCCGGCCATCCTTCCATCCTCGCCGCCGCACTCATCGAAAAGCTGAAGGAACAGGCGGCGCCGTTTAAGCCGGTGTATCATCTGGGACAGAAGGTGGAAAAAATAGTTCCTTGTGATTCGCGCCCCGTGCCGTGTGAAGAAAATGAATTACAAGGCGCAGGGCACAGGGCACAAAGTACAGGATTCACTTTGACCACCTCCGCCGGAACCAGCATCACCTGCAAAGCCATCATCATCGCCGCCGGCTGCGGCGCCTTCGGCCCCAACCGCCCGCCGCTCGCCGGACTGGAGCAGTACGAAGGCAAGAGCGTGTTTTACCTGGTCGGCAGGCGCGAGGACTTCCACGGCAAAAGCGTTGTCATCGCCGGCGGCGGCGACTCGGCGGTCGACTGGGCGATTTCGCTTTCCGAACTGGCGAAGAAAATCTATGTCGTCCACCGCCGCGACAAATTCCGCTGTGCGCCCGAAAGCGCCGCTCGTTTGAAGGCGTTGGCCGACAGCGGCAAAATCGAATTGGTGATTCCTTACCAGTTGGCACGCCTCGAAGGCAAAAACGGACAGCTTTCCTCGGTTGTCGCCGCGACGCTGGAGGGCGAGGAACGGGCGCTCGCCGCCGACGCGCTGCTGCCGTTCTTCGGGCTTGCCATGGAACTTGGGCCGATCGCCGGGTGGGGGCTGAACCTCACGCAGAACCATGTCGCGGTGAACCCGGCCACCTGCGAAACCAACAGCCCCGGCATCTTCGCCATCGGCGACATCGCCGCCTATCCCGGCAAGCTGAAACTCATCCTCTGCGGCTTTTCGGAAGCGGCGATGGCGATGCGCGCCGCCTACCCGCTCGTCCACCCGAACGAGGCGCTGCATTTTGAATATTCCACCACCAGCGGCATTCCAAAGATGTCCATATGACCCAGACGAAAATTATTGATGGAAAGGCATTCGCGGAAAAGTTGCGTGCCGACATCGCGCGGCGCGTGGCGAAGCTGAAGACCGAAAAACACATCACGCCGGGGCTGGCGGTAGTGCTGGTCGGCGATAATCCTGCCAGCGATGTGTATGTAAAAAACAAGGCAAAGCAGACCCGCGAAGCCGGCATGAACTCCTACGAATTCCGCCTGCCGGAAGACACCTATGAGGCAACGCTGCTGGCCAAGATTGAAGAATTGAACCATGATCCGAACGTGCACGGTATTTTAGTGCAGCTACCGTTGCCGAAACAGATTAACGAAGCAGCGGTTATCCATGCCGTTGATCACAAGAAAGATGTGGATGGGTTTCACGTCGTCAATGCCGGTTTGCTTGCCACCGGCCAACCGGGCTTCGTCCCCTGCACGCCATTGGGTTGTTTGATGTTACTTAAAGATACGCTGGGCGATTTATCCGGCAAACACGCCATCATACTTGGCCGCTCGAACATCGTCGGAAAACCCATGGCGGCGCTGCTGCTGCGTGAAAACTGCACCGTCACCGTCGCCCACTCGAAAACGAAGGATTTACCGGCGCTGGTGAAACAGGCCGACATCGTCGTTGCCGCCATCGGCAAACCAGAGACGGTGAAAGGCGCATGGCTCAAGCCAGGCGCGGTCGTTATCGATGTCGGCATCAACCGCCTACCCTCCCTTTCATCCTCCCTGCCAGCGGGGGGGGCACAGGGGGGAAAACTGGTCGGCGACGTTGATTTTGAAAGCTGCAAAGGCATCGCCGCCGCCATTACTCCCGTCCCCGGCGGCGTGGGACCCATGACCATCGCCTGCCTGCTTGAGAATACGCTGAAGGCCGCTACTGCTTCTTAGCCACCGCCTGCCGGTATTTTTGCACGTTGTGATCATGCTGTTTAAGCGTGGCGGCGAAGTTGTGGCCGCCGTTTCCCGTCGCCACGAAATAGAGGTCGGATGTATCCGGCGGGTTCAGCGCCGCCTCGATGGAAGCCTTGCCGGGATTGCAGATGGGTGCCGGCGGCAGGCCGGAGATGACGTAGGTATTATAGGGGTTCGGCGCCTGCAGGTCGGCGGTGGTCAGCGCCGTACCGGGCTTGCCCAGCCCGTACGCCACCGTCGGGTCGGATTGCAGTTTCATGCCTTTCCGCAGGCGGTTGACGAAGACGCCGGCGATATGCCCGCGTTCACCCGCAAGCCCGGTTTCCTTCTCGACCATCGAGGCCAGCGTCACCGCCTGCTGTGGCGTAGTAAACGGCAGCCCGGCCTCGCGCTTCGGCCATAACTGCGCCAACAGCTTCGTCATGCCGGCCTGCATCCGCGCGATCACATCGCTCTTCTTGTCGCCATAGACGAAATAATAGGTGTCCGGCAACAGGCCGCCCTCGGGGATATTGGCCGGCACGCTTCCTTCCAACGCCGCTTCGCGGTCAAGCAGGACTTCGACTTCAGCGACCGTCAGCCCCTCGGCGACCGTGAGTTTATGGATGACGACGCGGCCATGCGTGATCATGTCCATCACCATGGCCGGGCTGGCGGCGGCGGGAAATGCATATTCCCCGGCGCGGAACTTGTGCCGGTCGCCGGAAAGCAGGGCAATCGCGCCAAACAGCAGCGGATGATTGATAACATGGGCGGCGGCCATGTCGGCGGCGATGGACTGGAGCCGCTCGCCGCGCTTGAAGATAAGGGCGGTGTCCTGCCGCGACGGCCCGGGCGCGGCATAGTAATGCCACGCATAAACGAACAATACCGCCGGCGCCAATGCAAAACCTAAGAAAATGAATCTACGCAATGCCGTCCTCACCAAGGGCTATAACCATCCGTACTCGCTGAACCTAGCGGCCTGCCGGATTTTGTCACCTGTTTCGTTGACGGCGTTCCACAGTATGCAGTTTTTTATCCTGAACCGCCCGCCGTTTTCCGGCAGCCGCGCGCGTCCGGCCCGGCGGACAATCGCGGCCACAGGCCGGCGCATGTTCTGGAGTTCCGTGGTCACGGGAATGACAAAACGAATCCGACGCCAGATAAACTTGTCCCCGCGAAGGCGGGGATGAGGAGCTATTTCGCCTTCTTACCCTTGCCTGGAAGCTTTGCCGCTTTCGATTGCTGGTTGATGGCGTGCATGGCGGCGATGGCGGCGAGGTTCATGATCTCGGAAACGGTGGCGTTCATCTGCGCGATCTGCGCCGGGCGCGAAAGCCCCATCGTCACCGGGCCGATGGTGACGCCGTTGCCCATTTCCTGCAGCAGGTGCGCGGCGATGTTGGCGGTATGCAGCGCCGGCATGACCAGCACGTTGGCGGGAGCAGAGAGGCGGCAGAACGGATAAAGGCTCATCATTTCCCTGTTGAGCGCGACGCCGGCGGACATTTCGCCGTCATACTCGAAATCGACTTTCATCGTATCCAGCACTTTCACCGCGTCGCGGATGCGCGACGACCGCTCGCGCATCGGGTTGCCGAAAGTGGAATAAGAAAGCAGCGCCACGCGCGGCTCATGCCCCATGCGGCGCGCCGCCTGCGCCGTTTTAACGGCGATATGCGCCAGTTGCTCCGGCTCCGGCAGTTCTTGCACCGTGGTGTCGGCGAAGAACAGCGTACGTCCCTTGGCGACGATTACCGTGATGCCGAAAAGGAATTCGCCTTCCAGCGGGTCGATGACGCGGGTGATGTTCTCCAGCGAGACGGTGTAGTTGCGGGTAATGCCGGTGACCATGGCGTCGCCATGCCCGGCCTGCAGCATACAGGACGCAAAAATATTGCGGTCGTTTTTGACCATGCGCGCCACGTCGCGGTAGAGATAGCCGTGGCGCTGCAGGCGCGGGTAAAGATAATCGATATATTTATCGACGTGCCCGGACACGGCGGCGTTGGCAATCTCGATATTCTGGTAATCGGCGACCGCCATTTTTTTCATCAAATCCTGGATGCGCTCGACGCGCCCCACTAAAATCGGCTGGCCGAAGCCGTTGTCGCGCCAGTGCACGGCGGCGCGGATGATTTTTTCCTCCTCGCCCTCGGCGAAAATCATGCGCTGCGGGGCGCTCTGCACCTTGTCGTAAATATGCTGCATGGAGTTGGCGGTCGGGTCGCGCCGCGCCGCCAGCTCTTTTTTATAGGCGGCGATGTCGGTGATCGGTTTCCTCGCCACGCCGGTTTTCATGGCGGCCTGGGCGACGGCGACCGGGACGGTGGTCATCAGGCGCGGGTCGAACGGCGAGGGGATGATGTATTCCGCGCCGTATTCCATTTTGCGTCCCGAATAAGCGGCGCTGACTTCCTCCGGCACTTCTTCGCGCGCCAGCCGCGCGATGGCCTCGGCGGCGGCGACTTTCATTTCCTCGTTGATGGAGCTGGCGCGCACGTCAAGAGCGCCGCGGAAGATGTAAGGGAATCCCATGACGTTGTTGACCTGATTCGGGTAATCGCTGCGGCCGGTGGCGATGATGGCGTCCGAGCGCACCGAGCGCACGTCTTCCGGCGTGATTTCCGGGTCGGGGTTGGCCATGGCGAAGATGATGGGGTTTTTGGCCATGGATTTTACCATCGCCTTGGTGACGGCGCCCTTGGCGGCCAGCCCCATGAACATGTCGGCGCCATCCATCGCCTCGGCCAACGTGCGTTTTTTCGTCTTCACCGCGTGCGCCGATTTCCACTGGTTCATGCCCTCGGCGCGGCCTTCGTAGATGACGCCGGTTTTATCCACCAGCAGGGCATTCTCATGCCTGATGCCCATGCGCTTGATAAGCTCGAGGCAGGCGATGCCGGCCGATCCTGCGCCCAGCACGACGACCTTGATGTCCCTGAAGCTGCGGCCCGTTAAATGCGCGGCGTTGATGAGGGCGGCGGCGGTGATGATGGCGGTGCCGTGCTGGTCGTCGTGGAAGACCGGGATGTCCATCGCCTCGCGCAGGCGCTGCTCGATGATGAAGCATTCGGGCGCGGCGATGTCTTCGAGGTTGATGCCGCCCCAGCTTGGCCCGAGGAATTTGACGGCGTTGACAAATTCATCGACATCGCGCGTGTCCACCTCGATGTCGATGGCGTCGATGTCGGCGAAGCGCTTGAACAGAATCGCCTTGCCTTCCATGACCGGCTTGCCGGCCAGCGCGCCGAGATTGCCGAGGCCGAGCACGGCGGTGCCGTTGGAAATCACCGCGACGAAATTGCCTTTCGCCGTGTAGTCATATGCCTTGCTCGGGTCTTTCTGGATTTCAAGGCACGGCACCGCCACGCCCGGCGAATAGCCGAGCGACAGGTCGCGCTGCGTCATCAGCGGCTTGGTCGGCAGGATTGAGACTTTGCCGGGCTTGCCCTCGGCGTGATAGGCCAGCGCTTCCTGATCGGTGATGGGTTCTTTTTCCTTGGTCATTGTAATCCCTGCGTTTATCGCGGGGTCTGGCGTTGTTACCAGGGATGCCCGCTTGCTGATACCGGATCCCGCAACAAGCGCGGGGATGATGCTGCGCCGCAGCATAATCTTATGAGTGCATCGAACAAGCTGCTTTCTACAATGCGGTAGCCGGAATGCAAGGGGAAAGTGCCATTCCGGCGCAGGCCCGCATCCATCATATGATCATTTTATTTCGGCGCATTTTCTTATTTCCCCGCTCTCGTTTAAGGGAGATGGCCGGGGCGAGGGCGGCGCTGAAACTCTCACTCTCACCCGGTTTTTCCAAGCCTTGCCGGCGCCCGGCCGGGAAAACCTGCCTTTTCCCCGGGAGGGGGAACAAAAGGGCAACGTCAAGGGAATGTGCTACAAGTTTTCCACCGCGTCACTGATCATGCCGTCCACGCCCAGCGCTTTGGCCTTGGCAATCTGCTCGGGCGTGTTGGCCGTCCAGGTGATGATCTTGAGACGGAGGCGGTGCGCGTCGTCAACCACGGGCTGCTCCAGCGCGTCGATGCATGGGTTCACCGACCACATGCCTGCGGCTTGCGCCCGTGCCGTAAAATCCGCCGGAATCCTCTGTTCTGGCGGCGTCGCGCCGATCAGGATGTTCGCATTAACGGCTTGTATCCGCAGCAGCGTATCCCAGTTGAAGCCGATGACGGGAAACCGTGCGTAACCATGGCGTTTGCTGCACCGCGTCACCAGTTCCGCCACGCGCGGCACGGCGTCCGCCGCCTTGATTTCGATGAACACCATCAGCCTGTCTGCGGCGAAGGCAAGCAGTTCCTCCAGCGTCGGGATGCGCTCGCCGCCGCCGGCAACGAACCCCTTCAGTTCTTTCAAAGTAAAATCCGCCACCCGGCCACGCCCGCTGGTTGTGCGTTCCAGCGTATCGTCGTGGATCACTACTGCCTCGCCGTCTTTGGATACATGCACGTCGCATTCCACGGCATCGGCGCCAAGCTCCAGCGCTTTGCGGAAAGCGGACATCGTGTTTTCCGGCGCGGCGGCCGACGCGCCGCGATGGGCGATGCGTAAGCAGTGCCGGGTGTTCAATGCCTGGCGCTTGGTGGACATCATTCAGCCAAGCACCGGGCGCTATTTACTGCGCGCTAAGTCAGCCATCGCCTCAATCGCCAATAGGTAACTGCGGCTGCCGAAGCCGCAGATGACGCCTTTGGCCGCCTTCGAGACGTAGGACTCATGGCGGAATTCCTCGCGCCGGAAAATATTCGACATATGCACTTCGATGACGGGGATGGAAACCGCCAGCAGCGCGTCCATGATGGCAATCGAGGTATGGGTGTAAGCGCCGGCGTTGAGGATGATGCCGGCGCAGTTTCCGCCCGCTTTCTGGATGGCGTCGACCAGTTCGCCTTCATGGTTGGACTGAAAGCAATCCAGCGCCAGCCCGAGCTTTTTCGCCGCCGCGCCGCATTGCTTTTCGATGTCGGCGAGCGTCTCGCGGCCATAGATGTCCGGCTCGCGGCTGCCTAATTGGTTCAGGTTCGGGCCGTTGACGAGGAGCAGGCGAGGGGGCATAATCGTTTCCATGGGTGCGTAGTTTGCAGTGCCTGATGCCCGGTAAGCAAAACAAGCACCAAGCACTTTACACCAGGCACTATATAACTATGAACATCAAGCTCAACGGAAAACATCAATCCGCCCCGGACGGCGCGACCGTGCTGGCGCTTGCCGAGTCGCTTGGCCTCAACCCGAAGCAGGTGGCCATTGAGCGCAACCGCGGGATTGTGCCAAGGAGCGTTTACGGCAGCGTGCGGCTTGCCGAGGGCGATGAAATCGAGGTCGTGAAATTTATCGGGGGAGGGTAGAAGCGCGTAGTGTGCAGCGCCTGGTACTTGAACGTGCCAGGCGCCGAGCACCAGGCACGAAGCACTATGGAAAATGATGCGTTCATATTAGCAGGTAAATCTTACCGTTCCCGCTTGCTGGTCGGCACCGGAAAATATAAAAACCTCGCCGAGACGAAAGCAGTGGTCGAAGCCAGCGGCGCCGAGATTATCACCGTGGCGCTGCGGCGCGTCGACCTCGCCACAAAAGGCGAGGGGAGTTTGATGGAGGCGCTGCCGCCGCCGCGTTATGCCTATCTTCCCAACAGCGCCGGATGTTTTACCGCCGACGAGGCGATACGCACCTTAAAACTGGCGCGCGAACTCGGCGGCTGGATGCTGGTCAAGCTGGAAGTCATCGCCGACCGCACGACGCTTTATCCCGATGTCGAGGAAACCATCAGGGCGGCGCGCACCCTCGCCAGGGACGGATTCCACGTGATGGCCTATACGACCGATGACCTCGCGGCGGCGCGGCGGCTGGAAGATGCAGGCTGTGCCGCCGTAATGCCGCTGGCGTCGCCCATCGGTTCCGGGCTTGGCATCCGCAGTCCCGAAAAAATCGCCGCGATTGCCGGAAAATTAAAGGTGCCGGTGCTGGTCGATGCCGGAATCGGCACGGCGTCGGATGCGACGATCGCCATGGAGCTTGGCTGTGCCGGGGTGCTGCTCAACTCGGCGCTGGCTGGGGCCAGGCAGCCGGTGGTCATGGCGCGGGCGATGAAGGCGGCGGTCGAGGCCGGCAGGCTCGCCTGTCTTGCCGGACGCATGGCAAAACGCGAAACGGCCAGCGCCAGTTCGCCGCAAAAAGGCACTCTTCCCGCAGCTTAGGATGTATCCCAATTGTGCTATCCCCTCTCCCGCTTGCGGAAGAGACGAATGCCGAACTTTTCATTAAGCGCTATAACGTATTGTTTTCGCTGACGCGCTAGCTTAGGCACGGTTTTTGCTCCTAAATTCCCCGAGACCAACCAAATGGGGGAGTTATGAGCGCTATCAGCAACTTATCCGGCGGCTATTACCAGTTGAACAATCCGGGCGCCGGGCTTGCGAACGCCCAGCAGGCGCCCAACGCCACGGATGCGCTTTTGCAGGCCATGTCGTCATCGGATGGCGGCGGCAATATTTCTTCGCCTAACAGTGACGCCTTCCTGCTCGATTTAAGCCCGCAGGCGCAGCAGATTATCGGTGGCATGGGCGGCGCCGCGTCCACCGGCGCGGCGTCAGCCGCCGATATTTTCGGCGGCGGCGGCAATTTTATCCTAAGCGCACAGCAGCAGCAGCAGGTCGGCGCTATTCTCGCCAAATACAAGGACGCGCCCTACACGCAGGACACCTTCAACAAGATTCAGAACGACCTGAACGCCGCCGGGCTTGGGCCAAGCCTGCTGTCGCTGAAAGATCAAACGCAATCCTTCGACCCGGCGCTGGTACTGATCGATGCGCTGAACGGAACGGCGACCGACAGCAGCAGCGGCGCGTTAGGCCTTGGAACCAATGCTGCCGGTGAACAAACCAAAACCGCCAACTACATGCAGGGCATCATCCAGCAATGGCAAAATATTTCCACTACCTATAAGGCGCAAAACAACGCCGCGCCGGCGGCGGGAACGGCGGGGGCGTAAAACCATAAGGTCTATATCGCGCCCACGGCACCGCACGCCGGATTCCCCCGTAATTTTCGCAAGGGCAAAAATTACGGGAAAATGACAAAATCAACCGGCGTTCTTGGCGTCCTGAATTTCCTTGCGGCGGCTGTCGCACAGCCGCTTGATTTCCATCAGCGCCTTGCGTGCGCGGGTGCCGGCGGCGGCGTTGCCGCCTTCGAATTTGTCGTCTTCTTCGGCGAATGTCCTGACCAATTCTTCGAGCTGCATGCTGGCTTTTGACATGAAATGTCCTTTCGCGTTGTTGGTGGAAGGTAGCGGACGTTTCTATAGCCAGTTATTTCTTTCCGCGCAACCGTTCTTCCACTCTGTCCAGAAATTGTTCCGTCGTGAGAAACTTCTGGTCGGGGTCGATCAGCGCCGCCAGGTCTTTCGTCATGAACCCGGCTTCCACCGTATCGATGCAGGCGCGCTCAATCTTCTCCGCGAATTCGGCGACCTCCGGCGTGGCGTCGAATCTGGCGCGGCAGGAAAGCGCGCGCGTCCAGGCGAAGACCGAGGCGATGGGATTGGTTGAAGTCGGCTTGCCCTGCTGGTGCTGGCGGAAGTGACGCGTCACCGTGCCGTGCGCGGCTTCGGCCAGGGCGGTTTTTCCGTCCGGCGTCATCAGCACCGAGGTCATGAGGCCCAAAGAACCGAACCCCTGCGCCACCGTGTCGGACTGCACGTCGCCATCGTAATTCTTGCATGCCCACAGGAATCCGCCCGGCCATTTGAGCGCCATCGCCACCATGTCGTCGATGAGACGGTGTTCATATGTCAGCCCGGCCTTGTCGAATTTTTCGGCGAACTCGGCATCGAACACCTCGTGGAAAATATCCTTGAAGCGGCCATCATATGCCTTGAGAATGGTGTTTTTGGTGGAGAGATAGACCGGGTATTTGCGCGCCAGCGCATAGTTGAAGCAGGCATGGGCGAAGCCGCGAATGGAATCGTCGAGATTATACATGCCCATTGCCACACCCGCGCCCTTGAAATTGAATATCTCATGGTGCGAAGGCGCGCCGCCATTTTCAGGAGTAAATGTCATCGTCAGTTTACCGGCTTCCGGCACGATGAAATCGGTCGCCTTGTATTGATCGCCGAAGGCGTGGCGGCCAATGACGATCGGCTGCGTCCAGCCGGGCACCAGGCGCGGCACGTTCCTGCAGATAATCGGCTCGCGGAAAACCGTGCCGTCCAGGATGTTGCGGATGGTGCCGTTGGGCGATTTCCACATCTTTTTGAGGCCGAATTCCTTAACGCGCGCCTCGTCGGGCGTGATGGTGGCGCATTTGACGCCGACGCCGAATGTTTTAACCGCCTCGCCGGCCTGGACGGTGATTTTATCCCCGCCGGCGTCGCGGGCCTGGATGGAGAGGTCGAAATATTTGAGGTCGATGTCGAGGAAGGGCAGGATAAGCTTATCCTTGATCAACTTCCAGATGACGCGCGTCATCTCGTCGCCGTCAATCTCGACGATGGGATTTTTTACCCTTATAGGCGCCATGGACGTCTCCCGATGATTCCGCCTTATAGCAAAGGAAGGCGTGATTGTCATCCCGTCATCGCTCGAATCGCGGAACAATGCCGGGGCGGTCTGGAAAAAGACCGGGTTCTCCAGGGCGTTGCAAAAGCACACTCCGGGGAATGACGGATTTGGTGTATCATTTTTTTAGCTTCATTGCGGTAATCTCCGTGCTATGATGCGGCGTCATTCAGGAGATTCTCGATGCGCCGTCTTGGGATGGTTTGCGTTCCATTGCTGCTTGCCGGCTGCCACATTGAGCAGCAGGGGCGTGAATTCCATGTCAGCCCGCCGCCGGCGTTTATTCACCAGACCTGGGGGATTTCGCAGCAGGAAACGTCGCCCGGCGGCACGCGCGTATGCACAGTCTCTGCGGGCGAGATAGATGTGACGCAGCGCGGCGCCCGGCGCGGAAGCACGGCGCGCGTGTCGATGGACCGCGGCCTCGCCCCCGGCGAGAGCTATAAAATCCTGTTCGGCGACACGATTTATGAAACCCTCACCGGGCGGTTTTCCGCCGCCGATTCCGCCGCCATCATCGAACGCCTGAAGCGGGCGAAAATGGTTTATACGGAACTGACGGTGAACTTCATCGGCTTTGCCGGCGGCCAGTGGAGGCATGTGCAGAATGAAATCCCGCTGGCCGGTTTCCCGGCGCGCTACCGTGCCTGTGAACGTTTCATGACAAAAAAATAACGGCGGGTATTGGGTTATGGCGACGCTGTTACGGTATATCGGTTGTATACTTGCCGCGGGCGGGTTGTCGGCCTGCGCGGCGTTGCAGGCGCCGCCCGTAATCCAGTCGCGCGCGGCATTGTGGCAGCGTTATGGCCATCAGCCGCTCGATGCGCTGATCATGGCCTGGGGAGCGCCTTCGGCCGAGACGCGCCTGACCGACGGCTCGCGCCTGCTGACCTACCGCCGCACCACCACCTACGATGCGGAATCGCCGCAGGAAATCATCTCCGACTGCGAGGCGGTATTCCTGGCCAAAGCGCCGCGCTACCGCATCAGCAATGTCGCCATGCGCGGGGATCCTTACGAATGTGAATTGCTGGCGGAAGGAAAACCGGGCGAAGTGCGCCATATATATATCCCGCCGCCCTATCCGTACCCGTACCCCTATCCTTATCGTTATCCGTTTTACCGGCATCCGTGATGACCGTAACGGCCAAACCTGCGGGCCATCCGCACCCGCCGGAAATGACCGGCGCTGGTGAAGGAGTGTTTCAGCAGCGAATTTTCGGCGCGAGATGACGCCGCTGCTTGCCAGCCGCCGGTTTTTGCCGCTGTTCGCCACGCAGTTTCTCGGCGCCTGCAACGATAATCTGCTCAAGAACGCGCTGGTGATGCTGGTGACGTACCGCATCGCCGGCAGCGGCGGCGCGCAGCTCCTGGTGACGCTGGCGGCCGGGCTTTTCATCCTGCCGTTTTTCCTGTTCTCGGCGACCGCCGGGCAGCTCGCCGACAAGATTGACCGCGCGCGGCTGGCGCGCTTCGTCAAGCTCGCCGAAATCTGCCTGATGGTGATCGCCGGTGCCGGCTTCGCGCTTTCGAGCGTGCCGCTCTTGCTCTTCGCGCTGTTCGGCATGGGCGTGCATTCGACCTTTTTCGGGCCGATAAAATATGCGCTGCTGCCGCAGCACCTGCGTGATGATGAACTCCTCGCCGGCAACGGCTATATCGAGGCGGGCACGTTCCTTGCCATCCTGCTTGGCACGATTATCGGCGGGCTGCTGGTGCTTAAGGCGGGTGGCCGCGCGTGGGTTTCTTCCGTGATGATCGCCCTGGCTCTTTCAGGCTACGCCGCATCCCGCGCCATTCCGTCCGCGCCGCCGCCGGAACCGCAGCTTGCCCTCGACTGGAATCTCGCCAGGCAGACCTGGCGCATCGTGGGTTTCAGCCGCGACGACCGCTCGGTCTTCGCCTGCATCCTTGGCATCTCGTGGTTCTGGCTGGTCGGGGCGACCTATCTCTCGCAGTTTGCGCCGTTCGTGAAAGACACGCTGCATGCCGCGCCGGAGGTGGTGACGCTGTTCCTCACGATCTTTTCGGTGGGCATCGGCATCGGTTCTTTCCTCTGCAACAAGTTGCTCGGCGGCGAAATGGAAAGCAGTTACGTCCCGCCGGCGGCGTTCGGCATGGCGGTCTTCGGCATCGATTTATATCTGGCCAGCGGTGCGGCGCGCGCCGGTGCGTCACTAACGGGCTGGCGCGAATTCACGAGCGCGCTTCCGGGGCTGCGCGTTATGTTCGACCTCGTGATGATCGCCATCTGCGGCGGCATCTACATCGTTCCGCTGTATGCCATCATGCAGCACAGGAGCGCCGCGCGTCACCGCGCCCGCATCATCGCCGCCAACAATGTGGTCAACGCGCTCTTCATGGCGGCGGCGGCGCTGTTGACGCTTGCCATGCTGTCGCTGAAATGCACCATCCCGGAAGTGTTCCTGGTGGTCGCCTGCGGCAATGTCGCCGCGGCGCTGGCGTGCCGGAGGTATGTTACATAACCCGTCATCGCCCGAATCGCGCGGGCGATTCCAGGGCGATCCGGTAAAAGACCGTATTGCCCGTAATTTTCGCAAGAGCAAGATGCGTGGAACGACGGGAAATATTTATTCGCCGCGCCATTTAATCGAGCAGCCGATGCTCGGATGTTGCGCCGCCGGGGCGCGGCCGGTCATCGCCACCTGCGTCATCGCCTCGAACAGCTCGCGCGCGCCGCTTTCGGTTTTCTGCATGCCGGAGGCGTCGAGCCTGCCGCGATATTGCAGCGTGAGATTCGCATCGAAGCCGAAGAAATCCGGCGTGCAGACCGCGCCGTAGGCCCTGGCCACCGCTTGCGTTTCATCAATCGCATATGGGAAGGTGAAGCCGTGTTTTCCGGCGAAGGCCTTCATGTTGTCGAAAGAATCTTCCGGATAATGCTCCGTGTCGTTGGACATTACGGCGATGCTGCCGATGCCTTCCGCCGCCAGCGCTTTCGCATCACGCGCGATTTTATCTGCGATCGCCCGCACGAACGGGCAGTGATTGCAGATGAACATGACCACCAGTCCCTTCGCGCCCCTGGCGTCTCTCAGCGACCAGGTTTTCCCGTCGGTGCCCCTCAGCTTGAAATCAGGGGCATGCCAGCCGATGCTGGCGGCGGGGGTGGTGAGCGCGGGCATGATTGTCTCTCCATGGTGCGGGATGACCGGACAACGAAACAAATTATCCAGTCTCTCGGTCGTCCAGTCAACCGGCTATTCTGGTTACCTGGTCATCCGTGTAATCCCCGCTTGCAATCCTTGCGGCGGCGGGCATGATGGGCGCATGAGAATTCCTGCCGCCGCCGTCATCCTGCTGGCCTCGGTCTCCAGCGCCGCCGCCGCGCCGTCTTTCTATCTCGAAGACCTCACCTGGCCGGAGGTGAAGGCGCGGATGGAGCGCGGCGCACGCACCATTATCGTTCCCAGCGGCGGCACCGAGCAGAACGGCCCGGCGATTGCCATCGGCAAGCACAACTGGATTGTGCAGTACACCTCCGGCGAGATTGCGCGGGAATTAGGCGACGCGCTGGCGGCGCCGGTCATCGCCTATGTGCCTGAAGGAAATATCAGCCCGCCGGAAGGCCATATGCGGTTTCCCGGCACGATTTCCGTGAGCGGCGATGACTATGCGCGTATCCTTGAAGACGCGGCGCGCAGCTTCAGGCAGGAAGGCTTCACCACCATCTGCTTCATCGGCGATCACGGCGGCGACCAGAAGCCGCAGCGGCAGGTCGCCGAAACATTAAACGAAGAATGGGCGGGGCAGGGCGTCAAGGTGATTGCCGTCGGCGATTATTACGCGGGCAAATCTTCCGACGCCTGGGTGAAGGCGCAGCGTATCCCGGTGAAAGATCCGGAGGCGCACGCCGGATTCATGGATGCGTCGGAAGTGATGGCGGTTCGCCCGGGTGGCGTGCGGCCGGCATTGCTGAAACCTTATACGCCGCAGGATTACGCCGCTCTCGGCGCGGAGGGCGACGAAACCCGCGCGGCGGCGGCCTACGGGAAAACGCTGCTTTCGCTGCGCATCAAGGCGGCGGTCGATCAGATTCGCCGCGTCGCCGGCGGGAAAATCCCGGCGCTGAATCAACCGGATACCGCGCCGCCAGGAAATGGCGGCGTCCCGGCCAGGTAAGCAGGAGCGCAGAAGGCGCCTGGCCTCTCTTCCGAAAAAATGGTGCTGCTGAGATGAATCGAACATCCGACCCCGTCATTACCAATGACGTGCTCTACCACTGAGCTACAGCAGCCCGCAAACAGACGGCGGAAAATGCCACAGGATGCCGGTCAAGGCAAGCGCGTTTGCACGCCCGCGATTAAACCATTGCAATAACGGCGGCATTTCTGCACAATGGCGGTCTATTCCTTGCTGGACAAATGCCATGCCATCGCCTTCTAACCGATTAAAAAAAAAGAAAAATCCTGACCGCCTGGCGCGCGCGCTCAAAGCCAATCTCAGGCGGCGCAAGCAGGCGGAAAAACCCAGGAGCTAGCGCATGTTCGGCCATATTTTCCAGAGCAGAAAAGAACGCAAGAAGGCGCAGATCAAGAAAAATCGCTACCACGAAGAGATTTTTCAGCTTCTGCGGCTGCGCCGCGCCGAGGAAACGCGAGTCAAGGGATTGGAAAGCAAACACAAATCAAAAGCGTCACATACACCCGACAGCGAAGTCGCCGACAAAGTCGCCCGCATCAGGAACCGCCTGACCGGCCAGCGGCGCGTCTCCAGGGAGCGCTGGAACCGGTTTGCCGGCACCGGCGGCGAGGGCGGGCGCGGGCTTTGAAAAACCCGAAAAAAATACGAAAAAATGCCGGAAAACGGGAGAAGAATGGCCGAAAAATGGCGAAAAAACCTGTTTTAATGCCCCAGAAATAGCCCGAAAATCATTGAATCCGCGCCAAAAGCGGCTACAACGATATTCCCTTTTCACCTGACCGGAACGCCCATGCCGCTTTCGTTCCAACAACTGATTTTGAACCTGCACCAGTTCTGGGCGGAGCAGGGCTGCGTCATTTTGCAACCGTACGACATGGAAGTCGGCGCCGGGACGTTCCACCCGGCGACGGTGCTGCGCGCGCTGACGGACAAACCGTGGAATGCCGCATATGTGCAACCGTCGCGCCGGCCGAAGGACGGCCGTTACGGCGAAAACCCGAATCGTCTCCAGCACTATTACCAGTACCAGGTCATTCTGAAACCCTCGCCCGATAATATTCAGGAGATGTATCTGGACAGCCTGAAGATGCTCGGCATTGACCCCATGAAGCATGACATCCGCTTCGTCGAGGATGACTGGGAATCGCCGACGCTCGGCGCCTGGGGACTCGGCTGGGAAGTCTGGTGCGACGGCATGGAAGTGACGCAGTTCACGTATTTTCAGCAGGTCGGCGGCATCGAGTGCAGGCCGGTCTCCGGCGAAATCACCTATGGCCTTGAGCGGCTTGCCATGTATATTCAGGGCGTGGAGAATGTGTATGATTTGGTGTATCAATCCCGTGCCGACGCCTCCGGCGTCCCGCAGGATTCGGTGACGTACGGCGACATCTTTCTTGAGAATGAAAAAGAATTCTCCGCTTATAATCTTGAATATGCCGATACCGCGCAACTCCTGCGCCATTTCAAGGACGCCGAAACCGAATGCGAGGCGCTGCTGAAGCGGAACCTGCCGCTGCCCGCCTATGACCAGTGCATCAAGGCCTCGCACCGCTTCAACCTGCTTGACGCGCGCGGCGTGATTTCCGTCACCGAGCGCGCTTCTTACATTGCGAAGGTGCGGGCGCTGGCGAAAGGCTGCTGCGAGGCGTATATCAATCCTGCGCGACCCGCGGGATCCGCCGGAGGAAAGGATACTGCGCAATCACTTCGCGATTCGCAGGATTTACGCGCATGATGTTCAAGATGCTGCATAGCAAGCTGCACCGCGCGCGCGTGACGCGCGCGGAGCTGCATTACAACGGGTCGCTCGGCATCGACCGCGATTTAATCGAGATGGCGGGCATGATGCCCGGCCAGCAGATTGACGTGCTCAACGTCAATAACGGCGCGCGCTTCACCACCTACATCCTCGAGGAGCCGCGCGGCAGCAAAACCATCGGCGTCTACGGCGCGGCGGCGCACCTGGCCAAGCCCGGCGATCTTGTCATCGTCATCGCCTATGCGCTGATGGACGAGCGCGAGGCCAAAAAATTCAGGCCCGTCGTGCTGGTGCTGGATGAGAAGAATAACGTGGTGGAAAATGCTTAGGCGGGGTAATCATGCCTGACTTCCTGCTTGAACTCTTCTCCGAGGAAATCCCGGCGCGGATGCAACAGGGCGCGATCGACGTTCTGCAAGCGGAATTAGTCAATACGTTGGATAATGTTGGCCTGAAGGTAAAAAAGAACCCACGATTTTTTGTTACTCCTCGCCGCCTGGCGGTTATTATGAGTGACCTTCCCGTTGCCCAACCCGATATTTCCACCGAACTCAAAGGCCCGAAAATTGATGCGCCGGAAGCGGCATTGCAAGGATTCCTCAAGAAAACCGGCATGACGAAGGAGCGACTGGAAAATCGCGGCGGTGTCTATTTCGCCGCCATTCATCAAAAAGGCAAGCCGACAGACGATGTTCTTAAAGAGATCATCGAAAAAATATTAGCTAATTTCCCCTGGCCGAAATCCATGCGGTGGCCAGTCCCGGCGGCGCGTGAGCGAGAAAAAACGGGCGAGGCAACGTGGGTGCGGCCGCTGCACGGCATTTTGTGCATCTTCGACGGCAGGGTGGTGCCGGTGGAATTCGCCGGCATCAAAGCCGGCAACACGACGCGCGGCCACCGCTTCCTCGCTCCCGAAGAAATCACCGTCAAAAAAGCCACCGATTATGAATCGGCGCTGGAAAAAACGTTCGTCATCGCCGACCGGGAAAAACGCAAGGCGGAGATTTTGAAGCAGGCGGAGGCTGCCGCGTCTAAACACAAGCTCACGCTGAAACAAGATGCGGGGCTGCTCGACGAAATAACCGGCCTTGTCGAGTGGCCGGCGGTGCTGATGGGCAGTATCGACAAAACATTCATGGATTTGCCGCCGGAAGTGCTGACCACCGTCATGCGTTCGCATCAGAAGTATTTCGCCCTTACTTCCCCCTCTCCCGTTCGGGGGGAGGGTCGGGGAGGGGGTGAATCACTCGCTCCGCGTTTCCTCATCGTCGCCAACATGGAAACCAAGGACGGCGGCAAGGCCATTATCGCCGGCAACGAGCGCGTGCTGCGCGCGCGGTTTTCGGATGCGCGGTTTTTCTGGGATCATGACCTCAAGAAACCGCTGGAAGAATGGGCGGGTGGCTTAAAAAACATCACGTTCCACGCCACGCTGGGAACGGTGGCAGATAAGGTGGAGAGGGTGAAGGCGTTGGCGGTGCAATTGGCTCCATATTGTCATCCCCGCGAATGCGGGGACGACATTATTCGCGCCGCCGCGCTCTGCAAAGCCGACCTCACCACCGGCATGGTCGGCGAGTTCCCGGAATTGCAGGGCATCATGGGGTGGCATTATGCCATGCGGCAGGGTGAAAAACCGAAAGTCGCCGACGCCATCCGCGATCATTACAAGCCGCAAGGGCCAAATGATTCCGTGCCGAGTGCGCCGGTTTCCGTCTGCGTCGCGCTGGCCGATAAATTGGATACGCTCGTCTCCATGTTTGCCATCGGCGAAAAACCGACCGGCAGCAAAGACCCGTTTGCGCTGCGCCGCGCCGCGCTCGGCGCGATACGGATTATTCTGGAGAATAATATACGTATTGGTCTTCGTGCGTTAGTTGTAAAGCACGCTGGTGAAGTTCTAGGTGGTTTAGCACATGCGTCACTTGATGAAAAAAGAGAGAAAATTAGAGAAACACGTAAATTGGAAAAAAGTTCAACCCCTATCACACTTGGTGAAACATATAGTTCAGAGACCTCTGCTTCTGAATTGCTCGCGTTCTTCATCGACCGGCTCAAAATTCAGCTCAAAGATAGCGGCATCCGCCATGACGTGATTGCCGCCGTGGTCGCCGACGGCGACGACGATCTGGTACGCGTGAAGGCGCGGGCGCAGGCATTACAGGTCTTCCTGGCCACCGACGATGGTGCCAACCTGCTTATTGCCTACAGGCGGGCAGCCAACATTCTGGCGATTGAGGAGAAGAAGGACGGGATCCATTATCATGGCTCGGATCTTGAAGAAACATCATTGACGGAGCCGGAAGAAAGCGCATTACGGTTCGCCTGTACTCCGCAGAAAGACGAAGAATTAAACGAATATGTAAAAAACGAACAGTATGTGGAACTTATGAAATGGTTGGCGACATTGCGGCGGCCGGTTGATCGTTTCTTCGATAAAATCATGGTCAATTGCGAAGACAGGAAGCTGCGGGAAAACCGGCTTCGCTTGCTTGCGCTCATACGTGACGTGATGGACAAGATAGCCAATTTCGGGCTGATTGAGGGATGACTCGGAAGCAACCCATGGATGAAGCCGAACGATTTACCGCGTCGAACAGGGCGGTTTCAAGGATGCGCCGCAACGCCTTGGCAGGCGCCGTGCGCGGCGGCTCATATCCATGAGCGCCACCATCGCTTCGATGGGAGAACGTGCAATTGTCTCTTTCAGAAAGAAGTATTATAGTCAGATGACTGCATCGTTAATCACCAGACCCCGCATCCCCTTTCGCTGACACCGCGGCGGCCACGGCAAGTGCGGGAATGACAAGGAACCATGAAACACTTCCTCCCCTCCGGCCTCATTACCGCCATCGCCTTGCTGATTGCTTTCCTGTGGGCGGGCGTAAGCGGCCTCTTCATCTGCGTATTGATGATTATCCTCGAGGTCAGTTTTTCTTTTGACAACGCCGTCGTGAACGCCACGGTGATGCGCAACATGAAGAAAAAATGGCAGCAGCGTTTCCTGACCTGGGGGATGCTGGTCACCGTTTTCGGCATGTATTATCTGTTCCCGCTGCTGATCGTTTCGCTGGCGACCGGGCTTGATATCATCGATGTCATGCGGCTGGCCATTCATGCGCCACGGATCTACAGCCAGCACGTCATGGCGTCGCATACGCAGATCGACGCCTTCGGCGGCATGTTCCTGCTCATGGTGTTCCTCACGTTCATTCTCGACGAAGGCAAGGATCTTCACTGGCTTGGGGGCATCGAAAAGCATCTCGCCCGCCTCGGCCAACTGGAGGCTATCGAAATCATCGTTGCGCTGGTGCTGTTGCTCGCGCTGCAATCCTTCCTTCCCGACGCCGACCGCCTGCACGCCATGATTGCCGGCATCGCCGGGGTAACGCTGTACGTGGTCATGGGCAGCATCATCTCCCTGTTCAACCTCAAGGAAATGCGCAAGAGCGCCTTTGCCAAATCCGGCCTGATGGGATTTATTTATCTGAACCTGCTCGACGCCTCGTTCTCACTCGACGCCGTGGTCGGGTCGTTCGTCATCAGCAACGACATCGTCATCATCGTTTTAGGATTATCGGCGGGCGCCATGTTCGTGCGCTCGCTGACGGTGCAACTGGTGCGCAAGGACACGCTGGCGCAATATGTGTTCCTTGAGCACGGCGCGCATTACGCCATCGGCGCGCTGGCCGTCATCATGCTGGTCTCCATCATCACGCCGGTGTCACAGATTGTCACCGGTCTGGCCGGGCTGGTATTCATCCTGGCGTCATTCTGGTCGTCGGTGAGGTATAATCGCCGTCATTGATGTCCGCCGCGGGGCATGTTCGGTAGCTTGATAAGCCTCCCGCTTGCGCGGGAGCCGGCCGGGTTCAAAGAGAAAATGAAGTCATTCGACTATTGGCCAGCGCCATGAACAGCCGCTGCCCGGCCCCTGTGGATTACTCCTGCTTGAAGAGGACATGCTTCAGCAGGTCGGGGTTTTCCAGCACCTTGCCCGAGCCGAGGGCGACGCAGTTCAGCGGCTGGTCGGCGACGAAGACCGGCAGCGAGGTGGCGTTGGAAAGCACGAGGTCGAGGTTGCGCAGTTGCGCGCCGCCGCCGGTAAGTACGATGCCTTTATCGACGATGTCCGACGACAGCTCCGGCGGCGTGCATTCGAGCGCGACTTTCACCGCTTCGATAATCTGCCCGACCGGTTCGACCAGCGATTCGGCAATCTGGTATTCGGAGAGGGTGATTTCCTTCGGCACGCCGTTCATCAGGTCGCGCCCCTTGATTTCGACCATCTTGCCTTCGCCGTTTTCGGGGGCGCAGGCGGCGCCGATTTCCTTCTTGATTTTCTCGGCGGTGGTTTCGCCGATAAGCAGGTTGGCGTAGCGGCGGATGTAGGAAATAATCGCCTCGTCCATCTTGTCGCCGCCGACGCGCACCGACCGCGCATACACAATCCCGCCCAGCGACAGCACCGCCACTTCCGTCGTGCCGCCGCCGATATCGACGATCATCGAGCCGGTGGGTTCGGTGACGGGCAGCCCGGCGCCGATCGCCGCCGCCATCGGCTCCTCGATGAGAAATACATCACGCGCGCCGGCGTTTTCCGCCGCTTCCTGAATGGCGCGGCGCTCGACCGGCGTCGATCCGCTGGGCACGCAGATGATGATCAGCGGGCGCGGCCTGATGAAGCTGCGTTGGTTGTGCACGCGGTGGATGAAATGTTTTATCATCTCTTCCGCCGACACGAAATCGGCGATGACGCCGTCTTTCAGCGGGCGCTTGGCGTCGATCTTGGCCGGCGTGCGGCCCAGCATGAGCTTGGCCTCGTTGCCGAAAGCGAACGGCACCATGACGCCGCCCGAATCCTTCATGGCGACGACCGACGGCTCATTGAGCACGATGCCACGGCCTTTGACGTAGACCAGCGTGTTGGCCGTGCCGAGGTCGATGGCCATGTCGGAGGAAGCCATTCCGAAGAGTCTGTGCAGCATACTATTTTCCCGTTGTTTCTTCCGTCATTGGTTTTAGCGTGGCTGCGCAAGAAGGCAATAGGCAATTCTCAGGCGAGTAAACCAATGACGCATTATTCGTACAGAATATGCCCGGCAGTTGTCTGTTCGCGGATTCCGCAGATTTTTTTTGCGTCCGGCGCTAATGATTGCTAGAATTTATTAATCGGTGTCACGCCTTCAACCCAGCCGTCATGCGCCCTCGCTTATCGTATATTATCTGCACCAGCCCTCGCTCCGGCAGTTGGCTGCTGGCGGACGGGTTGGAAAGCACCGGCGTTGCCGGCAACCCGAAGGAATGGTTCAGCATTGAGGAAACAGGAGATAATGAAGAAAATCTCGCCAAACGGTGGGGTATTTCGCTGGCGCCGCCTGCAACCTACGAGCCGTATATCGGTAAAGTGCTTGAAGAAGGGACGACCGGCAATGGTATTTTCGGCATGAAGTGCATGTCTGGTCAGTTCGCGGTACTGCCGGAAAAACTGAAGACCATCGCCGGATATAGCAACCTTCCCGTGCCGGAGCGCATGGCGCGCGCTTTCCCGAATCTGCATTATATACGGCTTATACGCCGTGACAAGATTCGCCAGGCCATTTCGTATTATCGCGCTCGCCAAACAGATGTCTGGCACATCGAGTCCGGATTGCCGGCTGAACACGCTCTCGAACCAACATACGATTTTGAGAAAATTGCCGGCTTGGAAAATACATTCGTAACCCAGGATCGGAATTGGGAGGAATATCTCGGGTCATGTCAGCGACCGCTGTTTATTCTTACCTATGAAGAATTGTCGAAAGATTATGAAAATTCCATTCGGCGCGTGCTTGCATATTTGCACCTGAAAGAAGCTTCGCATCTTACGATACAGCCCCCGCGGTACAAAAAATTAGCCGATGCGTCGGTGGATAAATGGATGCCCCTGTACATGGAATATAAACGCAACCACGCAGGCATATTCATGGATAAAAGCTGGCTGGCATGGACTGAGGAGAATCTTCGGCGCGGGTGCAATCCCGAGGAAATTCTGGGCATTCTGCTTAAAAATAATTTCGCGCCGGCGGTGATACGCCAGGCGATGGGCGATCAATTCCCGGCGCACTCCGCTTTGCTGCAGGCGCACGCTCCGCGCCAGTTGCCGCCGCCCGCGCCGGCGGGCGTGGATTACAAGTCGCTCTGCGAAATACCGCTCCTGCGGCTGGGCCGGATGAAAGGCGCCGGCTATGTCGCCAATCCGAAAATGCAGCTCTTCACTATCGACCATTTCCTGGCCCCTGAGGAATGCGACCGGCTGATTGAGATCATCAACCCCAACCTTCGCCCTTCGACGGTCACGGTTTACGCCGAAGGGTTCCGCACCAGCGCTACCTGCGATCTGTGCCTCCTGCCGGATCCCTTCGTAGCCGAGATTGACAGAAAAATCGCGGCGGCGCTCGGCATCCGCCTGCCGTATTCGGAAGGCATCCAGGCGCAAAAATACGAGGCGGGCGAGGAATTCAAGCCGCATACCGATTATTTCGAGCCAGGTACGAAAGAATACGCCGATCATGCCGCGCAGAAAGGAAACCGCACCTGGACGCTCATGGTTTATCTGAATGACACGCTGAAAGGCGGCGGCACGCGCTTTGTCAACCTCAACCGCACATTTTATCCGAAGAAGGGCATGGCCGTCGCCTGGAACAACCTATACGCCGACGGCAGGCCGAACCCGGACACCCGGCATTGGGGTATGCCGGTGGAAGAAGGCGCGAAAATCATCATCACTAAATGGTTCCGCGAAAAGGGACCGGGGCCGATGTTCGAGGGTATCTAAGGGCAGGATTATTTTTTGCCGGATCCTGCGGCGAGCGGGGAAGCATTCGGCAGCAGCGTTTCGCGTTTCTGCAATGTCTGCAATTTGCAGAGCGCGTTGATATAAGCAAGCGCCGAGGCGACCAGCGTATCGATATTGCTGCCGTGGCCGTTGACGATTTTTCCGTCGGGGGTCTCGAGCCGCACGTTGACTTCGGCCTGCGCGTCGGTGCCCTGCGTGATGGCGCTGACCTGGTAAAGCTTTAAGGCGGCGCGGTGCGGCACCAGCGCGGCGATAGCGTTGAACGCGGCGTCCACCGGCCCGCTGCCTTCCACCGTGGCGCGGCGCACCTCGCCGTCGATGCGCAAGGTCAGCATCGCCGTCTGCGGGCCGACGGTGCCGCAGGTGATGTGCAGCGACTCGAGCTGGATGAAATCCTCACGGCGCGACTCGGTGTCGAGCAGCGCAATCAAATCCTCATCGTAGATTTCTTTTTTCTTGTCGGCGAGATCCTTGAACTTGTGGAACGCTTCCTCAAACGCATTATCGCCGATCTCGAAGCCGAGTTCGTTCAGGCGCTCGCGGAAAGCGTGGCGGCCGGAATGCTTGCCGAGCACGAGGCTGGATTTCGAAAGCCCCACCGATTCCGGCGTCATGATTTCATAGGTTCCGGCATGTTTCAGCACGCCGTCCTGATGGATGCCGGATTCATGCGCGAAGGCATTGGCGCCGACGATGGCCTTGTTGACCTGCACCATGGCGCCGGTGATGTTCTGCACGAGGCGCGAGGCGCGGGTGATCTGCGTCGTGTCGATGCCGCAGGCGAAGGGATACATGTCGGCGCGGGTTTTGATCGCCATCACCACTTCTTCCAATGCCGTGTTGCCGGCGCGCTCGCCGATGCCGTTGATGGTGCATTCAATCTGCCGCGCGCCATTGCGGATGGCGGCCAGCGAATTGGCGGTGGCGAGGCCCAGATCGTTCTGGCAGTGCGTCGAGATGACGGCCTTGTCGATATTCGGCACTTTGTCTTTGAGGTATTTGATGAGTTGGCCATAATCATCCGGCGTGGCGTATCCCACCGTGTCGGGGATGTTGACGGTGGTTGCGCCGGCCTTGATGGCGGTTTCGACCGCCCTGCACAGATAGTCGCGGTCGCTGCGCGTCGAATCCATCGCCGACCATTCGACGTTGTCGGTGAACCTGCGCGCCAGCGCGACGGTGTCCTTGATAATCTCCAGCACCTGCTCGCGGCTTAGGCGGAACTGGTATTTGAGGTGGATATCGGACGTGGAGATAAAGGTGTGGATGCGGAAGCGCGGCGCGTTTTTCAACGCCTCGGCGGCGCGTTCGATGTCGCCGCTTTTGGCGCGCGCCAGCGAGCAGACGACGGCGTTTTTAATGCGCCCGGCGATTTCCTTGACCGCCTCGAAATCGCCGTTGCTGGCCTGCGCGAACCCGGCCTCGATGACATCGACGCCCATGCTGTCGAGCACCTCGGCGACCAACAGCTTTTCCTCGAGGTTCATCGACATGCCGGGCGACTGCTCGCCGTCGCGCAGGGTGGTGTCGAAGATGATGATGCGTTCCTGGGTCATGCGCCCATTAATAGCGTCTTGATGGGGTAGGCGGCAAGTCGTTTATCGGAGGTAATGAGCGCTATGCGATCAGGCACCGCCCGCGCCCCCGGCATCCGGTCGAAAGGACCGTGATGTGGGAGAGGCGGCTCAGGCAATCAGGCTGCTGTTGGCCTGCTCCACCGCCTGCGCCTGTTGCAGCAGGGTGGTGTTGTAGGCGTTGGAAGCGGTATTCAGATTGGCGATAAGATTCCAGGTAGCGTTATCGGTTTGCGCCGCGCTCTGCGCCGCCTGCTGGTTGGCAGCGGCGACGGCGGCTTCTATCGGCCCGGTGGTGGTATTACCAGAGAGCAGGCTGTTATACACGCCGGCCAGCGGGTCGGTGGGCGAAATGCCGTTGCCGCCGTCGCCGAGCAATGTCGAAAGCTGGTCGCTGGTGGTGGAACCCATGCCGGTGCCCTGCAGCAACGCCAGCACATTCGAGGGGATGCCGAGGCCGCCGGGCGCGGGCGCGGCGGCGGAAGTGGTTGACGTCGGCGCGGCGGCCGGCGCCGGCGTGGGCGCAGTCACGCCCTCAATCTGGCCCAGCCAGGTCGCCGCGTTGAAGCCGGATATTGCACTGGTGGACATAACAATCTCCTGATGATTATACTCACAACTCGACCCCGAGGAAAAACCCTACCATATTTCCCGTTAAAAATCCACTAATTTCCGGTGTGCCATAGAATAACCCATTGATAATACATATTATAAAAATTAGCCATATTCTCCCGCCGGTTATGTTAGGCTCGTGAAATGACTATGGATTTGGACGCCTCGCTTAAGGAAGAACTTTCGGCCATGGAGCGGGCCGGCACGCTGAAGACGTTTCGCCACATTGCCTCCAGGATGGCGCCGGAGGTGGCGATGGAGGAACGCAAGGGCACGGTGCTGGTGCTGTCGTCGAATAATTATCTGGGACTGGCCGATCACCCGGAAGTGATTGCGGCGGGCATTGCGGCGCTGAAAGAATACGGCGCGGGCACGGCGTCGGTGCGGTTCATCTGCGGCACGTTTTCCATTCATGAAAAAATCGAACAGGCGCTGGCAAAACTCCACCACACCGAGGCGGCGCTGACATATGTCGCCTGCTGGACGGCCAATACCGGGCTGATACCGGCGGTGGCGGGCGAGGGTGACGCGCTTATCTCCGACGCGTTCAACCATGCTTCGCTGATTGACGGCTGCCGCCTGTCGAAAGCCAGGCGTTTTGTCTACAAGCATTCCGACATGGCTGACCTCGAAGCGAAATTGCAAGAGGCGAAGAACGCGCGCCGCCTGTTCGTCATCACTGACGGCGTGTTCAGCATGGAAGGCGACATCGCCAAACTGCCGGACATCCTCGCGCTGGCGAAAACATATAACGCTTCGGTGATTCTTGATGATTCACACGGCGTCGGCGTGATGGGGCTTAACGGGCGCGGCGTGCCGGAGCATTTCGGCGTCGAGGGCAAAGTGGACATCATCACCGGCACGCTCGGCAAGGCGCTGGGCGGCGCGGCGGGCGGCTATGTCGCCGGGTCGCAGGCGCTGATCGATTATTTGCAGCAAACTTCCCGCCCGCAGCTTTTTTCCAACGCGCTGCCCGCCACCATCGCCGGTTCCGCCATGAAGGCCATCGAGATTTTAGCGCATGAGCCGGCGCGCGTGGCGCGGCTGCGTGACATTACGAAAGTGATGCGCGAGGGGCTGAAAAAACGCGGGTTCAGGCCGCTCGACGGTGCATCGGCGATCATCCCCATCATCGTCGGTGATACGGTCTTTGCCATCAGGATGAGCCAGGCGCTGCTGGAGGAAGGCGTTTTCATCACCGGATTCGGCTATCCGGTGGTGCCGGAAGGCGTCGCGCGCCTGCGCATCCAGATGTGCGCTTCGCTCACCGACGCGCAGATCGATTTCGCGCTCGATACATTCGAGAAAGTGGGAAAGCGGCTGGGGGTTATTGTATGAGTTAAAAATCCATCTCTATACTTCCAGTATCAGTACCAGCGCTGTGTTTTCTCTCCATAACCTTGGATTCCAGAATAGGGTTATGACCGATGTTGGTTGCAAGTTCCGGGTATTTTTTGAATGCTTCAGGGTGTTCGTGTTTCAGCAATTCAACATTAATTTGAGGTTCTATCCTAATCCGGACAGTAGTTTCGTGAGTGGTTTTGCGATTTTTGGAAAGTAATGCAAACATTCCTTTCGCTGGCTTTGCGGAAGGAATTTCTTGTTCTTCCCGATAACCATCGATTCCGTCAAAAAATGCCTTTTCATTTTTTGTAAGATTCAAAGGTCCGCAGGTATTTTGCTTGCTTGGCCCTGTCACATTCACGAGTAATTGATTAATAGTAGCAAAAATATCATCCACTTTTTCTCTCAGTGCGGGCATTTTATTTGCGGCGATTTCCGGCTCTACTCTTTCCAGAAAACGCCGCTTATTTTCCGGCGTATCCTGAAAAGTGGACAATAGATTATTATTCTCAGGCCAAACGCCACGAGACATAGGCATATAGGCCATTATCAGCGTTCTCAGGGTGTCCAGGCGATTATCGGGTGACGAAGGATCAAGGTTTTTTAGCGGATTGCCATTCGAGATGTACCGTCCTTTAATCAAGTTATAAATGTCGATTAAATCAGTAGGCTTGTACTTATCGGTTATGCTCCTAACGATTTTTCCTGCCAGCATATCCAGAGTACGGGTTCGTTTGAATGATCCGGCGCCGCTTTCGGGTTTCGTATCTATCGGATTTATCAGCATGGGAAACGGATCTGCGTTTACCCCAAGCACTAGCCGCACTTCTAACGGTTCCTTGGGGATAAAAGGTTGTAATTCTTCGTAATCCCGACGGTTTTTCAGGCGCTCATACATTTCCTGCGGGGAAAATGTTTTTGCTACAAAAAAATCCCCGACAAAGTCACTGTCGGGTAACTTAAGGACATCTTCAGGCTTATCCACTCTTTTTATCTCTGTGCCGTTATATCCGTGGGTTTCTTCCAGGTAAGACAATCCTGCATCGGCAATAGATTTTTTTATTATAGGCGATACCGCCTGAATTATTTTTTCAGTGAATTCGCCATTGGAAGAATGTCCGTTTTTCTCCAT
>JAGWIM010000155.1 GCA_028873525.1 Pseudomonadota bacterium
CTGCGCGTTGCCGACGCCGAACATCGGTTTTTTCGGGTCGTCGATGATGTCGATTTTAAGTCCCTCCGGCGATTCGTGCACCACTACGTCGTTCTTGTAATCCTTGATATCCGGATCCTGCTCGAGCGCCTGGTCGATGTTCTGCGCGGTGAGCCGGAACTCGTCGCTGTCCTGCTTGTTGTTCTGCTTGCCGTTCTTGCCGCTGTTGGCCGCCGAGGAGGCGTCGGAACTGGCGTCGGGGTTGGCGACGTCGGTGGTCGGGTCGCTGGTGATGGGCTGCGCCTGCACCTGCCCGGCCACCGGCCCCGGCGGCGTGAGATCGCTCATGGCGATGCCGACCTTGGTCGGCGCCTTGCCGCCTTTAAAGCCGATACCCTTGGAATCCTTGAGGCCGATGGTGGGGGTGAAATAATCGGCGATGCCTTTTCGCTGCTCAGGCGTGGTGACGTTGAGCAGCCACAGCAGCAGGAAGAACGCCATCATCGCTGTCACGAAATCGGCGTACGCGACTTTCCACGCGCCGCCATGATGTCCGCCGTGGCCGCCTTTCTTGATGCGCTTGATGATAATCGGCGCCTGATCTGCCATAACCCGTTGATTATGACAAGGGTTAGTTAAAAAGGAGTTAGAAAACAGGGGAAATATATATAACAAAAATTAACTAAATAATGCTATAATGGTTGTATATTAGTACAATAATACACGTATTATTATATTGCTATGTGGTACCGTATTTTTATTGCCGCCGCGCTGGTGTTGCTGCCGTCGGCGGGGCGGGCGGATGACCTGACGCTACCCGACCCGGCGCTTACGCCCGGCGCGGTGCGCTCCACCGATTCGTCGGAAATCTGTCAGCCCGGCTATTCGCGCAGTGTACGGCATACCTCCGTGGCCTTAAAACGCACGGTATACCGCGAATACGGCGTCACCTACCGGCACGGGCGCTATGAGGTCGATCATCTCATTCCGCTGGGCATCGGCGGCGCTGACACGCGGGAAAATCTCTGGCCGCAGCCGCGCGGAAGCGGCTGGAGCGCCGAGGCCAAAGACCGGCTGGAATGGAAACTCTACCGCATGGTCTGCCATGAAGGGTTCGACGTGCGTGATCTTCAGCGCGCTATCGCCAAAAACTGGATCGCCGCCTATCGCCGTTTCTGCCCGACCGATAAAGCGTGCCCGGAGTTCAGGCGGGGATAAGCCATCCGAAGCCAACGGCGAAGGATGGTGCTCGCGGCCGGAATCGAACCGGCATGGCCTTTAGGGCCGAGGGATTTTAAGTCCCTTGCGTCTACCAATTCCGCCACGCGAGCCTATCAGTGAACAGTGGTCAGTTGACAGTTGTCAGGAAGTAGATAGCGGCTTCTATTGCGACTGTTAACTGTTAACTGTCAACTGATAACTGGTGTTACGCCGCTTCCCCCTCCGTCACCTCCTCCGCGACGCTTAACAGCAACGCCTTGATGTCGGCGGCGGCTTTATCCAGCGCGGCGGCGTCGGTGGCGCGGGCGACCAGGCTGGTGCCGAGCCGCTCGCCGCGGAAGAACGGGTAGCTGCCGATTTCGACATCGGGGCA
>JAGWIM010000083.1 GCA_028873525.1 Pseudomonadota bacterium
AGTTACGCATTTGTAAATTTAGAGTGTTCTTTGTAACTTGTTTGGTTGAAATACGAATTACTTAGCAAGGTGAAATAACCTTGCTCTTCGAACATTCTAAACCAAAAGGAGACTTCTATGAATAAAATGCTTCTTTCCGCCGCCCTTGCTGGCGTATTGGCAGCTGGCGTTGCCACCACCGCAATGGCTGCAGACTCTAAAAAGGAAAAATGCTTTGGTATCGCCAAGGCAGGCAAGAACGACTGCGCCGCCATCAATGGCAGTCATTCATGCGCCGGTCAATCCACCAAGGATAATGACCTGAACGAATGGAAATATGTCGCCAAAGGCACTTGCGGACAGGAAGGTGGTTCGTTGGAAGCTGGCAAAGCCCCTAAGAAAAGCTAACCCATTGTGGTCTAAGTATTGATCAGGCCATTTTTTCTTATGAGCACATCTTTCCCCTATCTGGGTTCTGGTCTCGGCTTACGCGCCCCGCATTACGACACGATTCTTGCAGATCGCCCTAAAGATGTGGAGTGGTTCGAAATCATTTCCGAGAATTTTATCGAAGCACACAAGGGCTACAAGGAGTTTCTGGCCGATCTGCGGCAGAATTACCCCATTGTAATGCACGGTGTGTCGCTTTCCATTGGCGGCACCGATCCACTTAATCAGGATTATCTGAAAAAACTCAAAACGCTGGCACAACTCATTGAAGCACCCTGGATTTCAGACCATCTCTGCTTTACCGGCGCAGGCGGGCACAACACCCATGATCTGCTTCCCATTCCTTACAACGAGGAATCGCTTGCCCATCTGGTTTCAAGAATCCATGCGGTTCAAGAAGCGTTGGCACGTCCACTGGTGCTGGAGAACCCTTCCAGCTATGTGGAATTCAAAAATTCCACGATCACCGAATGGGATTTTCTAGCGGCTCTTTGTGAGCGCACAGGCTGCAAGCTGCTTTTCGATGTCAATAACGCCTATGTCAGCGCCTATAATCACGGCTTCGATGCCAAAACCTATATCGATGCCATTCCTAGAGAATCCATTGTCCAGATTCACCTGGCCGGACATAGCAATCACGGTGATTATATCATCGATACCCACGACACGCCGGTGATCGACGAAGTCTGGCAGCTTTACGCCTATACCATCGCGCAAAAAGGCAAGATCAGCACGATGGTGGAGTGGGACGAATCCATCCCCGCCTTCGATGTCGTACTTGCCGAGCTTGCCAAGGCGCGTGCTTGCACTGCAAATATCAAAGAGGCTGCATGATGCCGCGTTATACCAACCAGCTTCATGCGTTTTGCGACGGTATCATCAAAAATGATGGCCGTGACGTTGTGGAAACAATTGCGCCGCCGCCACGCGGTGATGCCGCGCAGCGTTTCCGTATCTATACTGAGGGCTATCGTATTCGCTTGCAGAAGGCGGTGGAAGCGGATTACCCATGCCTGAAGCATTATCTGGGTGAGCGAGCGCTGCATGTACTGATCGCCGATTATGTAGAACAAACACTGTCGCAGCATTTCAATTTAGACCGCTATCCGTTTGCGTTTGGAGAGTTTGTAGGCAAAAATTCAGCCGATCCCATAGCCAAAGAAATAGCCCTGTTGGAAAGCGCCATCTCCAGTGTCTTTATGACTGAAGAAAGCGATCCGTTGGAGCCTGGTGATCTATCCAATCTTGATCCAGAACAGTTCGGTAGGATGATGCTACGCCCGCGTCAGGCATCGCTGCTGCTGTCATTCACCTATCCCGTTAATACTTATCTCACCGCGTTCCGGGCAGACCAGGCGCCACAAGAACCAGCACCGGCAGCGCATTATCTTCATGTATACCGGCACCAGAATCATATCGTCCGGCATGAACTGTTGCAGCCTGCATTTGTGCTGCTGCAGCATTTGTTCTGCGGGCAAACTGTGGAAGAAGCGCTGGAGAATACTCTCTCTCAGGAAGCAAAAGCGACAGAATTCATTATTGCAAATTTACAATCCTGGTTTCAAGAATGGACGGCCGCAGGCTTTTTTGCCACATCGCTCTGATACCTGCGAGAGAGTTGTAACTTTTTACAGTATCAGGTCGAACTACTTTGCATGAATTCCAACAGTAAGAATTCATACGGGTTCTTTTGTATCCGCTCAACCCAGAAGGCTTTTTATGAATACCAGAACCAAACTCTTAGTCAGTGCCGCATTTGTGGTCATCATGACTTCGGCTGCCCTGCCAGCGTTTGCCGCTGACGATATGATGTCAGGGAAAAAGGGCATGATGGGTGATAAAGGTGGCATAATGGCTAATATGGAAAAATGCTATGGCATCGCCAAAGCAGGGAAGAACGACTGTAAAACAGCCAAGAATTCCTGCAAGGGACACACCGCCAAGGATGGCGAAGGCTTCCTGATGGTTCCCAAGGGGTTGTGCGACAAGCTCGTGGACGGAAGCACTCAGGGATAGTGCATGTTTTTTCCCGATTAATGCAGCAAGAGAGAACAACTTAACGGCTTCTCCTCACGGGAAGCCATTTTTTTATTTGTTACGCCGTCTGATTCTAAATGGTAAATAACACTATCCTATTATACTATCACGTGATTATTAACTTGCGATCGGTATCCCATGCTCGAATGTTATATTCGCCCACTCTATCAACGCATTTTTGTCGATCCGGTGGCCGGAAAGCTGGCGAAATATTTTTCTCCCAACGCGATAACGCTGCTTTCGCTGGCGACCGGCGTGGCATCGGCACCCGCCATCGCTTACGGGTTTCCCTGGCTTGCCTGTGCCATGCTGCTGATCTCCGGCTATTTGGACACGTTGGACGGCACGGTGGCGCGTTTAACCGGGCAGGCCACGCCCTTCGGCGCCATGCTGGACGTAATCAGTGACCGCTGGGTGGAATGGGCAGTCATTCTTGGACTTTACGCCGTCGATCCTAGCACACGTGGCTGGCCATGCCTGCTGATGCTCGGCAGCGTGCTTATCATCATCACCGGATTTTTATCGGCGGGCATTTTTATCAAGAACGACAGCCATAAAAGTTTCAATTATACGCCTGGCCTGATGGAGCGCCCCGAAGCCTTCACCTTCTTCGCCCTGATGATTTTCTTTCCGGCAGCATTCACCTGGCTGGCATGGTTGTTTACCCTGCTGGTGGTATACACGGCGTATGTGCGCGTCCTTCAGGCGGGACGAATATTGCAATCCCCTGACAAAGAGCAAGTTTTCTGATGTACCACTGGCTCGATTGGTTTGGCTTTGGCGTCATGATGGCGATACTCGCCGTCATCGGTTTGCGCCGTAGCCAGAAATCCGAGGAATACCTGCTGGCCAACCGGCAGGTCGGGCTGTTCGCACTGACCGCCACGCTGGTGATGACCGAATTCAACACCTCGACGTTGCTGGCCTTCTCCTCGTTAGGCTATCGCGCTGGGCCGATGGCCATTGGATTGCCGCTGGTATTCCTGATCGGGCTGGCTTGGTACACCATGACCGTCGCACGTTCGTGGAAGCGCTTCAACCGCCTTTCGGTGGCTGAGTTGTTTACCGAGCGCTACGGGTGCGCGCTGGGTAGGCTGGCCTCTTTTTTACTGGTAGTCGCCATGCTCGGATTCAGCGCCACCTACGTCAAATCGCTCACCCTTATTTTTGCGCCGTGGTTTGGCATAAACGCATGGGCTCTGAGTCTCCTCCTGACCGCGCTGGTGCTACTGATGACCATCATGGGCGGCCTTAAATCCGTGGTGCGCACGGATGTCATCAGCTTTATCGTCACGCTGATAATGCTTCCATCCCTGTTGTTGTTGGCGCTTGGTAAATATGGTGGGCTGAGTGCGCTGCAAGGAATCTTTCCCGCCGACCAGCTTGTTTTTGCACCCGTTGCCCAGTGGAACCATCCGGCCTTGCCTTTCTGGTTCGTCACTTCGCTTATCGTGCTCACCTGTTTCACTTATATCTGCTCGCCGTGGTATGGGCAGAAAATTTTTGCCGCTAGGAATGAACGCATCGCCTTTACCGGCGTCGGGCTGGCCTCCTTGTTGATATTCCTGCTGTATGGCTGCGCGGTGCTGGCGGCGGCCTTTTTCAAGATCGACCATCCGGCGCTGGCCAACGTTCAGGTGGCGTTGCCAGAAATGATGGGAGCCTGGCTGCCGGTTTTCTGGCGCGGCATCGGCTACGCGGTGCTGTTCATGGCGGCGATGACCACATTGACAGGAGTGTGGAGCGCGATGGTGGCTATGATAAAGGCCGATTTTTTCCCGGCTGGCCTCGACAGCGTGCAGATGCAGCGCCTGTTTACCGGACTGTTCGCGGTGATGTCGTGGCTCGGCGCCAATTTGCTGGTCGACAATATCTTAAATCGCCTGATCCTCGCCAATATTCCCATTGCGGCCTTATCCTTCGCCCTGCTTGCCGGATTTCACTGGAAACGCGCCAGCGCCACCGGCGCATGGGTTAGTGTCATCGTCGGAGTCGTGTGGGGAACCGGCTGCTTTATCCATTTCGGCGATGCGGGAGGATATACCTGGTATTGGGCGATTTATGGTATTCCCTTTATTTTTATCAGCGGCATCGTAAGTTCGCTCCTATGGCCAGACGCAGCATGGAAACAGCAACCCGCACTCTCTTCATAACCGGCATTACCTCCGGCATCGGACAGGAGGTGTTGAGGCTTGCACTGGCCGACGGGTTCCATGCGGTAGGCGTGGTGCGCAGCGAGGCGCAGAAACAGGCGTTGCTGGCCGCATATCCTGAACGGCTGGCGCTGCATGTGGCGGATCTGCGCCAGCGGGATAGCGTCTATGTCGTCGCCGAGCAAGTAAACGGAACTGCCTTCAGCCATATCCTGCTGAATGCGGGCTATGCTGAATTGGGAAAGCTGCACGAGATCACGCATGAAAGCATGGCGGACATGTTGGAGGCCAATCTGATCGGCCATACCCTTCTGCTCAAAAGCCTGTTGCCGCAATGCATCCCCAATCGCACCAGGCTGTGCCTGGTCAGTTCATTGGCGGCGCGTATGCCCGGCAGAAATTACGCCGCCTATGGCATGGCCAAGGCGGGGTTAAGCTATCTGGCCGAGGCCTTAGCGTTGGAATATCCAGCACTCCGCATACTCTGCGTGGAGATCGGCGGCGTGGCGACGCCGTTTCACCAGAAATGCGGCTCCGGCTTCAGCGTCAGGCAATTCAAGACACAGGAGGAGACGGGAAAGCGGCTTTACAAGGCGCTGCTGCGCAGGCAGGGATTCACCACGCTGTATTGGGATTGGACGCTGGCGCGCTGGCTGTTCCTGCATTTCCGCGCGCCCATCATCGCCGCCCGGCGCCGGTTCCATGTCTAGGGTATTGATCACCGGCGGCAGCAGCGGCTTGGGGGCTTGCCTGGCGGCGGGATATGCCAAGGCCGGAGATCACGTCACCGTGGCCGACATTGCGGCTCCGCAAGGAAGTGCGGCCTATGTGTATTTTGATTGCGGGCAGCCTGATTTCGAATGGCTGGCGGATGCGCCGCCATTCGACATCGTGATCTGCAACGCCGGCATCAGCGACAGCGAGGATTTTCTGCACACCGACAGCGCGCTTGATGAGCGCCTCATGCGCATCAATACACTGGGCCACATGGCCTTGGTGCGTGAATTACTGAGGCAGGAGAAAATGGCGCATGGCGGGCGGCTGGCCTTCATTGTTTCGGCCAGCGTGTTTCTGCCGTTTCCGATCGCCATTGCTTATGCCGCCAGCAAAGCGGCTCTGGACGGCTTCGCCCTGGCGCTGGAAGCCTATCTCGTCGGGCGGCGCATTTCCGTCACCCGCATTTATCCCGGCCCGATGCGCACGCCGCACGCGGGAAAATATTATTCCCGGTTCAATGAAGGCAAAGGCGCATCTCCTGAGATCGTGGCACGGCGCATCGTGAAAGCCTTGCAAAAGCGAAAACAGACATTGATTCCCGATATGCCCGCCCGGCTATTCTATCTCGGCGCTCTGCTTTGCCCGGCGCTGCTAGCGCGCCTGACGCATCGCAAATATTTTGGGCGGCGCTTAAGGTAAGAATGGCAGCTTAAGCAAGCCCAGCAATGGCAAGGGCGCATGATATTCCTGTAACCCGATGGTCATGCCCATCTGTCCTTCGTGCGGTGCCGGGCGGTAGGAATTGAACAGGTGATCCCACCAGGAAAGAAAGAAGCCGAAATTACTGTCGGTTTCTTCCCGAATCACCGAGTGATGCACCCGGTGCATGTCCGGCGTCACGATCAGCCGCCGCAATGCGGCATCCCATGCGGCAGGGATGGCCAGATTGCTATGGTTGAACAGGGCAGACACGTTCAACACGATTTCAAATAGCAATAGCGCGGCGGCGGGAATGCCCACCAGCCAGGTCGCCGCCATCCGCATCAAGGCGGAAAGCAATGCTTCGACCGGATGGAAACGCACGCCGCTGGTAACATCGAGATCGGTATCGGCATGATGCACCTTATGCACGCGCCAGAGAAGCGGCACCGCATGATAAACGCGGTGTTGGAGATAAATAAGGCAATCGAGCAGGAGAAAAGAAGTTGTGTAGGAAACAACAGGCGAAAGCCGGTATAATGCTATGGGCGACCAGCTATGCTTTTCCACGATAAGCGCCCAGGCGATGGTAGAAACCGGCAGCAGGAAACGAAGCGTTAGGGTGACCAGCACCGATAAGCCAAGATTGCTTATCCAGCGCAGGCGTGTCTCCGGCGCTTTCGGACGTTTGGGAAAGCAGCGTTCCAGCGCGATCAATACCAATAATGCGCCGATGAATGCGCCTAATCTCCACTGCGGCTCTGCCATTATCGCCGCCATGCATGAAAGCGCTGAAGCAGTGAAAGCGCCCACCCTGGCGCATGCGCTTTCTTCCATTCACCAGCCGCGTATTTGTTGGCTTCCGCCAGCGTCGGGTAAATATGGATGGTACCGAGTATCTTATTCAGCCCCAACCCATGCTTCATGGCGAGGATGAACTCAGCGATCAGATCGCCCGCATGCGTTCCCACAATGGTGACACCCAGAATCTTGTCCCCTTTTGGGATGGTCAGCACCTTCACAAATCCGTGCGCTTCGCTGTCGGCGATGGCGCGGTCAAGATCATCGATGCCGTAAGTAGTCACTTCGTAAGGAATGTTCTGCGCCTTGGCGTCCTTTTCGTTCAAGCCCACACGCGCCACTTCAGGGTCGGTGAAGGTCGCCCAGGGGATAACGCTGTAATCCACCTTGAACTTTTTGATGGGGCTGAATAATGCGTTGACGCTGGCGTACCACGCCTGATGCGCGGCGGTGTGGGTGAATTGATACGGCCCCGCTACGTCGCCGCACACATAGATATTCGGGAAGTTGGTGCGCAGGAATGGATCGGCGGCGACCGTGCCATTTTTATTAAGCATAACTCCTAATTCCTCCAGTCCGAAGCTGGTGACATTTGCTTTTCTGCCGAGCGCAACAATGACTTTATCAAAGGGAATGCGAACGTCTTTGCCATCCGCCTCGCATACCAGCACATGCCAGCCATGCTCACGTTGGAAAGCCTTGGCTTTGTGGCCGGTGAGCATCTTGATGCCTTCCTGCTGGAATTTATTGGTCACCAGTTGGATGACTTCTTCATCCTCACGGATAAGCATCTGCGGGGCCATTTCGACCAACGTCACCTCGGAACCGAGTCGCGCGAAAGCCTGCGCCATTTCCGCACCGATTGGCCCGCCACCCAGCACCACCAGCTTTTTCGGCAATTCGCGCAGATTCCACACCGTGTCGCTGGTGAGATAGTCGATGTCAGCGAGGCCGGGGATCGGCGGCACCAGTGGCCGCGCGCCGGTGGCAACGATTATGTTGCGTGTAGTGAGCGTTTTGCCGTTCACTTCCACGCGGTGCGGGTCAATGATTTTTGCCTCGCCTCTGATACACTCCACGCCGAGCGAGTTGTAGCGCTCCACGGAATCATGCGGCTCCACCTGCTTGATAATACGCTGGATGCGCTCCATGATTTCGGCGAACTCGAATTCCACCGATGTTTTCTTGAAGCCGAATTCGGTTGCGCGTTTGGCGTAAGAGAGCATTTTGGCCGAGCGGAGCAGCGCCTTGCTGGGAACGCAGCCGGTATTCAGGCA
>JAGWIM010000084.1 GCA_028873525.1 Pseudomonadota bacterium
TCGGCCTTTTGCAACCATTTTTCCACCTGCGCGTTAACCGCGGCTTCCATCTCGCGCTTCATTTCCATAAAACCGCTTGCCGCGCCGCCGGCGAGCCGTGCCATATCTTCAAAAAAAGCACTATTTTTCTGCATGTTGCAAACTTCTCCCAACTTTACCATTCCTTAAGCGCCTCATGGTATCATGAACAGGCTGGAGAAATCATCATGAAAACCATTCTCGTCACCGGCGGCGGCGGATTCATCGGCTCCAATCTTGTCGCCGGGCTGCTTGCGCGCGGCACGCACCACGTCGTCGTCTGCGATGCGTTCGGCAGCGACGATAAATGGCGTAACCTGTCCAAACATGTGGTCTTTGAAATCATTACCCCTGAACAGATGTTCGAATGGCTCGAAATCAACCGCCAGGAAATCGACCTCGTTTATCACCTGGCGGCTATATCCTCGACAATCGAGCAGGACATCGACCTGCTCCTCAAACATAATTTTTCGCTGTCGCTGAAACTCTGGCGCTGGTGCACCGTACGCGGCGTGCGGCTGATCTATGCCTCGTCGTCGCCGACCTATGGCGATGGCGGCCAGGGCTTTGACGACGATATCAGCCTCGCGTACATGCAGACGCTGAGGCCGATGAGCGGCTACGGCTGGTGCAAGCACCTGTTCGACATGTACGTGGCGGGGGCGTTCGCGCGCGGCGAATGCAGCCTGCCGCAATGGGTGGGGCTTAAATTCTTCAACACATATGGTCCCAACGAATACCACAAGAATGGCCAGAAAAGCGTCATCTCTAAAATCGCGCCGCAGGCCATGCAGGGCGCCGCGGTCAAACTATTCAAATCCTATCACGAGGACTATCCCGACGGAGGCCAGAAGCGCGATATGATTTACGTCAAGGACGCGGTAAAGGTCATGCTGTGGTTGCTGGATCATCCGACGGTGTCCGGCCTGTTCAACCTCGGCACCGGCAAGGCCAGCACGTTCAACGACATGGCCGCCGCCATCTTTGCCGCCATTGGCTGCGAACCCAATATTCACTATATCGACATGCCCGAGGAACTGGTGAAAAACTACCAGTACGCCACCGAGGCGAAGATGGGACGCCTGCGCGCCGCCGGTTACGCCGAACCCTTCACGCCGCTGGCCGCCGGCATCAAGGATTACGTGCAGAATTACCTGCGGAAGGACGATCCGTACTTATAACTTATAGAAAAAGGCAGAGGGGCAGCAAGAACATCCTGTTCACCGGCCTTACTCCACTATAACGCCTCCCGGGCACTGTTATTCCTTAAATATCAGATGCAGACTGGCGGCGCCCTTGGCCGGAACGGTAAGCCGGGCGGTCTGGCCGCCGCCGCCGGCCTGCGACGCCGCCTGCAGCGTATATTCGCCAGGCGGCAGGGTCAGATAGAGATAGGGACCGGCGCCGCCCGTGGAAAACACTTCCGCGCCTTTGCCGTCGCGCAGACTCACCGCGACATCGCTGATATAATCACCGTTCGCGGCGCTCAGCAGCAGATGCACGTTAAACTCGTTCTTTTTAGCCTTTATTTCGGCCAATTCTTCATCGCCGATGCCGCCGTTGATGTATGTAACGGCACCGGCGGTGTTCACCTCAAGCGGCAGCGCCGGAATAGCCTCGCCGCCTTGCGAATCGATCAATGAACCGGGTGCCACCGCCTTTGCCGCCGGCGGGCGGGACGGCCATTGCTGAACCGCCGATGGCGGCACGCCCGGCGGAACGCCCTCCTGGGCAAGCGCTGTTTGCATGGCGGCGGCGATAATAACGGCGCCCAGGAAACCCGAATAACGCATGGCAACCTCCCGTCCTTGATTTTTCCGAATGTTACTATAGCATGTCCCCCGGTCTTTAGCGACAGGGATTTTATTTATGTTTCCTTCATGACCGCCGGCATCAAATTTCCCCGCATGGAAGGCCGATCCTCGCGCCAGGCGCATTGCGACCTGCCGGGAGGCACCTATGAACGCGAATTCGGCAGCGAAGGGTTTTTCGGGCCGGTCTCGCATCTTTATCACACGCATCCGCCGACCGGCTGGAGCCACTGGGAAGGCGACCTGCGCCCGCGCGCCTTTGATTTCGGTAAACTGGGTCATCCTGCCCAATCACCCTGGCACGCCACGCCTGTCCTCCATAACGCGCATCTGCGGCTCCGGCTGTGGCATATGGCGGGGACGATGGATTGCCTTGTCTGCAACGCCGACGGCGACGAGTTGCTGTTCGTGCATCAGGGGCAAGGCAATTTGTTCTGTGATTTTGGCCATATGGCCTTCCGCGAAGGCGATTACGTCCTGCTGCCGCGCGGCCTGCGCTGGCGCGTCGAGTGCCCGCAGACGGCTTCGTTCCTCCTGATTGAAGCCACCGGTGAGAGCTATCGGCTGCCGGAGAGGGGGCTGGTCGGGCCGCAGGCGATTTTCGATTCGGCGATGCTTGACGTGCCGGCGATCGACGATCCGTTCAAGGCGCAGCAGGGCGAGACGCCGTGGCGCGTCGTCATCAAGCGACATCAGCGCTTTTCGACCGTGACCTTTCCGTTCAACCCGCTCGACGCCGTCGGCTGGCACGGCGACAACCTGCCGGTTCGGATCAACTGGCGCGACATCCGCCCGCTGATGAGCCACCGCTATCACCTGCCGCCCTCGGCACATGCGACGTTTGCGGCCAAACGCTTCGTGGTATGCACGTTCGTGCCGCGCCCCCTCGAGTCCGATCCCGGCGCGCTGAAAGTGCCGTTTTACCATTCCAATAATGATTTCGATGAAATTATTTTCTACCATCAGGGAGAATTTTTCAGCCGCGACAATATCCGTCCCGGCATGATGACCCTGCATCCCTGCGGCTTTCCGCATGGGCCGCATCCGAAAGCATTCGCGGCGGGCGTCAGGGCGGCGAAAAAGGACACCGACGAAGTGGCGGTGATGATCGACGCCCGCGACGCCGTGGACATTTCCGAAGCGGCGCGTGAGGCGGAATGGAAGGAATATGTGGAGAGCTGGAAGATATAGTGCGGGAACTCTTTGACCGAAACTCCCATGGTTTCAACGGGTGAGCTTGGAACATGGTGGAGTCAACCCCGCGCCATGTCCCCGTCATCCCCCGCATTTTGTCGGCCCTGTTGAGCGATCGTCTCAGGACATCGCGCGCCGTCTGAAGTAAGAACGCAATTTTTTACAGGGCATTTCCACCGCGAATACGATGAGGCCGCCGGCGGCAAGGCTAAACAGCAAGGACGGCACAAATACGTTGAGACCAAGATGGTAATCGCCAAAACCATAATAGCAGACGGCGGCGGCAATCGGCCAATGAAGCAAAAACACCGGGTAGGTCACATCGGCCAGGAACTGGTCGAAAGGCGAAGGTTTCCGCCCTGGGAATTCCAGGTGCAGGCACATGATGATATACCCCAGGCAACATACCGCGACATAATGGAACAATGGGAGGTAATTCTTTAAATCTTCCGCCGCATACAACACGATATTCGCCAATCCTACCAGAATCCAGGGATTAGTAAGGCGCAGTTTTTCGAAGGATGCGCGATAATGATAAAACATGCTGCCGGTGAAAAAAACCAGAGCCGGTCCATAGACGCTGAAATACGAAGAGGCAAAAGAAAGAGGACGCAACCACATCGCCGCCGCCACCAACATGGCCAAAAAGAACCCTGCGGTGGTAAGAAATTTGCTTTTCCCTGTGACCACACCGATGACAAAATAATATGCAAGCTCCGTGCTCAGGCTCCAGGCCGGCGGCAATAGACGCGTGGGGAAAGGCGCATGGAACCCGCTCAAGCCAACGATGGAAAACTGCACCAGCCAGCCATAGGGTGAAATCGGCAAGAAAAGCGCATGATGATACCGCCTGGCCGTAAACCCGGTCGCGTAGATACAGCCTAACGATACCAGCAAGCAGACCAGGTACGTCGGCCAGACGCGCGTTATACGGTTGGCAAGAAAATAATATTTCCCGCGCCAGCCGTTATGATAAATTTCCGAGGAAACCAGCGAAATGACATAGCCGGACAAGATAAAAAAACCGTGCACGGCCAATGGGCCAGCCATGATATGCCGCGCCAGATGAAAATAAACGACAGCGACGGCAAAAGAAAATCGGAGCAGACCCATCTGGCTTATACGTAAAAATTCCGGCAGGACGCTTTACCGATAATCGAGTCGGGCATTTTCCACAACTTTTTTGAAGAGCGTGGGGATTAACTTATGATCAGGCCGGAGCGCGCGCTGGGCACCCCATGAGTGGCTGGAACGCCTGTACATAAAGACACTTGGCAGGTCAATAGCCCCTGTTGGTGCAGCTCATCAACCGCCGAACGCGCCGGGTCTTTGAGGCCTGGCACCTCGTTAATATCGTCTCGTAGTTCTTCTAAGCCCTTTTTGATTTCCTTGCTGTATTCAATAATGGTATCTTTAAATTTTGGCTGCCCCTTAAATTCTTCCGGCGCACGTTCTTTTATTGCATCCAGCTCCACGATGGCTGCATTAATTGCATCATGAAGCTGCTTCACATTTTTTGGAGCGGGCTTTCCTGCTTCTACCATTGCTTTAGCCGCTTTTTGCGCCAGTTTGAATTGTTTCCCGAATTCGGGACGTCCCTTATCATTTTTATTGATCTGATTAAGATGCGTAGCGTCAACATCATAGAAATTCGGATGTTGCTTATGCATGTTGTCAAGTGTCGTAACAATTTCACTAAGAAATTCAGACTGCTTGCCTGCCTGATTGAAAATATTTATCTCTTTCGCTATGCTTTCTCTTGTCGCAGCATCAGGATGGGGCAACGCCTGATGGGCATTCTCGAGAATGCTATAAATCTCTTTTTCGTGGGGGGGAGTGTCTTTGATTGCCCTTAAGGCCGTTCGCATATGTGCATAGAATGATGCTACATTCTTATCGTAAGCCTCTTTATTTCCTTCACTGCCTGCTTTACCTATGGCGCTTGCTTCCATTCTCGCCTGATTAATTGCCTTATTTGCGATCCGTAACTCGCCTTGCAATTTTGTTAACTCTTTTGTTCCCGCTGAGGGCTGTTTAATTTTTTTATTAGCCCTAGCTTCGGATATACCGTCCTGCACCTCGCCCAAGTGTTTCGTAATTTTATTGCTTGCAGCCTCAATGCTGCCGGCGATACCCAGGAATGTTTCCTGTATTTTTTGATAATCTGGCGACTGTACATCTGGTGCATCGGTCATAATCATCTCCATCGTTCAGTTGGATTCAATATATCACCTGCCATATTACCACTATTCCAGTCCCGGAAATGTGAAACTTTTGTTAATATTGACCGGAATAGCTATATAATAATTATATTTCAAACTGTTACAATTCAATAACCGGCGGGGCAGTAACCATATGAATGAATTATAGCGCCGCCTGCATCATGCTCTTGCTGCCGCTGGTAATCGAAGAAAGCAGCGAAATCGTATTCGGCAGGATTTTCTGCATGTAGAAGCGGGCGGTTTGAATTTTACTTTCGTAAAATTCCGATGTCAGATGTTGGATGTCAGGTGTTAGTTTGCTGTCTGACATCTGGCCTCTAACCTCTGGCATCCGTCGCAACGCGACTTCCGCCTGCCTCGCCCACACATAGGCCAGCGCCACATGCGCGAACAGCTTCTGGTATTCCACCGCGCCGCCCGCCGCGTCGTCGGGGTTGGCAAGCCCCTGCATGGCGATCCACATCGTCGCCTTCTGCAGATAGCCCATATGGATGTAGAGCGGCTTGGTGAACTCGGCCATCGCCGGGTTGCCTTTGTGCCTGGCGATGAAGGCATCCACCGGGTGGAAGAACGAGCGCAGATACCGCCCCGTCCCCGCCGGCAATTTGCGCCCCACAAGGTCGAGCGCCTGAATGCCGTTGGTGCCTTCGTAAATCATGGTGATGCGCGCGTCGCGCACATATTGCTCGACGCCGTATTCCTTGATGAAACCGTAGCCGCCGTACACCTGCATGGTCAGCGACGCCATCTCGAAACCGCCGTCGGTGAGATAGGATTTCACCACCGGCGTCAAAAGCTGGACAAAATCGTCGCACTCCTGCTTCACCGCCGGATCGGGGTGGCGCTGCGCGAGGTCGTGCTTCAGCGCCATTTCCAGCGCCAGCGCGCGGCAGCCTTCGGTAAAGGCGCGCTGGGTGAGCAACATGCGCCGCACGTCGGGATGAACGATGATAGGGTCAGCGGGTTTATCCGGGAATCTGGCGCCGGTGATGGCGCGGCTCTGCAGCCGCTCTCTGGCATATGCCAGCGCGTTCTGGTAAGCGACTTCGGCGATGCCCAGCCCCTGCACGCCGACATAGAGCCTTGCCGCGTTCATCATGGTGAACATGGCCTTCATGCCCTTGTTCGGCGCACCGACCAGCCAGCCGGTCGCCCCGTCGTAATTCATGACGCAGGTCGGCGAGGCGTGAATGCCCATCTTGTGCTCGAGAGCGTCGCAGCGCAGCTTGTTGCGCGCACCCAGGCTGCCGTCGTCATTGACCAGAAATTTCGGCGCGAGGAACAGGCTGATGCCTTTGGTGCCCGAAGGCGCGCCGGGCAACCGCGCCAGGATGAGGTGGATGATATTTTCCGTCAGATCATGCTCGCCCGACGAGATGAAAATCTTGCCGCCGGTAATGGCATAGGAGCCGTCCGGCTGCGGCTCGGCCTTCGTGCGGATCAGCCCTAAATCCGTGCCCGCCTGCGGCTCGGTCAAGCACATCACGCCCGACCAGTGGCCGGAAACCATCCTGGGCAGATATTTTTTCTTAAGCGCGTCGCTGCCATGCAGCATGATGGCGTTGTAAGCGCCGTGCGACAGGCCGGGCGTCAGCCCGAACGAAAGATTCGCCGAGCAGACCATTTCCATCAGCGGCATGTTGAGCACGTCCGGCAACCCCTGCCCGCCGTAAGCAGGGTCGCAGGTGAAGGACGGCCAGCCGCCCTCGACATACATTTCATATGCTTCCTTGAAGCCGCCCGGCATGATGACTTTGCCGTTATCGTATTGCAGGCCTTCCTTATCGCCTTTCTGGTTGAGTGGGAACAGCACTTCCTCGCACATCTGCGCGGCGGCTTCCAGCACCGGCGTCATCAGCTCCGGCCCGCTATCGGCGAATCCGGGCACATCCTTATACTGGCCGAGATTCAAATACTCGTGCAGGATAAACTGAAAATCGCGGACGGGCGCTTTATAGACAGGCATGTCCCGACGGTAGCACGAACCGGACTAAGAAAGAGTTAATTCGAAAACCGCACAAACGTCAGGCGACAAGGCCGCTATGGCCTGGCAGGCACCTTGATCAACGCCTCGCCCTCGATCACCACCGTGTCTTTGACGTAGCATCTGGTGTCGAGCAGCACGCGGCGCTTTTCCGGAAAGAGCGACTTGACGGTGGCGACCGCATAGACCGTATCGCCGATGCGCACGGGCGCCAGGAATTTCAAGCTCTGGCTCATATAAATGCAGCCCGGCCCGGGCAGCTTGGTGCCGATGACGGCGGAGATGAGGCCGGCCGTCAGCATCCCGTGGACGATGATGCTCTTGAACGGCGTCGCCTCGGCGAATTCCCGGTTGAGATGCATCGGGTTGGTGTCGCCGGTGACGCCGGAGAAATTGCGCAGGTCGGTTTCGATGATGGTGCGGCTGACGGTTTCCGACATGCCGACCCTCAAATCCTCGAAAAAATAACCGTGCAGGCCGTGGAAGTTATTGGTGTCGGTCATGGTCGCCTCCATAATTCCTGCGAATCGCGCCGTAACTTTAGCGAAGGCGGATTGCGCAGGATCTCTGTTGCATTTCTCACCATGATCCTGTGCAGCCTTACGGCTCGCAGGATGTAGCCTCACGCCGCCTGCGGCTGCGCTTGCTGTGGCCGTATGTTGAGATAAATCAATGTCGGCGCCGAAATATAAATCGAAGAATAGGTGCCGATGATGACGCCGAACACCATGGCGCAGGAAAAGCCGCGTATCACCTCGCCGCCGAAAATCGCCAGCGCCAGCGAGGCAAGCAGCGTCGTTGAGGCGGTGAGGATGGTGCGCGAGAGCGTGTCGTTGATGGAAAGATTGAGCAGACCGGCCATTTCCATCTTCTTGA
>JAGWIM010000085.1 GCA_028873525.1 Pseudomonadota bacterium
CGCTTTGAGGTTAATAACGAATTGTCCCGGGTCGGTGCGCGGAAAATAAGAAAAACCGAGCAGCGGAAACAACAACAGGCTGGCGACGAAGATGCCGAGCAGCGATGTCAGTGTGAAGGCAGGGTGCGCCAATGCCCTGCCAATCCAGTAATCGTAGCGCGTGAGCAGCATCTCGAAACTGGCGTTGAACCAGCGCCTGAAACGTTCGCCCAGCGAGATGGCGTTAGGATGGTTAGTACCGATGGCGGGTTGTTCCAGCGGATCATGGCCATGCCCGCGCAGGTATTTGGCACAGAACAGCGGCACCACCGTCATCGCCACGACATATGAGGCGAACAACGCGATGACAACGGACAGCGCCAACGCCGAAAACAAATACCGGCTGACGCCATAAAGAAACAGTACCGGAAAAAAGACGATGGCGGTGGTCAGCGTCGCCGCCAGCACCGGCAGCGCCACCTCGCGCCCGCCGATTTCCGCCGCTACCTCGGGCGGTTCGCCGAGTTCCAGGTGGCGGAAGATGTTTTCCAATACCACCACCGAATTATCGATCAGGCGCGAGAATGCCAATGCCAGGCCACCGAGTATCATGGCGTTGATGGTGTTGTCGCCCATCGCCAGTATCATGAACGTCGCCAGGGCTGATAGCGGAATGGAAAAAAATACGCCGAGCGTCGCCCGCAGCGACCCCAGGAAAAGCAGGATCATCAGGCCGGTCAGCACCAGGCCGATGGTGCCTTCATGCAACAGGTTCTCGATGGCGTTTTTCACAAAAATGGACTGGTCGAACACCACTTTGGTGACGAGTTCCTTTGGCACGTCGATCAGATTTGCTACGACTTTTTTGACACCGTCGACGATGGCGATGGTATTGGAATCACCGCCCTGCTTCAACACCGGCAGGTAGACCGACGGCTGGCCATCTATACGCACAATGTTCGTTTGAATTTGCGCACCATCCTTGGCATAGCCGACATCGCCAACCGTAACCGACGAATCTTTAACTGTCTTGAGCGGCACCGTGTTTATTTCATTGATATTGTCGATCTGGCTATTGGTGAACAGGCTGTAGTCAATCGGGCCTATTTTTACGTCGCCGGCGGGCAGGATAAGATTGGAGTCGTTGATGGCGCGCACCACGTCCATGACGGAAAGCTGGTTGGCTTCGAGTTTCAAGGGGTCGACATAGACCATGATTTGGCGGTATTTACCGCCGAACGGTTGTGGCACCGACGCGCCAGGAATGTTGGCAATTTGGTCGCGCACATTATACTGGCCGAGGTCGCGCAACTGCGCTTCGTCCATTCCCGGCGCTTTCAGGGTAATCAGGCATACCGGCAGGCTGGAGGCGTCGAATTTCAATACCACCGGCGGCAACGTGCCGGGCGGCAGTCTCCGCAGGTCGGCCATGGCGAGGTTGGAGATTTCCGTGACTGCCGCATCGGGATCGGTACCGGGTTGAAAATAGATTTTTATGAGGCTGACTCCGGGCAGTGATTTCGATTCGATATGTTCGATGCCGCTGCCCAGCGTGAAGAATCGCTCGAAACGGCCGGTGATGTCGGTTTCCACCTGCTCGGCTGGCATACCGGAAAAAAAGGTGGCGACGACCACCACCGGGATACGGATTTGCGGGAACAGGTCGACCGGCAGGCGCACGACGCTGGTAATGCCGACGACACAGGTAACCAGGCAGCAGACGATAATGAAATAAGGATAACGCAGGGAGAACCGCGACATCAGTTCCGCCCCTCCAGCGAATCGCCATACTGCTGCGTGACGAGCCGCCGCAGTTTTTCAATGGAAAATTCCGGCGAGGCGCACAAATTGGTGACGGTACGTTCGCGGGCAAGAATCTTAAGTGCCATGACGTGAATGTCGGGAGTAATTTCTGATGGGATATTGACGATGCCGTGTCGGTCGCCATGCAATAAATCGCCGTTTTCTATCATCATGTTACCGACCTCCACCGGTACGCCGATATCAATAATGTGCGCATAAGCATGTGAGGGCACGATGCCGCCGGAATAAGTATGCATCTCCATCGCTTCCAGCTCATCGAGGTCGCGCACCGCGCCATTGGTGACAATGCCGACGCAGCCGAGAGCCTTGAAAATAGCGGCATGGATTTCGCCGGCCACCGATCCGGCGCCTTGTATCCGGTCCATGTCCTGAATGACGATGATGCGGGGATGGGGCAGCTCAACAATGGCATCCCACCAGTCGTTGCGGTCGGAATAAGTAAAACCTTTAACCGGCGGTTTATCGGTACGCATCCGCACGGTGACGGCATAACCCACCATCGGCGCAAGCTGCGGCGTACGGTTGATAATACTTCCATCCATATAGCCTTCGTTGCGCAGGCGGACATTGAAGGTTTCAATGGCATTGCACACGGTCGGCGTGCTTAAGGCAGCGAGCGCTGCAAGCTGATCGGAAGTAAGTGGCGCATCCATGTTACGATCCTTTCTTTTCAGTCACGGGTTTCGGGTCTACTATCATGCCGATACTCAGGCTGTCGCGGTTGCCGAAGACAACCTGGGTGCCCTCATGCAGCCTGCCGGCGATTTCCACCCTGTCGGCGGTTTGCAGCCCGATTTTTACCGGCAATTCCTCGATTTCATGTTTGCTGTTCACCACCCACACATTGGGTGCATCGCCCAGAACGACCGCCTGCACCGGCAGCGCCAGCACGCCTTCCCTGTGGTCAAGATCAATCGTTACCGAGGCGTACATGCCGGGTGTGATGCGCAGATCGGAATTATCTACATCGACTTCGGTTTCCATCGTGCGCGTGTTGTTGTCGATTTTTCCGGCGGTGCGGGCAACGGTGCCGTAAATCGTCTGGCCGGTGGCCGGCACCGTTACCTTGACCTTTGTTCCGACATGCACATGCGGCACTGCCGGTTCAGGCACCGGAAAGTCAAGCCGCAGTTTTTTATTCTCGGCGACATGCACAATAGGCAGCGTCTGTGTGCTTGAGTTGTCGCTTGATTGAATCAACGCGCCGGGATCGACATAGCGCTTGGTGATGATGCCGTCGAATGGAACGACGATGGTGGCGTAGTCAAGAAAGGTTCTGGCGCGTTCCATATTAGCCTTGGCCATTTCATATGTGGCCTGCGCCTTATCAACATCCTCCTGCGCCAGCAGCCCGGGACGCTTTTTGATTACCTCGCTGACACGGTCATAATCAAGCTTGGCGTCATGATAGGCGGCTTTCGCCCGGTCAAGATCGTCCTTTAATTCGTCAATATCGATCGTGGCGATCACCTGCCCGGCCTTCACCTGATCGCCAATATCGACGGTGATGTCCTTCAAATATCCTGCCACCTTGGCATGGAGGTCGGCTTCCTGATACGGGCGGAATTCGCCGCTGAGCGTGATATCGCGCGTCAGGTTTCCGCGCGTGACGACGGCGACCGCCACCGGCTTGGCCACCAGCTTCGGCAACGACGCTTCCGTCGAAGACATCAGATAAATCGCCATACTGATAAGGGCTACGGCAAAAAGGCCAATCAGTATTTTTTTACGTCTGAACATATTCACCCTTTCTGTTCTTCACCATTGGCCAGCGGCAACTCTATCCGGCAGGCCGTGCCTTCGCCTTCTCTGCTTTCAATGTCAACGATTCCACCATGCGCCTGGCAAATGGAGCGCACGATGGAAAGACCAAGCCCGGCGCCTCCCATCTCGCGCGTGCGCGCTTTGTCGGCGCGATAAAAGCGGTTGAATACATGCGGCAGGGCATCGGCGGGAATGCCTATGCCGTTATCCGCGACTTCAAGTACCGCCTTATGCGATGCCGCCTTGACGTTAAGCAGGATCATCCCATGGCCGGGAGTATATTTGATGGCGTTGTCGAGAAGATTAACGACAATTTGTTTAAGCCGCGCCGAATCGCCATAGACAAACACGGGAATGAGGGTATTGATGTGCAGGCTGATCTGCTTTTCCTCGGCGAGCAGCGCCATTTGTTCGGCGGTGCTTTGCGCCAATGTCGCCAGGTCGACCCTGATGTGTTGAACTTTGGCCTCTCCCGTGTCAAGCCTGGAAATGGCGAACAGGTTTTCGGCGATGCGCGACAGGCGCTCGGTTTCTTCCAGTACGCTGCCGATGCGTTCCCGCAGCGATGCGGGCATATTTTTTTCGCGCGCCATGGCCTCCAGTTCGCTGCGCATGATGGTAAGCGGCGTGCGAAGTTCGTGTGACGCGTCGGCGGAAAAACGGCTGGCCTGCTCATAGGCCGCTTCCAGCCGTTCCAGCATCTGATTCAGAGTAACCGACAGATGCTCCAGCGCATCGCCGGTACAGGCGACCGGCAGGCGATTGCTTAAATTCCCGAAGGCGATTTGCTCAGCGGTGGCGCGGATGCTTTCCACAGGTTTAAGCGCGCGGCGCACCAGGATATACCCGCCGGCGGAAGTAATGAGCGCCACCATCGGCAAGCCGAAAAACAGAGTCATTATCAACCCATGGAGGGCAACTTCCAGATCATCGGTCAACGCCCCCATTTCGATAAGATAATGCCGTCCCGTTTCGTTGACTGGCAGAGAGAGAATCATCATCGATGAGCTATTGGGCAGCGGCTCAATCCGCACGCGCGGATCATTGTCAGGCGGCAAAGGTACTTGCCGCGGATCGAAAGCATCATCCTTGGGTATGCCGGAAACATAGAGAATGGAGTGGTCGCTACGCAGGATGCGGATAAAGTGGCTGCCCGCTTCCGGGGAATAAACGGCGTGAATCCGGCTGGCGATTTTGCCACGATTCTCAACGGGAACATGCGCCAGAACATTCCCGGCGATTTGCGTTGCCCGCCGTGTCAATGTCTGTTCCATTTCGGCGTAAAGACGCATTTGCACGCTGCGGTAGGTGTATGCCCCGAAGGCCAGCGACACCATCACCGCCATGCCGCTATACCAGAAAATAAGGCGGAAATGAATGGCGCGCGTATTCATGCCGCTTCCTCGTGATTGAGTACATAGCCAACGCCACGCACGGTTTTGATCAGCTTGTTCTCATGTCCTTCATCGATTTTACCGCGTAGCTGGCGAATATAAACATCAACAATATTGGTCAGCGCTTCAAAACTTTCATCCCATACGCGCTCGATAATCATGGTGCGCGACAATACGCGCCCGGCATTAAGCGACAGGTATTCAAGCAGCGCATATTCCTTGGCGCTGAGTTCAATGCGCTTGCCCGCGCGCTTCACTTGATGCGCCAGCCGATCAATTTCCAGATCAGCAATCCTGATGACATCCTCGCGCTGCGACGGCGCGCGCCGCAGCAACGCGCGGATGCGCACCAGCAATTCTTCAAAGGAAAAAGGTTTGGTCAGGTAATCATCCGCGCCGGCGTCCAGATACGTCACTTTGTCGCCCACCGCGTCCTTGGCGGTGAGCATGATGATAGGAACATTGCGGTTTTTCTGACGTATGCCGTCCAGTACGATGGCGCCGCCGAGTTCAGGCAACATGATATCCAGAATGATCGCTTCATAAGCGTAGGAAGTCGCCAGCTCCAGCCCGTGCGCCCCGTCGGCGGCGATGTCAACGGCGAATCCTTCTTCTTTGAGGCTTCTGGCGACGACATTGGCCAGTTTTTCCTCATCCTCAACCACCAGAATGCGCATATCTCGTCATCCAATCTTTATAAAACGATTCACTCGTCTTTTTTATGGAGCGATAATAAGGCGCTAAAATGAAAATGACGTGAATATTTGATTAAAAATCACTCATAATGCAAATAATAGTACCACATTACGCCACAACGATACTTTTGACGTTGACGAATTCGCGGATACCGAAGGCCGACAACTCGCGTCCGTAACCGCTGTCCCTGATACCGCCGAAAGGCAGTCTGACATCCGAGCGCACCATCATGTTGACAAAGCACGACCCCGACTCAACGCGCCCGCGGGCGATGGCCTCGCCATGCGCGAAATCGGCGGTGAATATTGCGCCGCCAAGGCCGAAAGGCGTGTCGTTGGCAATAGCAATGGCATCCTCCTCGTCCTTCGCCGGAATAATAACTGCTACCGGCCCGAATAATTCTTCCTCATAGGCCGACATGCCCTTTTTGACATCGGTAAGAATCGTCGGCGGGTAAAATGCGCCCTTCCCTGCCGGAATCACGCCGCCGGTAAGGCAGCGTGCGCCTGCAGCTATCGAGCGATCGACTTGTTCATGCAATGCGTTGCGTAAATCGGCACGCGCCATCGGTCCGACAGTGGTTTCTGCGTCGAGGGGGTCGCCGGTGCGTTGCTTGCGGAAAATGTCCAGCAGCTCCTGCTCGAAACGCTCCCTGATGTTCCCCGCAACAATAAGCCGCTTGGCCGAAATGCAGGATTGTCCGCAATTGAGTAGCCGGCTGGCGGCGCAGGTTTTGACAGCAAGACTGACGTCGGCATCCGGCAGAATGAGATAGGCGTCGCTGCCGCCCAGTTCGAGCACGGTTTTCTTGAGGTGCTTTCCCGCCAGCGCCGCCACCGAGCGCCCGGCCGGCGTGCTGCCGGTCAACGTGATGGCGGCGACGCGCGGATGCCCGATGGCTTCCTCGATGCGATCCGACGGCAGCAGCAGCGCCTGAAACGCGCCTTCGGGCAGCCCGGCTTCCCTGAATATGGATTCAATAGCCAACGCACAGCCTGGGGTATTGGAAGAATGCTTGAGCAGGCCGATATTGCCCGCCATCAGCGAGGGCAAGGCGAAGCGGAACACCTGCCAGAACGGGAAATTCCACGGCATGATGCCAAAAATGATGCCCAGCGGCAGGAAGGCGACATAGCTTTTGCGATATTCGGTGGCAATGGCGGAATCAGCAAGAAAAAGCGCGCCGTTTTCGGCAAAATAACGTGCGCAGCCGGCGCATTTTTCGACTTCGGCAATGGCTTCCTTCAGTGGCTTGCCCATCTCACGGGCGATCAGGCGGGCATAGCCATCTTTGCGCGTCAGCAATATTTCCGCGACGCGCAGCAGCAACCGCGCGCGTTCGTCCGTCGACACCGTTTTCCAATGCAAAAAACACTCATGCGCACGCGCAATGGCCGCCTGCACGTCCGCTGCGCTATGCAGGGGATAGTCACGTATTTTTTCGCCGGTGGCGGGATTGACGCTGGTTTGCATGGCCGCGACCGTAGCATAACAGACGTAAAAATGCCGTTAATAAGAGCGGCTAATTCGGAATTACTCGCCCCAGCCAAGATTGTTCATGTCGACGGAGCCTTTGGAGGAAGCCAGTGAGTAGCGGCAATAGGTGAATCCCTCGTTCCAACCCTGTTTGTACTGGTCGCTGGCCGACATTTCCGTGCGTTTCTTAAAGCCGTACATCAGCTTATAATCCCAACTGCCTTCCGCCGACAGGCCGGAATCGCAACCATCTTCCCAGCCCAGTTTATATTCCGGCGGGCCAGAGGGATCAACCGTCCACAGCCAGAACGGGCGGCAGCCGGAGACGAGCAGCGCGACCCCCATCGCGGCGGCCATGCGTTTCGTGTGTTTCCAACTCGGCATGAAAACAGTTTACCATTTCTGCCTTGCGGAGTAAAGGCGGGCGAATATCTGCAACCTGTTGACAAAAGAATAATATCAAACATGACATGCAATTAATGTTTGCATCATCGTACAGTAATGGTAAGGGAGATAGTATTGCTTCGTTACCTTCGTTAATCACTCACCCTCTTTAGAAGAAAGGACTCTCTTATGAATAAAGTTTCTACCTTCGCGCTGCTGGCCGCCATGGCGTTTGTTGCCCCGGCCTATGCACAGGCCCCGGCTGACGTTCACCAGGACAATCAGGCCATCCAGCAGGACAGCCAGGAAATCCATCATGACCGCATGGAGCGTAAGCACGACCTGAAAAATGGCGAAAAAGGCGCTGCCATGGGCGAGCGGCGTGAAATCCGCAAGGAAAAACGCGAGAAGCGTCACGAAAAAATGGAAAAGCGCCGCGAAATGCGGAAGGACCGCCGTGAGCATCGCAAGGAGCATCACGAAGATAAAGGCGCGCCGGCAGGAGCAGGCGCGGGCGGTCAATAGCCGCAGCTTCGATAGCGTAAGAGAAAACGGCCGGGAATTTT
>JAGWIM010000086.1 GCA_028873525.1 Pseudomonadota bacterium
TGAACGTCACCGGCTTATATTCGCGCAGCAGGCCGATCATGTTGTTGGCCACAATCTGCTTGCCGACCGAGCCGTCCAGCAGCGCGAACGGTTCGCCGGCGGTATGTCCGGATACCGCCCATTCCGTGCCCAGCCGTCCGCGCAGCAACCCACTTAAGGTATATTGCCCCGGCGTTACCAGTGTGGCCGTCGTAAACTGGATGATTTCATTTCCCAGCACGGCGGCATTCGCGCCGTTGAGCACCGCCAGTTCGCTCGCACTCTGCAATTGTGCGTTGCCCAGAAGCAGAACCGTGACGGTATTCACCTCGTCGAACACGCCTGTCGGGCCGCCGGCCAGTGCGGTGCTCGCCGTGCCCATGGTCGCCGGAGTGGTGAGATTGGTAACGAAATTATAATCGGCGCCGCCGTCATCCGAGCGGTAAATCGCCGTGCCGACCCAGCCGCTGGCGAGTCCCGCCACCGCCAGCCGTACGACGCCCTTGTCGGCATCGTCGCCGGGAAAGGCGGGAATATCGAGCAGGTCAAGCATGGTCGCCGGGATGCTGCTGTTCTGCTGGAGCAGGCCGGTGCTCGCTCCCGGCGTCGTGTAGAAATCGAACGTCGAGGCATCTTCGGCCACGCCCTGCACGCGCAAAACAGATGGCGTCGCCATGCGCGTTGAGGTGATGCGCATCCGGTGCGTTATTCCTTCCACCACCGCGGTAATCACATCCGATGGCTCAAGCTGCGCGTATTTGACGCCGAGGTTGAACTGGTAGCTCGTGCGCGCCATCCAGTCGGAAAAGAGCGTGATGTCTGCAATATTTTTCCCTATCTGGTCGTCGCAGACGATGGGTAAATCAAGCGTCACCGCCTCCAAACTGGAAGTTACCTCGCGCTGGGCGTATTGCGTCGCGCTCTGGTAATTGGAAAGCCGCGTGAGATAGACCACGTTAACGCGTTTGGGCAGTTCGATTTCCTGCGCCCGCGTCACGGCGAATACCTGCCCGCTGTTCTTACCCCCCGGGGGTATGAGGTCATCCTCCGGAACATTCAGCGCCGCCGCACCCCCGCGCGGCACGAATTTGAGGATGTTATCCGATTCCACCGCATCGAAGAAATAGGCCTGCTGCAGGATTTCGATGGCCGAGCGGATGGTTTGCGGCGTATCAATGACAAACCCTTCGGTCAAGTCAATAAGCTGGCTGACGTCAATATCCGTGGTGAGCAACCCGCCGCGTCCGCATAAATCCGCCACAACGGCGGCGAGGCTGGAGGTGCCGAGCTTGCCTTCGACCCAGTGGCCGGTCTGCCAATCCATGCCGTCGGTCCACACCGCCGTCAAATCCGGCCAATAAGGAAATGGCCGTGCGTCCCACGTCCAGACGAACATCTGCTCGATCATGGAAGACCCTGCCCATTGCTGCTGCGTGGCGGTGAGGCCGACGCGCTGCGCCAGGAAATCCACCCGCCCTTTGGAATAGTAGGGAAACGCGCTGCCGGTGGTATTCGGATCATAAAAAACATTAGGCTGGTTGGTGGCGGCGTCGACGCTCGGAAATCCATATTCGGTGAACCAGATTTTTTTCATCCCAGGCGTCCACGCCGTCGTCGTGCTGTCCGGATTGGTATGCGTGTTGTTCCAGAACCAACTGATGTTTTTCCAAGCATATGGCGCGGTGAGCGTGGTTTTTACCGTGCGCGCCGTATCGCTGTAATACCAGTCGTAGCCCTCGCCCGATGTCCAACCGGCGATAACGGTCGCCACGTCATAACCTTCCTGCGGCCCGTCGGTCAGCGGGAAATAGGCGTCGATGCCGATGACGTCGATGTTGGACGATGCCCATAGCGGGTCGAGATTATAATAACCGTTGGCATCGTGGTGGTATTCCGACCAGTCGGCGGCATATGTCACTTTGACGCCGCTGCCCAATGTGGTTTTTACCGTCGCCGCGAGGCTGACCAGCGCGTTCACCGCCGGATAGTTCCCGGGCGTATCCGTGACTGCCGTCAGCCCCTTCAGTTCCGAGCCGATAATAAACGCATCCACTTTGCCTGCCACCAGGCTGGCATAATAGTTGATGAAATCATTATAGCCGTTTATTTTCGTAAAAAAATTTGTGACATCGATGGCGCTTCCGGTTAAATCGCCGCGCCAGGGCTTGCCGATCACATCCATGAACATCAGCGGATAAAAAACGATTTTATAGCCGCGATTCTTAAGTTCGGTCAGGTAGCGCAGAATGCTGTCATCGTCCGGCGTGCCGCCATATTGCGGGCCGCCGCTCACCTGTATAATCAGGTGCGCGGTGGATCGCGTATAGCTTCCCACCGCCCAGGTATCCGGCGAGGTGGCGGCGCCCGTCTGGTATTCCACGCCCGGCTGGACGATGCAGGTTCCGGCATTCATATCAGTGCCAAACCAACTCACCACCACCGACACCCATTGCACATTCGGGCAGGTCGCCTGCAACTGGTCGAGCGACAGCAGCGCATTGGCTTTACCGGCGGGATTGTGCATATTGATCGCCTGCCGGTCGCCCTGCTGCACCCAGCTTGCGCCCACCTGCGCGCCGGGTATCTTATACTCCACCTGGGTATCGTACACGAACTCGCCGCCGCCTGGGATTATGACCATTCCGGTGATCATATCCTCCAGCATTTGATTATTATAATCAGGCGCTAAAAATTTTCTTTTCACTTCAAAAGTGAAGTTTGGGATGCGGTTCCCGTAATCACCCATCGGAAAATTCTCAAACACGACATATGCCAGCCCGCGATAGGCCGGCGTATTGGCCGCGCCCTCGATGGATTGAATAAGACTATCGGGCAGTTGCGTTTCATCGCCCTTGTAGATGCGCAGCGTATATTGCGACAGGTCGAGTTGCTCGGCATCGGCCCAGATGCGCAGCACGTCGTCCACCGGCCCTTCGCAAATACCGATGGCCAGCGTCACCGAATAGCTGTAGGTGGTGGCTGTCTGGGTCACCTTGCCGCCGCCGCCCTTGCCAATGCCGCCCGCCGAACTGGTCGTCGTCGTCACCGTTTCGGTAATCGGCTGCGACCAGATGATATTGCCGCCGATGCGAAGCATCCCGTACACGATGGGAATCATCTTGCCGTAGGTCGAGCTTTGCACTCCGAGGCTGGCGAGGCGCGGGCCGTTGAGCGGGCGCAGCTTGCGCGCCGGCATCAGCAATGCGCTGCCGAGCACGCCTCCCAGTGCCCGCCCGATGCCGCCGCCGAAGGCCGAGGCAAAAGGCACACCGGTAGCGGCGCCGGCCGCCGTGCCGGCCGCGCCCAAAACAATCGATGCCATGATTTTCCTCAATGATTAAGATGTTATGCGGAACGCCGCCTCTATTTTTTCCAGCCACCAGCCATCGAGCCTATGCTCCACCACCGCGCGCGCCGGCGCATAGGCATGGATGAGGCCAAGGCCGTTTTCCATGTCGCTGACAATCGCCAGATGCTGCGGGCTGCCGTCTATTTTCAGCAAAACAATATCGCCCGGTAAAATCCCCTCCCCCGTAAGGGAAGGGTTCATCTCTTTGTCATTCCCGCGAAAGCGGGAATCCAGCAAAGCGCCATGGGCGCGGTATAATAAGTCTTTCCGCGCCGCAGACGCGGCGCACTGGATCCCCGCTTTCGCGGGGATGACAATTGCAAACAACTCCGCTAACCTTGCATACAGCCGTTTCACATCCGGCTGGTGCGGATAATCGGCCTTGTCGAAAACCGCCAATCTTGTCCCGTCCGGCGCGCGCAAATCCAGCTCTTGTGCGATGCCAACCAACAGCCCGAGGCAATCGACGCCGCCCCTATGACTCTCTGTTTTCCTGAGCCGTCCCTGGTGATGAAAGCGCGTGCCTATCCAGCCGCGCGCGCAGGCGACGATGGGGTGGGGCATGGTATATATCCTGTGGCGGGCAAAGTGAGAGCACGGGATCTGTTTCCTGCCGCACGAGATTCTGCGCAGCCGCTGCGCGGCCGCAGGATTACTGCTCTTCCCGCTCCTTCTGCGGCCGGAAATGCGAGCGCATGGTCGGCCGTCCAAATAACGGCCGCTGCCCCATGCTCTTGGCATATGTCCAGACCATCCCGGCCATGACGACAATCGCCATGCCGAACACCCAGATGGCCGCCGCGATGGTGCTGTCGCCATAAATACCAATAATAGTGGCCGAAACAAACACTGCGACAGCGATAAAAAAACCAAGAAACTGGCCGATAATGGTCGAATAACTATGGATTCTCAGCGCCTGCGTTTCCCATTCGTGGCGGTGCTTCTGCTCAATCTCGAACATGGTGAGTATCATCTTGGCCGAACCGTCCACCACGTAATTATAGCTCTCCAGCACTTCCGGATGCGGCAGAATCTCGACCGTGCGGTTCTGCACGCGGTCGCGCCCGCCCTGCGGCTGCTGGTAGCCGCCGGTGCGGTAAGGACGCTGCTCGCGCTCGTTATTTTCTCGTTGATCGTCCATGTTCCGCGTCTGTTTTGAGTGCGCCTATCACGGCTTCAATATCCTGCCCGATGCGCAGCCAGTCTGCCCGGAGTCCCTCCGCCGATGTGCGGTAGGGGTAACGGTAGAGCATCGGCGCGCCGAGAATTTTTACAACCGACAGCGCACCGCTGAAAAAATCCCGCATGACGCGCATTGTCATTTCTCCTTTGATTAAATCCTGCGAATCGCGAAGCGGTTGCGCAGGAACTCTCTCCATTTTGAGATCCTGTGCCGCTGCTCACGCGGCCCACAGAATTTATTCCCTTTGCCGCGAACATTATAGAATTCCTCACTCAATGCAAAGATAAATCTATTGGCTCCGCGTGCCCGCCGTTTCCAGCATCTTGTCGAGTCCAGGAACCAGCGGCTCGCCGCGAAAATTAACGACGTTATTGAACCGCGAAAAGCAGGTAGCCAGCGTCTTGTCGCAGCCTTTGGTCAGGCTGTAGGTATCCCCCACGGCGATGGTGTAGGGCACGGGCAGCGCGAGCGTAATCTGCCCGCCTATGCCGGACGTGTATATATATTCCTTCACTTCCATGCTGAGACCATTATTAGCCCCGCCGGTGAAGGTCAGCGTGCCGAAACCAAACGTATCGCTTGCCTCGGATCGCGTGCTGTCGGTGAATTGCAAGATGGAAACGGCGGTGGTGACGCTGCCGGTGACGGTATTGGTTGTCATGTCCACCTTGCAGCGGCTGTCGCCCAGCGTGGCGCGGCACGAGGCGGAATAGAGTTCGCCGATGGTCTGCGACAGGCGTTGCGTCAGTCCTCTCACCTCGGCGACGAACTCCTGCTTGTAAAGCGACACCTCGCCCAGCCAGCCGCGCCGGAGCTTCAACGCGCCTTGCGTCAGGTCTATATAGTTCACCTGAAAAATTTCTATCTCGGCAAAGTCATACAGACCGGCGAGAATATCGGCTTCGGTGATGCTGCCGCTGGAGAGCATCCCATCAACATCGAGATTATCCACGGCCAGCGAACCGCTGGTCTGGATGGCGCTGGGCGTGAATCCGGTCGCCGCCTTGTAGGTTACGCCGCTGAAAGCGATGTCCTGATCGTGGTCGGTAAAACCGAAGACAGTGGTATCGCGCCGCGTAAGTTTCCAGCAGGTGGCGAGCGTCGTCACCTCGCCGGCGATATGGGCGGCGAGTTGGGTGGTAATGGTTTTCATGGGTATCCTCCAAATCCTGTGGAACGCGAAGCGTCAGCACAGGATATTCAGCGAATTACAATGAGATACTGTGCCTCGCTGCCGCTCGCACAGGACTTAAACGCGTATCTCCACCAATGGGATATCCTGCCAGCTATAACTGCTGTAAGAGTCAAGCGTTGCCGCCAGCCGGTCGGTGTCGAAGCGCACCGGCACATCGAATTGGAAATCGGCGGTAATGGCTACCCCGCTGCCCGGCGCGGCGGTGAACGTCACCAGGCCGGTGGTGGTGTCCAGCGTATAGCCCGAATTTTGCAGTACGGCCGCCAGGTAGATATTGACCGTTCCTGCCACCGGCTTGCTGATGCTGCGCGATTCCGACGTCGTGCCGCTGGCATAGGCTTTCGTGAGCTGAAACACCGTGGTGACGCCGTCGCCGGCGGCAATGGCTTCGCCGGTGGTCTGGTAATCGCTCCAATCCTTGAAGCGGAAGCCGTCGGCGCGGCCTTTGCGCGCGCGGAAAAAAGCGATGAGCGCGTCGAGCTGCGCCTGCGTCTTGATGCCGTGCGCCACGTTATAGCGCGCCCGCGACTGCGACCAGTTGGCGTTGCGCTGCTCATAGCCGCTATTCGTAATCACGATGTCGGTGGAATATTCCGGTCCGCCGGCGGATCCGTAGGCAATATCGGTCGGGAAGCGTGTCTCGATGAACGCCATAATGACTCCAGTTTTATTTATAAGGAAGAAAGGTGTTTAATTTCGTCATTCCCCGAATTTGCGGAGTAAATTCAGGGGATCCGGTTTGTTGTTTCCCGGATCGCCTTAGCGATGACGCTTACGGGTTCTTGCCCATGCCGCGCCCCATCATGGGCGTTGCCGGCGCGGTCACAAGGGAACGCTCCGGCTGCTGCGGCATAGCCAACGGATCAGTCGGCAATTCCTTGGTGAACATCAGCGTGCGCGCATCCAGCCGTCCGCTGTTAATCCATTCCGCATACTGCTCGGAAGCCGGCTTGCCGATATCAACCGCGTCGCGTTTCATATGCGTATCGGCGCGGATTTCTATATCATAACGCTTCATCAGCACGGCCAGTTCGTTCATCCTGCCGTTGGTAATGGCATCGTTGAAGCTGGTGCCGCCGGTCATGCGCTCGAGGTCTTTTTCTATTCTTGCGCGTGCCTTGCGCGGCAGGTTGGAGGCCAGCACGGCGAATGCCATCTGCGGCGAAACGGCTTCGCCCTGCTGCTGCATTTTATACATCGTCATCGCCAGCGCCGTCGCATCCTGATTCTGCGACGGGAAAACCACGTTATAGAGCTGGTTAGCAAGATACGCCCCCGCCACCGCGCCAATCAAGCCGCCGCCTATGCTGCCGACGATAGGTATCCACGCCAGCATCGTCGCGCCCAGCCACATGCCGCCGAGGCCGCCGGCGAGAGAGGTCGCGGCTTCGCCGAGCCGGTCCTGCCAGCGCGCCTGCAGGTTTTTCAGTTCCGACTTGAAGCCGCGGCTGCGCGAGGCCGCCGATTTCAGGTTGCCGTAATATTTTTCGCGTTTCGCCAGTTCTTTGTCGGCTTCAAGATTTCCCTGCGCGACGGCCAGGGGCAAATCAATCGCCTGCCCCATGCCCGGCAGGAAGCCGGTCACCATCCGCGCGCCCCCGATGAAATCGCAACTGTCGCAATTCTTCAGCCCTTTGTCGTCCATAATTTTCTGGATGGTGGGGCGGTCATCGTCAATGAAGGGAGTATCGTTCCTGGCGCCCATCATGCCCCCAGCGCCGGCGAAGGCTCGGCCTCGCGGCGTCCCATCACCCTGGCGGTTTCCGGCCCCAGCACGGGCTGTTCTTTTTTGCCTTCCAGCGCTTTCGCGTGGCCGGCGCGCTCGGGCTGGCTCGGCAACGCAACCTCGCCGCTCTCGACGATGTTTTTGATGCGCTGCAGCATCCTGCCGTTTTCGACTTCGTTCAATATCGCGGCCGGCGCGGCATGAACGGCGGCATATTGCGCGGCCAGCCTGCCCGCCAGTTCTTTTCCTTTCGTGCCGCGCGATTGCAGCTCCTTATTCGCCACCAGAACGAAATCGGCATATGTCTGTTGCGGGATTTCCTCGCCGCGCTTATGGGCATCGCTGATGCCTTTGTAGACATGCAGCGCCGGCGCTTCGCCCATCAGCAGGTTGACGCCTTCGCTGGCGAATGGCAGCACCATCCAGGCGATCATCGTCTTTTTGCCGCTGCCGCCTTTCAGCAGGCTGTGTACGCTCAGCAATCCTCCCAGCGAGCTTAGGACGCCGCGGATGCCGTGTTCTTTAAGCAGGTGTGAGCGCGCCTCGGCGACGGCTTTCGGCACATTCCGCTCCGACATAAGGTTTCCGGCTTTCTTGCCGGTCATATCGGTAT
>JAGWIM010000156.1 GCA_028873525.1 Pseudomonadota bacterium
ATGCTGTCAAGCCCAGCGCGCCCGCACTGCCGTACTGGTTTTTCCCTTTCCAGATATTGCCGAAGCCGTTTATCGGGCCGCCGCAAATGCCTAAGATAAGACCGGTCTGGTAATCATAACTACCGGTTTTACCGCCGCCGCCATTATGCACCAATACGCCATCGGCGAAATAATTGTGATGCGGCTCGACGGTAAGATTATAGGTAAAGGGAATATCGGGCGCAGAAACAATTTCCCTTATTTTCGACGCCAGCCAGCCTTCATAGACCAGCACGTCACCCAGCTGCCAGTCCTTTGCCTCAATCTTTTCCGCGCCATCCTTCCAGAGATAATGATTCTCCGTGACATGCAATTCGCCGCGGTCATGGACGATGCGCAGCATGCGGTCGTGGCTTTCGTTCGCCGCGTCGTGCTTATGCGTAAGCCTGACACGGCCTACGACCCTGGTGCCGGTTTCAGGGTCGATGCACCACACCGCGTCGCCGCGCTTCAACTCGGCGATCGGGCGCGGGCCGTGCGGAGTCGACACCAGTGTTTCCGGAGCAAAACACTCCCCACCGCCGCCTTTGCCGCCGTGAACCTTCTGAGCGATGGCGCGGAAGTTGCCGTACCATATCAGGTTGATGCCGCTGGCCGCGCGTCCCCAGACCATCGGCACCGGCATGGTGGCGATGGAGGTATTGATGGCGATGTCGGTGAATTCCGGCTTCATCGCTTTTCCGCCGCCGAAAAGCCAGCTCATGTTCGCCCCCACGGATTGAAGAATCGCCGCCTCGTGTTTTCGGATAACGGCGAAGGCAGCGACACATCGGATTCCACTACGCGATCTTCCGGCTGGTAAGCATGCACCACCAGCGGCCACCCGGTGACAATGCCGCCATGCGCAAACGAGCGCCCGATCTTCCACACCACGATGTCGCCGGGCTGCGGCTCGGTAACTTCGATGCCGCGCTCCAGCAGAAAACCGAGATAACGCTCGTCATCGCGGTGCAGATGCCATTGCGGGGAATACGGCCTGGGATCGAATGGCGGCACTACGCCGGTATCGACATAGACGCGCACCAGCAACATGCCGCAATCAACGCCTGCGCCCATCACATCACCTAAATGGTGATAAGGCGTGCCGATCCAGCCCCGGGCTTCTGCCACCACGGCGGCGCGTTGTTCGATTTCGTTCATGGTAACGAGCCTCAATTAGTCCAATTCGCCAAATTTGTTTGCAAAAAGCATCGTTTTGTGATACTTTCAGTAAATAGTTTTGGGTAATTCTATGATTAAGGCCAAAGATTACGTTGCTGCGCTGGCCGCCAGCGGCGTGCATCACTTCACCAGCGACGCGATGTGCGCGGCGTTGGGAAGATCGCCTGCGGCCTCAAAACTGGCTCTTGGCCGTCTGGTCAAGCAGGGGGAAGTCGCCAGCCCTGTGCGCGGTTTTCATGTGATCGTTCCGCCCGAATATAAAAGCCTCGGCTGTCTGCCTGCCGATCAATTCATCCCGGCGCTCATGCAGAACCTCAAGGTTCCCTATTACGCCGGGCTGCTATCC
>JAGWIM010000087.1 GCA_028873525.1 Pseudomonadota bacterium
GGGCGCGAGATTTTTTAGCCAGCCGTATAAATTCGAGGGCAAGATTTCCCCGGTCGTCGTCAAATCCTTTTCGCAATCCTGCAATGCTGAAGGACTGGCAGGGTGTGCCTCCAACGAGAAGGTCAATTGTTCCATAATCATTCGCTTTCAGGTCGGTAAAATTGCCATGCAGCGGTAGGTGCGGGTAATGATGCGTAAGTACGGCGCGTGCGAACGGCTCAATTTCTGCAAAGCCCGCAGCTTGCCATCCCAGCGGATGCCACGCGACCGTGGCCGCTTCGATGCCAGAGCATACGGATAAATATTTCATAGGTTCAAAAAAACCCCGCGCAACCAGATGAAGCTGCGCGGGGTTAAGCCTTACGGGAGTGGTATTGGTTACTGTCCAGTGCCTGCGGCGCCGGAATTGGCAGCGCCGGTGCCACTGGTACTGCCGGTGCCAGTCGAACCGCTGCCGGAAGTGCTCGGCGCGAGGCCGCTGGTCAACACAGCGAGGCCAGCCTGGATGTCGGCGATGGCAGCGGCATCCGCCGTTTCGCTGGTGGTGAGTGATTGAATGGAAGCGTCGATGGACGCGATGTGCGTCGGATCGACGGCGGCTTGAGAGGCTTTGATGGTTGCCACCACGGCGGCCATAGCATCGGTAAATGCGGACATAGTTTTACTCCATAATATATTGATGGTTTCTCCGGCTCCGAGATCGAAACCGGGCGGAGAGGATTCTCCTATCCGTTGACCGAGACGATCAGCGAATTCCTTTGTGCCCACCGCGTCGGCGACGCGGATGGCAAATAAATTGATATGCTCGTCTTTAATGCCAGCGCCGGATTCCTGGTTGCTGGATTGCAAAATTCCTTTGAAAAAGTCGCGCATGGTTATTGCTCCATTAATGATTGTGATGGGTGATGATGGATGCGGGAGCCGGAATCGAACCGAGCGACCTCGTGGCTAATGAACCACGCGAGCTTCCACTGCTCTATCCCGCTGAAATTTCTATTGTGCCTGTGCTGTAATGGCCTGCAGATACAGCTGGAAGTGATGATCGGCGAATACACCCCAAGGATCGTTAGACGGCGGCGAAATATTTAGCCTGGTATTCGTCCAGGGGAATACATAAGGGTCGAGATACGGAATGGTAAATGGTACATCGCAAACGGGGTCGTGGCGGTTTTTATAGGCGGTTTTGGCATAGGGCGTGACCAGCTCTTTTATCTTTTGTGCGCCAGGCAGCGGTGAGCCGAATACGACAATACGATCACCGGCCATAACCGTATCATGCTCAGCCAGCAATGCGGCATATATCCATGCTCTGGCAGCACCCAGGCTGTGCCCCGTTATAATGGTTGGCTTTTCCGGATCGGGACGTACCTGCTCCAGTATATCGTGCATCCCTTCAATGAAGCCGGGATGCACACCGCCCAGGTCAGGATCGTCGACCATCTGCGCGAAATCTTCGAAATCGCGTACCCAATCCAGGAATGTCGTGCTGCCGCGGAAGCATACCACCGCAGCTTCGGGAAAACGCTTAATCCCAACGCACACGCCGTCAGGGTCTATAATCTGATCGAGCTTACTGGTATCCCAATACAGATTATAGACGACCTGGGCGATATCAAGATCAGTTACCGACACTTGTTGCGCTCGGAGCAACAGTTGCGGCCTGTAAATGCGCCTGCAACGTGGTTGCTACATTGACGAGTTCCTGGGCAACGGCACCGATGCTCAATCCCTCCAGTTGAGAAGGATTGATCGCCTGCAGAGCCAATTCCTCGCCCTGCTCGATAACATTCTCAGTCGTCGGCTCGGAAACGATGGAATTTCCGGCAGTGATGATCTGGTTAAGCACTTTATTCAAGGGCGCAGCAAAAGCCGCAAGTAATGGATTGACAGACATAAAATCTCCTATGTTTCGCGGCTTGTTGAAAGCAACAGGCTGCACGCGCCGCGTAAGCGGTCAGCCGGTTGTTCGATGTTTAGAAATTTTGCTTCTGTGCGCCGCCAGCGTTGAGATAGGCAGCCACCAGATCATTCAGGTTATTCTGGTGCTGGCCGTAGGGAGAGCCAGGCAGGCTTGCCCATATCGCACCGCATTTGAAGATAGCGACCCCGATATTACCGGCATCGATATCAGCCAACGCCTGCCGCTCGGAAATTTGCCGCAGCGCTATTGCATCCTGCGATGCGGGCGAAAAATCCGGCAATCCCAGCATTTGCTTGTAGGCATCGTAATATTTCTCCAGTAGCTGGTAACGGCCTGCCGCTGTTGAATCCAATTCCGTATTCAAAATGCGCGGGTGATCGGCATAGCTTTCAAACAGCAACGGGTGTTCCGGCGTCGCCCCTACCAGAACATTGTACCCGTTGTCGCTGCCGGGAATGGTCGAAGTGCCTTCCGACCATGCAAGCATGTCAAGAAAGGCTTGGCGGTTCCCAGGCATTAGAGGCTACTCGACCAGTCAAAGAACCGGCCCAGGCTGTCAGTGAATGCAGAAAATTCAAAATCGGGAACGGTGAAATCCTCGTTTTTGAAATCCCAACTCATTTTGGTCGGGATGGCGGCGTACAGCGTGAGGCACAAATTGTTACCGGCGTAATTATTGGCAAGCTGCATTCGGAACTGCGGTGAAGAACCCATCAGCTGGTTGACGGCGGTAATGCGGTTGCCGGTGGACGTCTCGAAATAAGCGTAAGAAATAATAACCAGCACACCAGCCGTGTGATCGGCGCTGCTAAACGTATAGGTGCCGGTGGTCATGTCACAGCTATACTCGCCTGCCACCGGCGACGATGCGACGCGCGTAAGCTGAATGCCGGTGCCTGCATTGAATACGCCGCAATCGATGCCGGGAGTGCCCGACGACATGGACGAGCCATTGGCGACAACGATCTGATACGGCGTGGTAGGAATGGCCGTACCGTTAGGTCCACCTTCATCGACAATCTGAATTTGCTCGCCGGTGCTGAGGGTTTGCCCTAAGAAGGCATCGTTAAGCTGGCGCGCATTCAGGTTGGCGATTTTGGCCTTGCCGGTGATTTTCTGCTGGCCGCGCGCCACGGCGACGGGTGCCTGGTACTGGCCGTAAAGCTCTTTGGTCTGAAACGACATATCAACGCTTACGTCTTGAAGCGTTCCAACCCGAACCGGCGTCGGCACGGCGATATCGGTGCGCACCAGGAACAACGTCCCGGCGCCAAAGTTGTATTGCTGTAGCATAATGGACTCCATCTAGGGGATGCGCCGTCATCACGACGGTGCAGATGCCTTGCCGAAGGGCGGTTCAAAACACTGGCTATCGGCCAAGCCAGTGGGATTAAGGGACTAAAATTTTTACGGGGATGATTGCCTTGGCGATGCCGTCCAGCACGCCGGGGAATTGTTCAATATCGCCTTCGATCCAGGCGTGCGAAACAATGCCGCCAAGAGTTTGCGCGATGCAGTTGATGCCGGGCGTCAGCGCCGCCTCAATCGCATCGATGATATTGTTGAGCGCTTGCTCCGGATTGGCATTCGGGTCTTTACCGACATCGGTATAAACCCACAATTCCGCCGTGATGGTACGCTTGGGCGGCAGGCCGCGCGCTTCCCGCGGCGGGTAATACGTGCCAGTCGATTGGACGAATAACGCCGGAAATGACGCAACCTTGCTCCATAGCAGCAGGCGACGGCCACTGGTGTTAAAGGTGGTTGCCGTGAGCGCGAGATCGAACAAGGCCTGTATGATGGTTTCGCGGTTAGGCGTCATCGTTGAAAGCCTTTACTGATTGGTCAATCACTTGCTGCAGCTCCGCCGTCGCATCGGCTTCCACATCAGCAAGCCCGCCGCGCAGGTAATACCGCGCGTCGATATTGGCGATGCGCGAATAGGCGCTGACATCGATGCGTGTTGGCGAAATATCCCGCCCGAAGGCTTCGGCAATCGTCCGGCTATATCTTCGAACACTGACACCGCCATGCGCACCGTATTCAAGCGCAGCAGCCTTACGATATTCAGATTGAGTAAGTCCGCCTTCCAGCGTCACCATCCCTTTGATTTTTTGCGGATCGTCGAATACGCGGGAAACGATTTCGTCTTTCAACTTGCCTTTACGTTCGGGTGCCAGCGCTTGAACCCTGCTTTCCAATGCGTCCGTCAGGGCGCGAATACGCGCAAGCAGGGAATCGTGGAGTTCCGCAGGCCATTCGCTGAAACGGGCGACGACACGGCGGTCGCCGGTAATAACGGCATCGAAATCCATGAGTTAAAATCCATGTTCAAGTCGCCAGCGGCATGCGGTATTTTTCCAACACCGCCGCGATATCGGGCGGAAATGGCCCCGTTTGCCCAGGCAAAGCGCCAATCCAATATTGCTCTTGGCCAACGCCAGGTTCGCCTTGGCCGCGCAGGAACGGATCGCGGCCACGCGCTTTGAAACGGGCGGTGACCAGCCGAAGCACGGCCATTTCCAAATCAGGCGGTGGGCTGCCGGAGCCAGCTTCAAAATATCCCGCCGTGTACTGGATGGTGTATTGGTCAGGACTCCAGCCGGTGGGATAGCCGGTGTTCGGATCGGTTTTCGTTAACCAGCCGCGATCCGCGTCAATCACAAAATCCGTGCCCGCAACCAGCGTATTGGAAGTATTGACCGCAACCGTATCCGTAACCGTTGTCACCGATACCAGCGGCCAGCGTGAAAGCTGCAGCTCGGAAAGCATGCCGGTGACCTGGTAAGGATACGGGTCGCGGTCGGGGTAAATGACATCCTGCACCGTTTCGATGGGAAACACGCGGTTGCAGTATTGCGCCACCAGCGCCGATTGCTCGGTGATAAAGCGGGCAAGCGTCGCGTCGCTGGAGGTATCAGTACCGGGGATGGCAAGATCATCCTTGATATTCTCCAGCGTCGTCAGGTCATAACTCGACGCTGCTGTTAAAACGGTGGAAATGATACGGATGGGCATGTCATTTCCGCTTACGGGTTTTATGTGGTTTGCCAGGGGCAGGCGGCGCTTGCGCTGATTCGTCAAAGACGCTGAAGTAATGTTTGGCGTCGCCTGCCGTAATCAGCCTTGCCGCAACCGCATCGGGCACGACGCGTTTATCACCGGCCCGATGCGGACGCATGTCGCGGGTAAATTCGACCATTTTCATGGCGCTTACACCGCAGCCAGTTCGCGTTCGCCGCCGAGGATAATGTCGGCTGCCACCAGTGCTTCCGGCGATGTGCCTCCGGTAAAGGAGACAACCTGCACCGCCCGGATAAAACGGTAAGCGCCGGTAAGATCGATTGCCGCCGTGTTCTCGCTGTTGACGGCAGTAAGCGCCGCCGTCTGCTGCACGGTGGTGCCGATTTCGTAGTTGCTCCAGGTGGATTCATCCGGCGAGTGCTGCAGCGTTGTCTGCACGCTGAGGGCGCTGGGCGCACCGCTATCAGCGCCGACGACTTGATGCAGTACGCAGGAGCCAGCCAGATTGTGAAGCGTTCGGTCGATACTGGTGCCGTCGATGGTGCCAGCAGCGGCGTTTTGCGGAAACACGCTGGTAACGGGAACGACAATCGACCCGATATTGCGCAGGGTAGTAATATCCATAGGAAATCCTCCAAGGTTAGATGGTTAAACGGTTGATTATTGAACAGCCGGTGCCCAACGGACGAATTGCAGCACGGAGCAACCGGAGTCGTGCCGCAGTTGGAAGTCGTGTTCGGTGATGGCGCGGATCAGCGTCTGGTCGTATTGGAAGGCCGACACCGTATTGCCATTGGCATCGGTGTAGGTGCCTTCGCGCGACACGGCGAGTTCCAGGCTCATCGAATCAAGGATCATGGTTTCATTCATTTCCGCGAGGATGATGAACGAGCAATCCTTGTTGGTGCCGCTGGCATCCCAGATATTAATTGGAATCTGGGTGGTCTTCTTGAACGGATAGCCGTACAGCGTGCCGCGCGACAACTCGTCGCGGAACACATACAGGCCGAGGCTGTTCAGCAAACCAAACAGGTAGTTGTAGGTGCGCGGGTGCATGAACCACACGCGGCGGCGATCCGGCACGTTGCCGGTATCCAGCCGGTTGATCATGCCGGTCAGTTCATTGACCACCGTGGTTTCGCTGTAGCTCTCGTTAGAGGTAATGAAGTTGCCGCCGTTCTGGCCGAGCAACGGATTACCGGCACTGCCGTTAACCGCCGCCGTCGAGTCAGCCGTCGCACTCCACACGCCCGCCGTACCACCTTGCGATACCGCCCAGGCATTGGCGAAGCCGGTGAAGCCCATGGGAGCCGCCTGCGTGCCGTCGCCGAGCAGGAAAGCGAGGTCTTCACGCAGCGCGATGACTTCGACCAGGTCGTCGCGCACCATGGCGTCGATGGCCGGATCGGCGTAGCGCATCAGATCGTTAGAAATCGGCACCAGAGCCGTCAATTTCTTGAAGCTGGCGACAATCTGCTTAAGCGTTTGCTGCGACGATGCAATCTGCGAGCCTTCCGTGCCATAGCTGGCGGTAGCGGGGCTTGCCTGGCCGGGGAGCGTCATCGTGCCGCGCGGCATCGGGATGACACGCGGGTTGGAACCGCGCACCACCGCTGCCGGGCGCAGCAGTTCGATGATTTCGTTCATATAATCGGGCGGAAGGATAAAGCCGCCAGCCGGGCCGGTCGAGGCGACCAGAGCGCGGGTAACGGGATGGCGTTCGCCATACACCTCAATCGCCGCCTGGCGCGCACTGAACAGATTGCCGCCGCCATACGCCATCATCTTGGCCGCAGCGCCGATGACAAGGCTGCGTTCCTTGACATAGCGGTCGGCGTCGACCGTAGCCGGGGCTTTATTTTCCGGCGTATCTTGTCCGGCGACCGGCTGCGCGCTGCCCGCGGAAAGTGCTTGCGCATCTTTCGCACGGGCAATTTGCGCATCAAGGTCAGTGACGGCGCGTTTCTTCGTCTCATACTCCGCCTGTTCGGCTTCGGTGAGCAAAGGTTTTTCGGCCAGCGCTTTGAAGTCATCAAAGGCGCGGGCGCGTTGTTGCAACAGTTCATTAATTTTAATCATAGCTGGGCTCCATCTAGAGGGAAAGGCCGTCATCACGACGGTCTGGTGCGCCTTGCCCAAGGGCGGATTGGGGCATCAACCGGCACATTTTCAGCGCCGGTTGAATTCAGTTTTTTTGTGACAAGGCTTGAAGGTCGGCCTTGCGGCGGCGAAGATCGGCGCTGCGTTCATCCCCGTTGCCGCCGTCACCTGCGGAAGTTTCGGTATCGTCTTCCTCGTCATCATCGCCTGCCGGTGGCTTGGTATTTTTCATTGCCGCGCGCATGCAGCGCTGGCAGGCCTGCAGGGAACGGCCAAGGGCACGGTGCGCGTCGGCAGCGTCCTCGTGCATATCAGCAAGATCGGCGGGGTGACCTTGGTCGCCATCGCTCATTTCACGAATATTATCCATCTGGTCGCCAAGCTCTTTATGGCGCTCCATGGCGCGCTCAAGATGATCTTTGGCATCATCCAGTTGCTTCTTGGTGGCGGCAGACAGTTTTTTGCCTGCGCGTGTTTGTGTAGTCATAATGTTTTTCTCCTGTGTTTGTGCCCGTGCCGTAACCGCGGCGCCAGGATCAGCCGGTACAGAGCAAAATGAACATTCCAGCAGCTCCCACTTCGTAAAGCGTTGGCCGCCGCGCGGTTGTTTGGGGTCAAGCGGTTCGGCGTCGATAACGTCGAAGCCGACAGACACGCCCGATACGATTCCATTTTTGACAAGGCCGCGCACTTCGTCGGCCTTCGGCGAAATGCCTATGGGCGCGAAGTTAATGCGGGCACGAATTTTGTTGCCGTCAACGATAAGATCGGCGGCACGGCCCACCGGCACATCAGGATTATGCTGCCATAGAACGATGGGGTTAGCCTGATAGTTGGAAAGATCGCAGCCGGACGGTTCTAAAATATGCCCATCGCGTGCCAGCGCCGAAGTGGAAATGATGACTTCCACTTCATTTTCGCCGAGCGCC
>JAGWIM010000010.1 GCA_028873525.1 Pseudomonadota bacterium
TAATTCCAATTTCCATTTACGATTCCATTTCTTTATTTGTTTTTCTCGCGTTATCGCCGCTTCGATATTCTCCGTTGCTTCGTACCATACCAGCATGTGTACGCCATATTTTTTCGTGAATCCATCGGCTAGGTCATTCTTATGCTCACATACCCGCCTGATAAGATCGTTTGTCACTCCGATATACAAAGTTCCATTGCGTATATTGGCGAGAATGTAAACATAGTACATTTTCATCCCAGCCTCTCCATCCTTACTTTCTTGCCATTCCCAGGTCTCTTCTACTTTGTCATTCCCGCGAAAGCGGGAATCCAGTGCGCCGCGTCTGCGGCGCAGAAGGACTTATACCGCGCCCACGGCGCTTTACTGGATTCCCATTTTCATGGGAATGACAAGTTATACTGTCACATCCGTCCACAATTCACTCTCCGCCGGTTCCGGACTCTGTTGCGCGAATTCAGCGGCTTCGGCGATGACGGCTTTGATTTCCTGGTCGATTTTCTTGAGCGCATCCTCCGTCGCCACGCCGCCGGCGACGAGCCGTCCTTTCAAGCCCTCGATGGGGTCGTGGTGCGATTTGTACTCCTCGACCTCTTCCTTGCTGCGGTATTTCGCCGGGTCGGACATCGAATGGCCGCGATAACGGTAGGTCTTCATCTCCAATAAAAACGGCCCGTTGCCGCCCTTCACGTATTTCACCGCTTCCATCCCCGCCGCGCGCACGGCCATCACATCCATGCCGTCGACCTGCCGGCCGGGGATGCCGAAGCCTTCGCCGCGTTTGTATAATTCCGTCGTTGCCGAGGCGCGCGCAAGCGACGTGCCCATCGCATACTGGTTGTTCTCGATGATGTAAATCACCGGCAGCTTCCACAAGCTCGCCATGTTGAACGATTCATAGACCTGCCCCTGGTTCGATGCGCCGTCGCCGAAATAGGCGAGGCACAATGCGCCGTCCTCGCGGTATTTATGGGCAAAGCCGATGCCGGTGCCGATCGGCACCGACGCGCCGACGATGCCGTGCCCGCCGTAGAAATGCTTCTCGGTCGAGAACATATGCATCGAGCCGCCCTTGCCGTGCGAGAATCCGCCTTCGCGGCCGGTCAGTTCGGCCATGATGCCCTTGGGGTCCATGCCGCAGGCGATCATATGCCCGTGGTCGCGGTAGCTGGTGATGACGGAGTCCTTAGCGCTGATGCAGCTCTGCATCCCTACGACCACCGCCTCCTGTCCGATGTAGAGGTGGCAGAAGCCGCCGATTAATCCCATGCCGTAAAGCTGCCCGGCCTTTTCCTCGAACCGGCGGATCAGCAGCATGTCGCGGTAGAGCGAAAGCATCGCCTGCCTGGACAGCGCGGCCTTGGCTGCCGGCAATGGATGAATTTGCGCTTTGCTCATGGGTTTCTCCTCTTTGCCCGGCAGGTCAAGAAAATCATTGGCGGTGACTTCGCCGCCGGTGATTTTTGCCAGCCGCGTCAGGAATTCCTTGCGCGGGATGCGCTCGCCGCGCAGATATTTATAAATGGCCTGCGCCGAGATGCCCGCTTCCTGAGCGAAGGACTCAATGCTTTGCCGGGTTTCGGCAAGGTAGGCTTCCAGTTTCATGCGGGCGTTATACAAAATGGATAAGGGCGATGCAAGCAGAAGATTTGCTGCGATGCAATAATCTCTTTTCTCTCTCCCTCTCAGGGAGAGGGGGGAAGTAAGCTTACGCCCGTTTCCTGCCCACCCAGCCGCGCACGCGCTGCTTGGCTTTTTCGATGCTCATGACGTTTTCGATGCGCCGGTCGAGGAACGCCCAGGTCTCTTTGCTGCCTTCGCTTCTGTCGTTCAGCCAGACCAGCAGCGTCGAGGAATAGACGCCGGCCAGCAACAGCCGTTTGGTGTAGAAATTAAAGTCGGTGGAAGCGTCGCCCGCCGCCCGCCAGATGGCGTCCACCGTCGCGTATAAGCCTTTCAGCGCCGGCGGGGCATGGTGCGGCAGCGCCAGCAGCGCCACCGCCTTCCGCACCGCTTCCCGGTGCGCCGCCATGCCGGAAAGCCTGATCCGCACCAGCGCGGCGATGCGCCGGCGGATGTTCATGGCCTCGCCGCCCAGCGCATGGAATTCTTTGAGCATCTGCGCGTCCTGCGCCCGCAAAAACCACTGCGCCGCCTCCACCCCGCCGCCGGGAAATACCCGCACCGCGTCGGTTCCCAGGTAGCCCGCCGCCTTCGCCGCGCTTTCAAGCGTCGTTTCGCTCCAGCCATCGAACGGCACGAGCGGCAGGGCTTTTTCGATGATGTCGGCGGCAGCTTTTTGTTTATCCATGCTTCTACCCCGCATAAGCGCAGCGCACCCGCCCCGGCGAAGCAATCCTTCGCTACGGCGTGGCCGATTTACCCCCTGCGCTTCGGACTGTGCCTTCGGCTTGTCCCCGGCCGCTCCCCCTCGGGAGGGGAGCCAAGGATTTAGCCATGCGCGAAAATATCCTCGTTCTCCCAGCCGGCCAAATCCAGTTCGGCGCGGCAGGGGAGGAAATTGAAGCAGGACTGCGCCAGATCCTCGCGGCCTTCGCGGGAAAGCATTTCATCGAGCTTGTCGCGCAGGCGGTGCAGGTACAACACGTCGGCGGCGGCGTAATCGATCTGCTCGCGGGTGAGCGATCCGGCGCCCCAGTCGGAGCTTTGCTGCTGCTTGGAAACATCGACGCCGAGCAGTTCCTTGCAGATTTCCTTGTAGCCGTGCCTGTCGGTATAGGTGCGCACGAGGCGCGACGCGGTGCGTGTGCAGAACACCGGCGTAATCCTGATACCGAGGTAATGGCGCATGATGGCGAGATCGAACCGCGCGAAATGGAAAATCTTGGTGCGCTTGGGATCGGCCAGCAGCTTCTTCAGGTTCGGCGCGTCATAATGTACATGCGCCACCGCTTCGCTGCTTGAGCGCGGCGCTTGCGCAAACTGCACGAGATGCGCGTCGCCGTTGCCGTCAGAAAGCTGCACGAGGCACAGCCGGTCGCGCTTGTTGTTGAGGCCCATCGCCTCGGTATCGACCGCGATGTCGCCCTTCAGCGTCACTCCGGCGGGCAGGTCGCCCTGATGCAGATGATTGGTCATAATCCCCTTGTAACCCAACCGGCAACGGCGGCAAGCGATAATTAGATCGACATATTATTATTTTGTAATAAAATCCTCCCATGCAGAACCTCGCCGCCCAGGCGCGCCACGCGCCGCTGCTCAATCTCGACGTGCTGGCCGCCGCCCCGCCGCTGCGTGACCCGTATCCGCACGTCCTCACCGCCGGGATGCTCTCGCCCGCCGATATGCCGACGCTGAAGCGCGATTTCCCGGACATCGCCAAAACCGGCTTCCTGCCGCTGTCGGCATTGCAATGCGAAGGGGCGTTCGCCGATTTGATTGCCGAACTGCAGGGGGCGGATCTGGCCGCCATCCTGTCCGACAAGCTGGGGCTGGAACTGCGCGACAAACCACGCATGATCACCATCCGCAAATGGTCGGCGGGCAATGACGGCCGCATCCATAACGACGGCGAAGCGAAAATCGCCACCTCGCTGCTTTATCTCAACGACACCTGGCCGGAAGGCGATGGCGGCCGCCTGCGCGTGCTGCGCAGCAACAAAAGCTTCGACGACACGGCGCTGGAAGTCCCGCCGATATACGGCACGTTCTTTGCCTTCGCCCGCGCTGACAATTCCTGGCACGGCCACAAGCCTTTCAGCGGCGAGCGCCGCGTCGTGCAGATCACCTGGCTTCGGAGTCAGGAGGATTACGACCGCAAGGAAAAGCGCGGCAAATTCGCGCTGCTGATGAAGAAAATTTTCAAAGGTTCCGAATATTAAGCATTGGCTGATTAAATCCGAACCCTCCGTCTGGTCGTGGGCGATGCAGCGGGCGGCGGGCGCCCAAGGCACGGCGTGGACCGGCGTGCGCAACCACCTCGCCAGGCAGCATCTGATGGCGATGAAACACGGCGACCGCGCGTTTTTCTATCATTCGAACGAGGGCAAGGACATCGTCGGCATCGTGGAAGTGATTCGCGGGCATTACCCCGACCCGACGGCGGAAAAAGGCGAACCCTGGCTAGTGGTGGATGTGAAGGCGGTTAGCGCGCTCAAAACGCCGGTGACGCTGGCTGCCATCAAAGCCAACCCGAAACTTTCAAAAATGTCGCTCGTCACCTCCGCCCGCCTCTCCGTCCAGCCGGTGACCGAGGCGGAATGGGAGGTGGTGTGCGAGATGGGGGGGTGGCCAATTCCGGCGCAGGTTCATTCATTCTTAACCCCCGTATGTTAAAGTGCGGGTAGTTGTGCGCGTTATGCCGGTGCGTGCCGGAATAGTCAGGGCACCTTCGGTAAAAAGATACGAAAGGAATGATTTATGTTCAATGGCACCGGCAAAAGGGCGGAACGCGGCGCCGAAGCGGACGCTCCGGAAATAACCGATGCGCCACCGAAGACGCCGGAATTCCCGCTGTTTTTCAGCAAGCCGTCGGTTATCAACTCGGAGCGCCATGCCAGGGCCGGCATACGCGCGAACCTCCCGCCGACTTTTGCCCGCGCGACCAACTCCATTCCGCTTACCGTGGGAGAATTCATCGAGGCCGCCAAATATTATCCTGTCGTTTTCACCGGCAATGATCCGGTGATGCCTGTTGTCATCGTCGGGCTGGAACAGAATAATTATTTTGTTGGCCAGGACGGCAAATGGAGGGAAAATACCTATATTCCGGCCTATGTGCGAAAATATCCGTTCGTGTTCATGGAAACGCCGGGATCCGATCAGTTGACGCTGTGCATCGATGAGGGCGCGCCGCAATTTACGGCGCGGGCGGAAGGCGACGATACCCCCCTCTATGAAGCCGGCAAGCCTTCGGCATTTACACGCAATGCGCTGGCGTTCTGCACCGCTTTCCAGGAGCAGCACGCATTGACCCGCCAATTCTGCAGCAAGCTGAAGGAGCTGAATCTGCTGGCGCCCAATCGTTCGGATGCCAAGCTTGATACCGGACGCATGATTCAACTGGGAGGCTTTCAGGTCATCGATCAGGAAAAGCTGGGGCGACTGCCGGGCGATACCATCGGCGAATTGCATAAACAGGGTTGGCTGCCGCTGATGTACTACGCTCTATTGTCCACGTCGAGCTGGCGTAACCTGGTCAATCTGGCCGCCGAGAGCGAACGCAAAAATGAATCGGATTGATAATCCGCGGGCATTACCCCGGCCCGGCGGCGCAAAAAGGCGAACCTGCCTGCGCGAAGCCGGGGCTTCGCTCCGGCGTAGGCAGGCCGTGGGCGGTGGATGTGAAGGCGGGTAGCGCGCTCAAAACGCCGGTGACGCTGGCTGCCGTCAAAGCCAACCCGAAACTTTCCAAGATGTCGCTCGTCACCTCCGCCCGCCTCTCCGTCCAGCCGGTGACGGCAGCGGAGTGGGAGATTGTGTGCGGGATGGGTGAAATTTCAAACTGAATTTCTGACCTTATACTTCCTGAGGTGCAATTACCCACCCATGTTTTTCGGCGGCCAGCGAGAGCAATCGTTGGAACTCTTTCCACTTCTTTTTTTCGGCAGTAGGTTTATCAGCAAAAGGTGGAGTTGTTGTAATAAGAGAGTGTGCAGGGCGGTCTTCTTTTTTGTCAAAAATTATGTCGTGTGCACGACTTGTATTACTGTCTGCCAAAGAAGCATTGCCGCTTATCGCTCTCACTTCTTTTGCCTGAATTTTCACCACAGCATTTGTAGAATCAAATTGCGCTTCCTGAGGAGAGAAAAGTAGAAGTGCACGATCTACTGAAGGTGTGTATGTCCTATCATTCCAAATACCCCGACTGAGCCTTAACATTCCATCTATAACTTCATAATGATGATTAGGATCTGGTATCTGAAATGGACGATAAAACCATTCATCGTTGCCAATTTCTAGAGGGGTCATCATTTAAACCCCTAAAATTAGCCATCTCAATTTAGAAGGTAAGGCGGTATTTGTAAGAATGCCTGTAGTGATTTTTGGAGAATTGTCAGCATTTCGTGTTTCAGAAAATATAACCTCGTTGCCTGAAATGTCTAAAGTCAAATTCCTATCTTTATACCACCACTCTAGAACCAAATCTCCTTCTTCGTCTGTGCTAATGAAAGGTTTGCGCCACTCATAGTCATGTTGTGCCACTAAGGAATAAATTTTACGGCCCCAATTTTTTGCATTCTTTATGGAGACAGATTTAGGTTTTGCCGACCCATTGCCATCCCAGTTCCTAGTCCATGAATGCAGTAAATTGATTTCGTCGATGAATTGATGCCATTCTGCAAGAATTTTTTGCCGTTTCATTTTCTCATCAGTATTCCCGATCTCTGAATCTGCTGAAACTGCAAAAGGTCTTAAAAATGCCCTTACACGGTCTGAACAAACTGAAGATAACGGCGTATATCCACTAACTATTGGTTGTAAAGCGAGAGCTTGCCTCATGATATTAGAATCTCCGTTTTGTCGGTTATCGAGGATTTAAAAACGAAATTCTTTTGGTCTCTAAGTATTTCGATGCGGTCTTTTAATCCCTTGGTGCCAGGCTTGAAGTGTTTGTTATCAAATACATCAATATCAAGAAGAATAGATGAACATCCTGGCTTTGTAGGTTGAACGACTGTTTGAGTTATATTTGCCACCCCTCCTTCTTTTTGAGGAAGAGGAATTTGTGCCTGCATAACAAAACCTGCGACTTTGACGTTTATATCGTCGTCGAATAAGTGTGGATACACTTTGAAATATTCTTTGAGCTCAAAACTAGTCTCAGGAATATCGATTCTGTTAATGTAACGAAGTGCTTGGCGAACTACTTTCTGAGGCTTAAAAATACGCTTATAAACATTCCAATATTTATATGCATCTTTGCTGAAAGTTTCCCAACGATCATAGTAATTTAATATGCTAAAAGCATATCCATTTTCCCGAGCCTGTATTACATATCTACCGTCAGGACTTTCCAATCTAATGCCGACCTTTTTTTTACTTTGAGAATTATTTTGCTGATCTTCTCCGATATGAAACTCCAGCAGCATTTCATCAATATCTTTTGACGTGTACCCCTTAGATAATTCGCTTTTTATATCTTCGTAAAAAGACTTATTGAATCCCTCACATGGCAAAACCTGTAAGGCTAAAACTGCCTCAATAATCGGGGCTTTTGGATAGTGCATCAATTTCTTCATATTACTATATATAGTAGTATTTCGCGATTATAAAACATATTTATGACAAAATAGTAAATATCCGGGAAGAGGGAAAATTAAAATAAATATTTTAAATCTGGTGCCCAGGAAGGGACTCGAACCCCCACGCCTCGCGGCGCTAGCACCTGAAGCTAGTGCGTCTACCAATTCCGCCACCTGGGCACTCTCATACAAAATCCACATGTGGGATTTTGTTCCTTATAATCTTCTGGATCCCCCTTCGCCCTGCGGGCTTCGGAGGACGACAGATTTCTTACCACTCGTGCCTCGTGGAGAAATCTGGTCGATTCCGCCACCTGGGCACATTCGTACAAAATCCACATGTGGGATTTGTTTCTTAATACTTTATCTTGTCGCTGGATTCCCGCCTGCGCGGGAATGACAGAAAGCAAAGGAACTGCCTTATAGCCGCTTTGCGGCGGTTGTCAATCGCACCGCATCAAAACAGTTGAGTTTCATGGCTTTTCGGTTTTTACTCTTAAAATCATTGCTCTAATTGCGCTGGCGTCAATTCTCGGAAGGTACGCATGGAAAATCTCATCATCACCATCGTCGGCGGCACGGGCTTCCTCGGGCGGTATGTCGTGCGCGATCTGGCGCGGGCGGGTTACCGGCTGCGCGTCATCGCGCGCCATCCCGACGCGGCGCTGTTCCTCAAAACGGCGTGCAGTCCCGGCCGGATTGTGCTGGAGCGCGGCGACATCGTGCGCCCGGAATCGCTCGCCCATAAAATCGGCGGTTCCTGGGCGGTCGTCAATCTCGCCGGCATTCTCCATGAATCAGGCCGGCAGACCTTTTCCGCCGTTCATGCGCGCGGGCCGGAAAAGCTCGCCGAGATGGCGCGCGCCGCCGGCGTTTCGCGCTTCATCCACGTCTCGGCGCTCGGCGTCGGCGAAAGCCAAGGCTCGACATATGCACGATCGAAACTGCTCGGCGAAAAGGCGGTGCTGGCGGCGTTTCCCTCCGCCACCATCCTGCGCCCTTCCATCATCTTCGGGACGGAAGACAATTTCTTCAACCGCTTCGCGCAGATGGCCAGGTTTTCTCCCGTCTTGCCTTTAATCGGCGGCGGGCGCACGCGCCTCCAGCCGGTATATGCCGGCGATGCCGCCAAGGCCGTCCTCGCCTGCCTCGCCCGCGCCGACGGCGCCGGCTGCATCTATGAACTCGGCGGCCCGCAGATTTACACCTTCCGCGAGCTGATGGAATACATCTTACACGTCACCGGCAGGCGCCGCGCGCTGGTTTCCGTGCCGTTTAGCGTCGCCTCATGCAAGGCGGCGTTCCTTGAATTGCTGCCCCGTCCGCCGCTGACGCGCGATCAGGTGCGGCTGCTGCGCGCCGACAACGTGGTGGCCTTAAGCGCGTTGACCTTCGCCGACCTCGGCATCTCGCCCACCGCGATGGAAATGATCGTACCGGAATATCTGTCGCGCTTTCACCGGAAAATGGCGGCATGACATGCTGGAATTCACCGATACGCCGCAGCATTATCCGCAACCAAAGGCAGCGGATAAGCGCAGGCGCGACTTCAATGAAATTTACGCCGCCTTCGACCCGGCCGAAGCCGCCGTGCAGGCAGCGCGCTGCTCGCAGTGCGGCATCCCGTTCTGCCAGATTCACTGCCCGCTGGCCAACAACATCCCCGACTGGCTGAAGCTTACCGCCGAAGGCCGCCTCGAGGAAGCCTACGCCATTTCCTCCGCCACCAATACCTTCCCCGAAATCTGCGGCCGCATCTGCCCGCAGGACAAGCTCTGCGAGGGCAACTGCGTCATCGAAAAGGGCTTCAAATCCGTTACCATCGGCGCGGTGGAAAAATACATCACCGAAACCGCCTTCGCCGAGGGCTGGGTGAAACCCATCGTCCCCGCGCGCGAGACTGGTTTTTCCGTCGGCATCATCGGCGCCGGCCCGGCCGGGCTGGCGGCGGCGGACATGCTGCGCCGCAACGGCCACGCGGTGCATGTCTATGACCGGTACGACCGCGTCGGCGGCCTGCTGATTTATGGCATCCCCAATTTCAAACTGGAAAAGCACATCGTGGCGCGCCGCCACCGATTGCTTGAAGACGGCGGCATTACATTTCATTTGAATCATGACGTGCGGAATATCGGGGAACTCCGTGCAAAGCACGACGCCGCGCTGATCGCCACCGGCGTCTACAAGGCGCGCGAAATCGACATTCCCGGCGGTGATTTGGAAAACATCTTCCCCGCCATGACGTACCTCACCGCCGGCAACCGCACAGGCCTCGGCGACAACGTGCCGGAATTTGAGAGCGGCAGGCTCAACGCCGAAGGCAAAAAAATCGTCGTCATCGGCGGCGGCGACACGGCGATGGATTGCGTCCGCACCGCCGTGCGCCAGGGCGCCAGGAGCGTCACCTGCCTTTACCGCCGCGACCGCGCCAACATGCCCGGAAGCGCCCGCGAAGTGAAAAACGCCGAGGAGGAAGGCGTGCAGTTCCTCTGGCTTTCCGCGCCGCGCGCCTTCGCCGGAAAGAAATCCGTCAACCAGATTCTGGCGCAGCGGATGCGGCTCATCGCGCACGATGCCTCCGGCAGGCAGGCGGTAGTGCCCGCTCCCGGTGAAACCTTCGCGCTGCCCTGCGACATGGCGATAAAAGCATTGGGCTTCGACGCCGAGGATTTACCCGCGCTGTTTGCCGCGCCGGAACTCAAAGTCAGCAAATACGGCACGATCGCCATCAACCGGAAAAACTTTGAAACCAGCCTGCCCGGCGTGTTCGCGGCGGGCGACATCGTGCGCGGCGCGTCGCTCGTCGTCTGGGCCATCAAGGATGGCCGCGAGGCGGCGGCGGCCATACATCAACATCTTGCAACAAGTGAAAGGGCAGCAGCATGAAACACTATCTTATCATTATCATCTGCCTCATCCCCTCCGCCGCCTTCGCGCAGTCGCGCATCCGTGATTTGTCGCTGCCGCCGGACGAATCGCTGAACCAACCCGACACGCCGTCCTATAACAATCTCCAGCCGCTCACGAACCCGAACGGCAATGCCGCGCCGGACATTCCGATCGACCGGAATAATCCGCAGCAGCAGGCAACCGCGCATTTCATCGACGGCTATTGCGATCCGAATTTCAAGCCGCTGATTGCCAATATGCCCGGGCTGGCCGGGATGCAGGACTGCCTGGAACAGCAGAAACAGCAGTCGTGCAGCACCTTCCATTCCCTGCCTGCCGACGCAAAACGCGCCGTCAGCGACGCTGTGGACTGCCGCTATCAGGCTACAAATGGCGACACGCAAACCGCGCCTGACTGCGGCGCCAGCGACGCGCTGCGCCTGCAACTGCTTAAAAAATACTGGGGTAACGGCGATACGGCGCAAGCGCTGGTTTTCCTGCCTGGCGACGTGCTCGGCACCTCCGGCAAATGCACAGGGGGCACGCACTGATGTGCGGCGTCGGCTTCATCGCCTCCGTTCACGGCAGGCCGAGCCGCGCCATTGTCGAGATGGGCATCTCGGCGCTTAAAAACGTTTACCATCGCGGCGCGGTGGACGCCGACGGCAAAACCGGCGACGGCGCCGGACTTTCCATCCAGATTCCGTTCGATTTTTTCTGTGACCATATCGAACGCACCGGCCAGAAACTGGAAGGCGATACATTAGCCGTCGGGATGCTGTTTTTACCGAAAAAAAATTTTGCGGCGCAGGAAACCTGCCGCGCCATCGTCGAAAGCAAAATTATCGAGATGGGCTATCGCATCTATGGCTGGCGGCAGGTGCCGGTCATCGCCTCGGTCATCGGCGACGTGGCCGCCGATTCGCGCCCGGAAATCGAGCAGATTCTGATTGCTCCCCCTCTCCCGGAGGGAAAGAGGTTTGATGAACCCGGCTTCGAGCGCGATCTCTATGTTATCCGCCGCCGCATCGAAAAAGCCGTGCGCGCGCAGGCCATCAATGATTTCTACATCTGTTCGCTGTCCTGCCGGTCGCTGATTTACAAAGGTCTCTTTAAGGCCGAACAGCTTACCGCGTTTTATCCTGATTTGCTCGATGAGCGCTTCGTCTCTTCCTACGCCATTTTCCACCAGCGCTTTTCCACCAATACTTCCCCGGCCTGGCACCTGGCGCAGCCTTTCCGCATGATCGCGCATAACGGCGAAATCAATACGCTGAAAGGCAACATCAACTTCATGAAAAGCCACGAGGCGACGTTCCACTGCGAGGAACTGGCCGGTTTCGAGCCGGACGTCGTGCCGGTCATTCCCGACAACACCTCCGATACCGGCGCGCTCGATTCGGTGATGGAAATCCTCACCCGTGCCGGCCGGCCGCTGCCGCTGGCCAAGCTGATACTGGTGCCGCCGGCCTGGAGCCTGACCTCCGACCTGCCGCAGGAGCACAAGGACATGTTCTCCTGCCTCAACTCCGTCTCCGAGCAGTGGGACGGCCCGGCGGCCATCGTCGCCACCGACGGGCAGTGGGTCATCGCCGGCATGGATAGAAACGGCCTCCGCCCCATGCGCTACCAGTTGACGAAAGACGGCATCCTCATCGCCTGTTCCGAGTCCGGCATGGTGGAGGCCGCTGGTGCCGACATCGTCGAGCGCGGGCGCTTAGGCCCCGGCGACATCATCGGCATCGACCTCAAGGCAGGAAAACTTTACCATGACCGCGAACTGAAGGACTATCTCGCCGGGCAGCAGCCGTATGGCGAATGGGTGAAGAAGATAATATCGCTGCGCGATATAGTTGGCAGCGGTCAGCGGCCGGCGGCCAGTAAAAAAAAGAAGGGTTCTTCCACGGATCGCTGGCCACTGGCCGCCGGCCGCTTACACCAGCTACAACTTGCTGCGGGACTGACGCACGAGGACATCGAAACCATCCTGCATCCGATGGCCGCCGAGGGTAAGGAAGCCATCGGCTCGATGGGCGACGACACGCCGGTGGCGGTGCTCTCGGAACAGCCGCGCGGATTCCATCATTTCTTCCGCCAGAATTTTTCGCAGGTCACCAACCCGCCGATTGATTCCCTGCGCGAGCGGCGCGTCATGAGCCTTTTCACCCGCTTCGGCAACGACGGCAATTACCTGGCGCTCGACCAGTCGCACAGCCGCATATTGCTGTGCGAAACGCCGGTGTTGCTGACGCCTGAGCTTTCCGCCATCCGGCAGCATTTCGCCAGGCGTATCTGTGAGATTGACACGCTGTTCGATGTCACCTTCCCCCACGGGGGGAGGGACGGGGCGGGGGCATCCCTGGAAAAGCATCAGCCGCCGGGCAAACACGCTCCCCTCCTGACCGCCCCCCTGCCAGGAGAGGGAATGCGTCAAGGTCTCGACCGCATCGTGCAGCAAGCCGAGGCCGCCGTCCGCAGCGGCAAAAATTATGTCGTGCTAACCGACGAGCGCGTGGACGAATCGCGCGCGGCGATACCGATGATACTGGCCGTCTCCGCGGTGCACAGCCACCTGGTCACGCACAAGCTGCGCAAGAAAGTTTCCATCCTCGTGCGCACCAGCGAGTGCATTGAAGTCCATGCCTGCGCCGTGCTGATTGGCGTCGGCGCGACGGTGGTGAATCCCTATCTGGCGGAGGAAATAATAAAGGAAAGATATAAGCGCGGGCTTTTTACTTCTACCTCCCCCTCGAGGGGGGCGGTCGCAAGCCCCGCACGTGTTGCGGGGCGAGCGGGAGGGGGTAAGTCTGCGCAAGATACCCCCTCCCTAACCCTCCCCCCTGCAGGGGGAGGGGAATGTCTTGCCAACTACCGCGACGCCATGAGCAACGGACTCCTCAAGGTCATGTCGAAAATGGGCATCGGCGTGATTTCCGCCTATCGCGGCGGGCTGAATTTCGAGGCCATCGGCCTGTCGCGCGCGCTGGCCGCCGAGTTTTTCCCCGGCCTGCCTTCGCGCATTTCCGGCATCGGGCTGGCGGGGATTGAGAAGCGCGTGCGGGCATTGCATGGAAAAGCGTTCGGCGAGGTATCAGGCGCCGGGTGTCAGGTGGCGGACAAGAAAGACTCTTCCGCCACCCGTTACCCGTCACCCGTCATCCCCCTTCCCATCGGCGGTTTTTACCGCTGGCGGGCGAACGGTGAGAAACACGCGTGGGAAGGGTCATTCGTGCATCTGCTGCAAAGCGCGGTGGGCAGCGGCAGCTACGCGCTCTACCGGCAATATGCCGAGAGCGTGCGCGCCGGGCCGCCTGCCGCGCTCCGCGATCTGCTGGATTTCAATTCACCGAACGCGCCGATCCCCATCGAGCAGGTCGAATCCATCACTGAGATTAGGAAACGCTTTGTCGCACCCGCCATGTCGCTCGGCGCGCTGTCGCCGGAAGCGCACAGGACGCTCGCCATCGCCATGAACCGCATCGGCGCGGCGTCCAACTCCGGCGAGGGCGGCGAAGGGCCGGAACGCTACAAACCTCTCCCGGGCGGCGACAACGCCAATTCCACCATCAAGCAAGTCGCCTCGGCGCGGTTCGGCGTCACGGCGGAATATTTGGGCAGCGCGCATGAGTTGCAAATCAAAATCGCGCAAGGCGCCAAGCCCGGCGAAGGCGGGCAGCTTCCCGGCTTCAAGGTGACCGGGGACATTGCCCGCCTGCGACACGCCACGCCGGGCGTCACGCTCATCTCGCCGCCGCCGCATCACGATATTTATTCCATCGAAGATCTGGCGCAGCTCATCTACGACCTCAAGCAAATCAATCCCACCGCGATTGTCTCGGTCAAGCTCGTCGCGCAATCGGGCATCGGCACGATCGCCTCGGGCGTCGCCAAGGCGATGGCCGATAAAATCGTCATCGCCGGGCATTCGGGCGGCACCGGCGCGTCGCCGTGGTCTTCCATCAAACACGCCGGCATCCCGTGGGAGATGGGACTCTCCGAAGCAAATCAAGTGCTGACGCTCAACCGCCTGCGCCACCGCGTAAAGCTGCAGACCGACGGCGGGCTGAAAACCGGCCGCGACATCGTCATCGCCGCCATGCTCGGCGCCGAGGAATATGCGCTGGGCACCGCCAGTCTTGTCGCCATGGGCTGCCTGCTCGTGCGGCAATGCCACATGAACACCTGCCCGGTCGGCATCACGACGCAGAATCCGGCACTGCGTGAAAAATTTGCAGGAACAGTGGACAAAGTCATCAATCTGTTTTCCTTCGTCGCCGAGGATGTGCGCGAGATTCTGGCATCGCTCGGCTTTACCGGCCTGAACGAAATCATTGGCCGTTCCGACCTGCTGATGCAGGTTAACCGCGGCAGCGCCGACATGGTGGATATTGACCTCAACAGCCTGCTGGCGCAGGCCGACGCCGGCGCCGGCGGGCGCATCTTCTCGCTTCCCCCCCTTTCGCAAGCGGGAGGGGGCAAGGGGGGACACCGCAACGAAGTCCCCGACACACTCGACGCCGAAATGCTGAAAGACGCGCACGAGGCGCTGGCGCGGGCTGAGAAAATCCAGCTCGCCTACACGGTGAAAAACACCATGCGCGCCATCGGGGCAAGATTGTCGTGTCAAATCCTGCGGCACCGCGAAGCGGTGAGCGTGGGATCCATGGCACAAGACCCTGTGCAATCGCTCCGCGATTCACAGGATTTGGTGACGCTCAAGCTCCACGGATCGGCGGGGCAGTCGCTCGGCGCGTTTGCCGTGCGCGGCCTGAAGATTGAACTCTATGGCGACGCCAACGATTATGTCGGCAAGGGACTTTCCGGCGGCACCATCGTCGTGCGCCCGCGCGCGTCCAGCCCGCTTGCGCCGCATGAGAACACCATTATCGGCAACACCGTGCTCTACGGCGCCACGGCGGGAAAATTATTCGCAAGCGGCCAGGCCGGCGAGCGCTTCGCCGTGAGGAACGCCGGGGCGGAATGCGTCGCCGAGGGCTGCGGCAGCAACGGCTGCGAATACATGACGGGCGGCACGGCAGTATTGCTTGGCACCGTCGGCCACAATTTCGCGGCGGGCATGACCGGCGGCATGGCCTTCGTCTATGATCCGGCGAACGTTTTCGCCGCGCGCGTCAATGCCGAGTCCGTTGTCTACCAGCGCGTCGAAAGCGCGCACTGGGAACAGATACTCAAAAATCTCATTGCCGGGCATTTCTCCGAGACCGCCAGCCCGCGCGCCGAAAACATCCTCTCCGGCTGGGAATATGAACTGCCGAAATTCTGGCAAATCTGCCCGAAGGAAATGGTGGCGCGGCTGGAATGGCCGTTGTCCGATGAAAGCGGCCAGCGGTCAGCGGCCGGCGGCCAGTAAAAAGTTGTTTGCAATGCAGACTTCCATTATGAATAGCCACATGCTTGATAATCACTTCACTGACCGCTGGCCGCTGGCCGCTGCTTACTGCTCATGAGACAGCTCTACCACACCCACCTCTCGCCCTTCTGCCGCAAGGTGCGCATGATGCTGAAGGAAAAAGGCCTGGAGTTCGGGCTGGTCTGCGAGAACCCGCTGGACAAGAATCTGGAGCTGTTCGCGCAGAACCCGGCGGGTGAAATCCCGGTGCTGGTCGAGGAGGATGGCACGGTCGTCTCCGGCGCCTACGCCATCGGCGAATATCTGGAGGAAATCTATCCGGAAATCACCCTGCTTGGCGTCAGCGCGCCTGAGCGCGCCGAGGTGCGCCGGCTTGCCGACTGGTTCGATCACAAATTCGATTACGAGGTGACGCAGAACATCGTCTTCGAAAAAGTGTTCAAGAATTATGCCGGCGGCGGCCAGCCGGATTCCGCCGCCATCCGCGAAGGCCGCCACCACCTGCTCTATCATCTCGATTATATCGGCCACCTGGCGCACGAGCGCTATTTCCTCGCCGGCGACAACCTGACGCTGGCCGACCTCGCGGCGGCGGCGCATCTGTCAGCGCTCGATTATCTCGGCGACGTGCCGTGGGACTATAACCCGTCGGCGCATCAATGGTACGCGCTGATGAAATCGCGTCCGAGCTTACGCTGCATCCTCATCGAGCGCGTGCGCGGCGTCCGCCCGCCCGCCTATTACGAGAATCCGGATTTTTAATTTAAACTCGCAATTCCCCGTGGCTTGCCACGGGGACAAAGGGAAAGTTTGAACTCGCAATTCCCCGTGGCTTGCCACGGGGTAGGATTGATCCTGCGGGCGGCGAAGCCGCAGCGCAGGATCCGGCTTGATGATCCTGTGCAGACGCTTCGCGTCTCACAGGATTGATACAACCTCATGAAACCTTCGGTAATCCACTTCTATCCCGCCGTCGCCGGTGCGGCGGAGGATATCGGCGAAGGCGTGGCCGAACGCCACTTCCTCGGCGATGTAGGAGTATCGCGCGTGGATAATCTGCGAAAGCGTTTCATCGAGGCCGGTCAGCGAGATGACGATTTCCATGTTGCCGTCGCGCAGCATCTCCGGCGTCAGGCCATGAAGCGGGCTTTTCTCGTCGAGCGGGTGCATCACCGTCCAGGTGAGCTGCAGCACCGGCACGCGCTCGCGCACCGGCGGCAGGTCGTGGAACCTCCGCATCTTATGACCTTCCGCGCTCACCTCGTCGCGCAGCACCGTGACATGAACCTTGGCGTCGACGATGCGGTTGCCGCGCTGGTTGGCCAGTCTGAGCATCAGGTGCGGCACGCCGTTATACGGGCAGACCACCGCCTTGTCGGAAAACAGCACGCGCGCGGTGGGGCGCGAGAATTTGGCGAACATCAGGCCGGTGACGACGGCGAAATAGGCGAAGCCCAGCATCGCCTCTACCGTCACCAGCAGGTTAGCCGCCGTGCCGCTCGGTGACAGAGTGCCGTAGCCGATAGTGGATAAGGTCTGGACGCTGAAGAAAAACGCATCGGCGAACGAGCCGGGACGCGCGCCGTTGATGCCGTCCGCGGCCACATAAGCAGCGGCGAAGATCAGGTTAAGCGTCAGGTAAAGCGCCGCGAAGCCGCAGAACAGAAACGGCCAGCGCACCTCCATCAGCCGCACATAAATATCCTCGCGCCAGCGGCGGCGGTGGCCGAGCCGCACGGCGTGAAACGCGCCCTCGCGCGGCAGCAGGCGCGCCTGCGCGGATGCTTTATCGCTATTGCCGTTCATGCGGATTGTTATAGCATAACCGTCATGAAAGACCGCATAAAACAGCAGGCAACCTTTCCGCCTACGCGCAAAACCGCGACTATCACGATGTCATCAAGAAAAAGCTGAAGGTGCTTGATGTGCTTGTAACTGCTTAATCTGTAAGCCTTCCTACCATTCAGCCATCCTGGATAATTCTCCTTATTAATCTAGGCCATCCCAAAAATTATTTGACTAATTCTTGTTAATATAAGAGAGTCTGTCTTTAGGTTTTTGGAAAGGGTTCCCATGTCTACGTCTACGCAGCATAACCGTTTTGAAGATTTAGCAATTGCTGTTTTTAAGGAGAATCAGCTCTTCCTCAGTGTGGATCCAGATGCGGACAACGGTAAAGGTAAAATAGAAATCTCGTTTCCTGACTTTCAACCTTACAAGTTACGTGATTTGAAATTAGCCGCTATGATAATGAGCGACAAACTTTGTGCTAATTCTCATTACGTTGAGGGAAATAATCGTGGGGTTACTATTACAGGCGAAAAATCTGATTGCTATTCCAGTAAAGAATTCAATAATGTAGGAAATTCGGTAGTAGCTTTAGCTGGTATTTTGGCAGATGCTGGGGTCAATTTTCCAGGATCCGAACGATATAAATCTAAAGAAAAGTCTGCTTAATCGGAGTGATTAATCCCAAGACCTATCATGTTTGGGTTTTACCCGAATGATATGAAGTCAAAAATTCAACAGCAGGCGCTCTCACTCGGCTTCGATGCCGTCGGGTTTTCACTGCCTGTGCTTGGCGAAAAAGCCAAGGCCGGACTTCAGGAATTTATCGCAAGCGGCGCGCACGGCGACATGCAGTGGATGGAAAACAACGCCGACCGCCGCGCCGATCCCAAGGTGTTGTGGCCGGAGGTGCAGTCCATCATCGTCGTCGGGCATAATTATGCGCCGCCGTTTAATCCGATGGAAAAATTGCAGCATAAAACTGCGGGCAACATCTCCTGCTACGCGCAAAACCGCGATTATCACGACGTCATCAAGAAAAAGCTGAAAGCACTCGCAGGCTGGGTGGCGGAGCAGTACGGCTGCGAGGTCAAAGTCTTCGTCGACACCGCGCCGGTGATGGAAAAACCGCTGGCGGCGCAGGCCGGCCTCGGCTGGCAGGGCAAGCACACCTGCCTCGTTTCCCGCCGGTTTGGCAGTTGGTTGTTTTTAGGGAGTATTTTTACTACCATCCCCGCACTTGTTGCGGGGTCCGGTGATTCAGAAATACCAGACCCCGCCATTCGGCGGGGTGGATGCGGATCCTGCACGCGCTGCCTCGATGTCTGCCCGACGCAGGCCTTTGACAGCGCAGGAAAACTCGACGCGCGAAAATGTATCGCCTATCTCACCGTCGAGCATAAAGGCCAGGTACCGCTTGAATTCCGTAAGGCCGTCGGCAACCGCGTCTATGGCTGCGACGATTGCCTGGCCGTCTGCCCTTGGAACAAATTCGCCAGCGTTTCCAGCGAGATGGCCTATCATGCGCGCGCCGGGCTGGAAACGCCGCAACTGCGCGACCTGGCCACGCTGGACGATGCCGGGTTCCGCCGCCTGTTTTCAGGCTCGCCGGTTAAGCGCATTGGCCGCGACCGATTCGTTCGTAACGTGCTGATTGCAATAGGTAATAGCAACGATTCCTCGCTGGCCAAAACGGCAGCGGCACTTACCAATGATTCCTCACCGCTGGTGGCGGAAATGGCGGCGTGGGCGGTGAAGGAACTAAGTGCTTAGTTTTTAGTGCTTAGTGCTTAGAATTATGCTTAGATAAACCAAGCACTAAGCACTGGGCACCAAGCACATGATTATCATCTACACTAAAGACTACTGCCCCTACTGCGTGAAGGCCAAGGTATTGCTTTCTCGTAAGAAAGTGCCGTTTACCGAGATCGACATCACGCGCGATGAAGCGCGGCAAAAAGAAATGATCGAAAAATCCGGCGGCCGGCGCAGCGTACCGCAGATTATCATTAATAATCATTCTATTGGCGGCTGCGACGATTTATACGCGCTGGAAGCGGCGGGAAAACTGGACGCCATGCTGGCAAAATAGCTATTTTTGTTGCTTTTATGCAACAATACCAGATTTTCGTACTACTTTCACCTTCGATACTACATATAGTTAGTGCATCAATGATGAATTTTCTGTAAATAAATCATAAAATTTTAGCTAAATTATACTCGACAGGCCGAAAACCTGTGGATGAATTTTTGAAGATGAGGTGATTACAGGGTGTTAGTTTTTAGATTGTGGAGAGAGTATATGGAGCGGTGCGCTGAAATCAACCTCGGTGGCGCTGCCCACTCCCCGTCCCGCCGGACATCCTTCCAAAAAAGGCTGAAAAAATGCCCGGAAAATAGCAAAAAAATAGAAAACAATACCCGGATAATCGCTGAAAATACCCCGGAAACCGGCCTCTCCCTCGTCGAAAAATACCGGTGCCTGACCGAATTCGGCACGCAGATTCTCTGTCTGTTCGATGGCAAAAACGGCTGTACCTACCTTTCGCAGAACGTTGAAACCATTACCGGCTGGAAGCAACCGGCGCTGCTCGGGAAAAAATTCTTCGGCATTATCGACAATGACTTCCGCGCCCGCCTGAAGGAAGCGCTGGCCGCTCCGGCGGAGGCCGGTAAGCCGTACCGCCTGCGCGGCAAACTGCGCCACGCCGATAAAAACCGGGAGTGGTATGAATTCACGCTGCATATGCAAAGCGCGGGCGGGCACGTCGCTATCATCGAAAACATCCACGACAACATGCAGACGCAGCACACGCTGCAAAAAGCCAAGCTCGAAGCCGAGCTGGCGCTGCGCACGCGCTCGGAATTCCTCGCCAGCATGAGCCATGAGCTGCGCACGCCGCTTAATGCCGTCATCGGCTTTTCGCAGATCATCGAAAGCCAGATGTTCGGCAAGATCGACAACCCGCAATATCTTGATTACATCCAGCACATCCAGGAAAGCGGCTACGATCTGCTGACAAAAATCGAGGATCTGCTCGACATCGCCAGCATCGACGCCGGGCGCGTGCAGATCGCGCGCGAGGAAGTCCTGGCCTCCGACCTGCTGCGGCACGTCGTCGAGGCGCAGATACACCACGCCAACACCGCCAAGGCGACACTGAAAGCCGAGGCGCCGGAAAACGACGTCCTGCTGTTTATCGACCGCCGCAAACTGCAGCACGTCCTCGTCCATCTCACCGCCAATGCCATCCGCTTCAGTCACGAAGGCGCGGGCGTCGCCGTCGCCGCGGCGGCATCGGAAAAAGGCGAGATTACCTTAAGCGTGCGCGACGCCGGCTGCGGCATGAGCGAGGAGCGGCTCAGCGGCATCACTTCGGCGCTCGACCAGGAACATTGCTGGACATCCGACAGCAGCCGCAGCATCGGCCTCGGGCTGGCGCTGACGCGCGAGTTCGTGGCGCTGCACGGCGGCAGCGTGCGCGTCCAAAGCCGCGAGGGCGAAGGCACCACCGTCGAAATCACCCTGCCGCCGGATTGCGTCCGCGCCATCGCCACGCCCGCCCGGCCGGAATACCTGCTGCAGGCGGCGAATTGAGAGCCAACGCCAACCAGCCTGGGTTATTCGTTAAAAGCCCAGAGAAACCCTTAGCTTTAAGGCCGCCGCGCGGCAAGACAATACTCCGCTGCCTGCGGCGGGGTTTTTGACTCAGCGGGACGGCGAACCTGAAGAACAGTCCTTGCGCTGCCTACCGTAAGTAGTTATAAAGGCATCCTTCTTTCATCGGAGTGTAGCTCAGCCTGGTAGAGCACTACGTTCGGGACGTAGGGGCCGGAGGTTCGAATCCTCTCACTCCGACCATTTTACAATATCATCACATTTGGCGAACTCGCTAAAGGGAAACCGCATTGAATACTCTAGCTTTTTCCCTTTTAATTTTAGGTTCAAAAATACAAAATTGAGCAGATCGCGTTTTTCGGCGAAGTTTGAACCCCGGAACCGGTCAAGCGCGCCTGCGGATAAATTAAGTAGGTCTATTAGGCGGTTAGTAAAAGCGTCATCTGCCTCGTCATAACTGCGTATAAGGTCGTCAATTTCGTACTGCCGATCTTTGAGCCTGCGTTTCTTGGCCTCAAACTCTTCCTTGCTAATTACCTTCTCCATCATCAGGTCAAGGAGCTTATCGAGCTTTTCTTCAATCTCGGTATGTTCTTTTTTCAGCACCGCCGTTTGCTTTATATGGAATGCCTTTTTGCTTTCGTTCGTTTGAAAGATGTGTGAGGTAATATTCTGGAGCAGCTTTTCATTCTTTATAGCCAGCGTTTCAAGCGCGGCCTCCACCTGTTCGAGCACCTGTTCTTCGCGTACCCACACTTTCTTTTTTGGATCGTCAGGATTCCATGATGAAAGGTAAATCCATTCATCCCTGCCGCCGTGCTGATAAGTTTTGCTATGGCGTTCGGCAGAAATAGTTTTGCCGGTCGTGGCGCAGGTTAAGATGCCACGGAACACGAAGTCAATGCCCGCATATTTAAATGGTTTTTTCTCCCAGCCCAAACGCACCTCCTGACAGCGATCAAATAGCGCTTTCGATATTAACGGAGGATAGCGATGTGGGTGTTCTTCGCCATTCTTTTTTATTTTCATCACCCCGTAATAAAACGGATTGGTGAGAATTTTATACATCTGCGATTTATTGACCAGCTTTTTTAACCGCTTAGAATTGGTCAATCCCCATTCCTGCGCGAATTCCATCATCTCACCCAGCGTATGGCTGCCGGTGGAATAGGTTTCATAAATACGCGTTACCAACGCCGCGCGCGCTTCGTCGACAATGACATCGGCTCTGCCGCGCTCATCGCGTGTATTCAAATAGCCGATAGGTGCCAATCCGATACATTCGCCTTTTTTCAGCTTTTGGCTTTTAGAGCGATTGACGTTATCGCGCAACGAATCGACATAACTCTGCGCCATCATGACGCTCATATTCCACATCAACCTTTCCATAGATGTGGAATTCTGGTGGATGATGCAATTTTCGACGTGAAAATGTAGTTCGATTTTCCCGCGATTGACCAGGTCATCCAGCAACGGCGTTTCCTTAAAGCTACGCTGGATGCGATCAACTTTATCGGCGACAATGGCAATCCTTGTCCTCTGCTGCTTGGCGAAGGCGATCATCTCCATGAAGTGCTTGCGGTCGCCATTGGTCGATGATTCGATGATGGTGAAGGATTTTAATACCTCAAGCCCTTTTCGCCGACAATATTCTTGCAAGCGATTGAGCTGAGCGTCAATCGAATAACCTTCCTCCTGTTCACGCGTCGACACGCGCGCCAGGATGATAGCTTTAGTTGCTTGTGTCATGGTGCTGACCCTTGGTTAATTAGCAGGTTCCTCACCATCTATATTACATAAATTATCCTCATTTACCAGCATGTTGCGGTGTTTTTTACCCAATCCCATCACCGTTTCACAGAAGCCTATTAAATTGCGCGTTGCTTCGATAGATTCTTTTTCACTTAAGCTGCCGCCTGACATTTCCTGTATCTGCTGCCGCACTTCCTCGAATATTTCTCCCGTAGTGCGCGTGTCCTTTTTAATGAAGTCCCAAAGGTCGTCCTTATTCATAACGACCTACCAGCCAGTGCCTTGCCGGGCGCTGACGCAAAACGAGAATGAAAATGCGGGGGGATTGCTCTATGGCGGATGCATTTTGACGCATCTCTCGCGAGCATGTTGGATAGTATGCCAAATTATGTTCGCGCTGTTTAGTCCTTTTTTGTTCGAACATTTTGCTACCCTCCCTGCCGCGCATTCAGGCGGGTAACGATTTTCAGCAGCGCCATGACCCACATTTGCCAGGCTTTGGTACGGCCACAGCCGATTCGCCAGCATATTTGCTTCCAGTAAACACGCTCGGCCCGGAGCCATACCAGCCGCCGTTCGTCTTCATCATCGAGCAGGAAAATCCAATGGATGGTTTCTTCCATGCGGCTTATGGCTTCCGCAGATGGAGGCCCACGGCGCAACGGTTCCTGTTCGGCCTGCATCTGCTCCATAATGGTGCGCACGATGGGCGGCCAGGTGTTGAAATATCCTTTTACCGTGACCGGCGGCATGCGCCGGAGCGTTTTTGCCGCTTCCTCGAAACGGTCGGCAATATCGGTCATTGTCCATTTTTCCATTGTTTAGCCCTCCGTGGTGAGTTCGACGCCCGTCACGCGCGCGCCGGTTTTCGTGGCCTCTGCAAACCAGCGGTTGAGGTCGGCCAGGTAGTGTCGGGTGATCCAGTCGACGACGAATTTGCTGGGGCATTGCAGCGTGGCTAATGCCCTGCCTGAATGCGACTTCGTGTTGGTGACCACGGTATTGGCCAGCCAGCTGCGGCAGGTATCCCGGCTGTATTTTTGCTCAAAGGAACGCAGCACGCTGCCCCACGCTTCCTGCAAAGCGATGACGTTGCAGGCGGGCGGCTTCGGTGGATGATTGCCGCCTGAAAATCCGCCCTCGAGGATTTTAGCGACGTGGTCGGAAGATTCGACGGCCCAGTTCAGGTCAATCGTCCAGCCTTTGCCCTCGATTTTGCCGAGGCAGAAATCCGATGCGCCGATGACCTGGCAGTAATACTGCCATGCCCGCATGTCCTGCTGGAAATCTTCCAGCCATCGCAGCGTCATCTGCTCTTTGCGTTTTGGCGTTAAAATCGCCTTCTGCCCTCTGGTGAGCTTACTTTGTACCTCTGAATTCCAGACGTCGAGCATTTGTAAAAGGGTGCCGCTAGCGTCTGGCTTCTGATCGGTGGCTTGTCCACCGATCTTCTGTTTTTCCCTCTCGCGCTCTCCCTTTTCTTCTCTCGCTCTAAGTTTTTTATCTGAATCTTTTTTTAAATCTTTTTCTGCTTCTACCTCTGCCTCTTTTTCTGGTTCTGCACTCTGCGATCTGTTTTCTGCTTCTGAATTCTGTAATCTGTTATCTCTCTCTGTATCTGTCTTTTTTTGCGTACTTTTTTGTTGCGCGGCGTTTCCCGGCGTTGCATCGCGTTGCATCGCGTTGCATGACGCTGCATCGCGTTGCGTCTTGGCGCGGGATTTCTTGGAACGCTCGGTGGGGCTTGTGTATTGACGCTTATCCCAGCTGGTAAGGCGGTTTTCTGCCGTGAGCAAATTCTTTTCGTAAAAGCCGTTAATGATTTTGATAACGTCTTCTGTTTCAAGATTTTGCAGCACGGCGATTTGCTCGGCATCAATCACCACGTTGCCGCGCGGATTATTCTGCGACGCCATATCGAGCAGGCACACCCACACCGATAGCACGCTGGCCATCGGCTGCTTGGTGCGGTGCGCGATCACCTTTAATTTGGTGTCCTGCGGCATACCGTGATAAGCCCTGTACCAGTCCATGCCACCCCGCTAATCGAGTAGGCTTGGTTGGTTCGCATCCGCTTCCTGTTCCTCGCGTTCCTGTCCTTCTTGCTTAAGTGCAAGCGCCGCTTCAATGCAGCCTTTGGTGAGCTTGGCTCGGTCTAATTCCCGCGTGGCTTGCTTCCTCAATCGCAGCAGCGTTTCCATGTCCATGCTGTGCATGGTTTTGATGGTGAGATGACAAATTTCGTCAAAGGCAGAAATAGGTTTTGATTCGTCGTTCATGCGGGCCTCCGTTGGTTAAAACGGTTCGTTTGTTCGAACTGTTCGGACAGAAAGCTGCATGACGACACGGGGGGACGGCGTGGACCTGGATGGGACTTTGGTGAGGGATGAAAGGGGGATAGAAATTCGTTCTTACGTTCTAAAATGAGGCAAAATTAGCCTGTCAACAACCTTGGGTGGGGATGAAGTGGTACATAGGGTGGGGATGAAAGGGGGATGGAAAAAATCCCGTCATTGAAAAATAAACGGAAAAGCCCCTTGAAGGGGGACAAGGCGGGGATAAAGATGGATCAGGCGCTACTTATTTAGGCGGCAATGGCTTCTTGCTCATGCAGATTCAGCCGATAATAACCGCGCCTGTTGGAAGCGACAATTTTATTCCAATCGCTTTTGCTCTTGAACACATCGCGTAACCGCAGCGCTTTTGAATGCGCGCCGGAGAGCAATGTTTTGCCATGCACCCACTGATTCCGACTCTGGTATGCATCATGCAGTTGCTGCACAATGCTGGCCTGCACATCCCCTAAATGGTATTCTTCTCCATTCAGCGTTAGGTGATGGTAATTAGCCGACACAGAAAATTCCTGCTGATCGATTTTTTCCTGTTTTGGACAAATGGCTCTGGCCGCTGCTATTCCATACGCCTGCTCAAATTCCAATTGATCCTGGCGCAATACCACCAGATCATGAATGTGGACAATGACCGCTGGTTGCGGTGGCTCGTATGCTATCCGTAAAATATGTGCTTTCTGTCTCACCGAGCCGAAAATACGCAACTCGGCGCAGCCGGTGCTGCAAATGTGGTGAAAATCTTCCGGGCGTAACCTGATGAAGCCTTCTTTATGTTCATACTCGATGTAAAGAAACTTTTTGTCCTCGAACACGCCGCGTTCCATGTAACGAAGCGGCATCCAGACGCACACGCGCAACAGGCCATTTTCGATAGCGTAATAAACATCTTCCTGCGTGAGGCCCCACCGCTTTTGCAAACTATGCAGACGATCATATGTTTTTTCAGGTAACGGCATAACATCTCCCCTGTTAACGTGTTATATTTTCTGTTTTTTTAACCTCATTTTTTATATTTCCTTATTACTTTACTACAACCTTAATAGATATATTTCATTTTGTAAAACACGCCAAGGTTGAAACATTGGGCGCAGTAACCCCCGTTTTCTGTCATTCTATTACCACCCCATGAGCCAGTTCGGCGTTACGTTCAACACTCGCGCAATGGCATCCAGCTCCTTGTCTTTTACCGAACGTATGCCCCGCTCGATGGTGGAAATTTGTACGCGCTCAAGATTGACATTATAGTCAACACAAAGCGTCGCCGCGAACTCCACCTGAGATAGCCCAAGTTTTTGCCGCGCTTCTTTTATTTTTTTGCCGACGATGTTGCCTTTGACTTGTGATAATGACACTTTCTTTTTTCACCTTTCCAGCGTAACGTACTGGAGGCGAAAGTTTCTTGCGAAACGCTAGGCTTTCATTTTTATAGCGGCATCGATAATCGCCCTTGATTTATCGGCAGCTTAACGGCATAATAACGGCATTAACCGCTGCCTATAAACTGCCGAAAACATGCCATTCACGCCGAAATTCACCATTACCGCGAAAGTCGCCAGCTGCCTGATGCGTATCGAGGCGGCAAAGCAGGCGGTGCAGGATTTACCGATTACGCCTTCTGTGCTGGCGTCTTTGCGCGAAACGGCGCGGTTATTTTCCACGCACTATTCCACCATGATCGAGGGCAACCGGCTGACCCAGGAACAGGTGTCAAAAGTGATCGAGGACAAGCAGCATTTTCCGGGGCGTGAACGCGACGAAAAAGAAGTGCTGGGCTATGACGCCGCGTTGGAAAAACTGGAGCAGCTTACCGCTTCCGGCAGCGCCGTCACCGAAACGCATATCCAAACGCTGCATGCGCTGGTAATGGCCGAGGGTCGGAAAAAGGTGAAGCCCACGCCCTATCGTGACGGCCAGAATGTAATCCGCGATAGCCGCAGCCGTGGCCTTGTGTACATGCCGCCCGAAGCCAAAGACGTACCGCCGCTAATGAAGGAAATGGTTGCGTGGGTAGCCTCTACCGGGGGCAAGGAATTGCCGTGCCCGATTCGTGCCGGTATCGCGCATTATGAATTCGCCACCATCCACCCATATTATGATGGCAATGGCCGCACGGCGCGGCTGCTTACCACGCTCATTCTGCATCTAGGCGGGTATGATTTGAAAGGTCTATATTCGCTGGAAGAATACTATGCCCGGAATCTAGGCGCATATTATGAAGCGCTCACCATCGGCCCGTCGCACAATTATTACGAAGGGCGCGCTAAAGCCGATATTACCAAGTGGGTGGAATATTTCTGCGAAGGAATGGCGGATAGCTTTGAGAGTGTGAAACGCCGCGCACTGGAAGCTGCTGGCAGCGGGGCGCAAGATCGCTCCCCGGCGCTGCGCCGCCTTGACCCACGCCAACGCAAGGCGCTTGAATTATTCCGCGACAGTAACGCGATCACCAGCCGCGATATCGCAAGCCTGTTTAGAATCTCGGAGCGCGCCGCACGCAATTTGCTTACCGCATGGGTGGATGATGGTTTTCTGGTGATCGCTGACCCAGCGAAGAAAAGCCGCAAGTATGAATTGGCCGGTGAATTTAGGGAGATTTTGTAAGACTGGAGCGTGGACTGTTTTTCAGCGCATCCGGCTCCTTATAGGCATAATCGGCTGCATCATCCACAGCGACAACAACATGGCCAAGCTGCTTGCATGCCGCCTGCAATACGTGGCATAGGTGAAAATCGCGGGCCAGGCGGGATTCATCCCTTACAAGTATGCAATGCGCGGATGCCCCCTGCAGAAACTGCATCATCTCTCGCAGCCCATGGCGATTGGCATTATTGCCGGATTTTCCGGAGTCATAAAATACGCCACTAATATCAAAGCCGCGCGTTGCTGCGTAGGTACGGCATTGTGCTTCCTGCGCCAGAATCGCAAGATCGTTGTGTGAACCGCATGCGGTTCGGCAATAGATCACTGCCATAGTCGGTTCCATCACTCCTCCTTATAATAGCTCATAGTACCGTGGCTGGCAGTTTTTCATGGGCTGGATAAGTCCGGCCTTAAGCAATCCTTTCAGATCGCGTCGGGCAGTTTTGGCATGAATCTGCCATGTATCCACCAGATTTCCGGCGTGCATGATATAACCCTGCTGCAGTTGTCCTAAGAACCATAGCTGACGCTGGTTCAATTGCACAGCCGTATGCGCATCAACCCGGACATAGATATGGACAAATTTGTCCCTTTCCATCGACAATTTATTCCGGTTTTTACACTTTTCATCCAGCCGCGTGCGCATGGTTTCAACGATACCCATACGCATTGCTTCCTGCCAGAGAGAGCCGAAACCCATATGCTCAAGCAGCATTTGCAGCACCTGCGGATAAAGTGAAGCAATTATCAGCAAGTGATTGGATTTAGGCGTATATTCATACTTATACCATTTCCCGACAGTGCTGTAGGAGATACCGGTGTTTCTTGCGATATGCCGAAGCGATGCGCTCATATCGGCATGCGCTTCTAGTAACGCGGCACGTACCATTTTGCCGAGTATTTTGTTGGTAATTCCGGAATGGCCGGAGTGGCCTTTTTTTGTGACAGACATGGTTTTACTCCCTTGTTAAAGTTAACAAGAGAGAAAATGGCTTTATTCTCAGGCAACTGGGGATCAGTTTTTTATTGGATTCAGTGTGCAGAAATTTTCAAATACACAGGGCAAAGAGCAAAAGGTGCCGCCTAAGAAAGCGGCTATGTATGTGCGCATGTCCACCGACCACCAGAAATACTCCACGGAAAATCAGGCCGACGCCATCCGCGCCTATGCTGACCGCTACCATATAGAAATCATTAAAACCTACACCGACTCAGGAAAAAGCGGCCTGAGCATCGATGGCCGCGATGCGCTGAAACAATTGATTGATGATGTACAATCCGGTGTAACGGATTTTTCCATTATCCTGGTACTGGATATCACGCGCTGGGGCCGGTTCCAGGATGCCGACGAAAGTGCCTATTATGAATATATATGCCGCCGCGCCGGTATTGACGTGCGATACGTGGCAGAGCAATTTGAAAATGACGGCAGCCTGAGCGCCACAGTCATTAAAAGCATGAAACGCGCCATGGCCGGGGAATATAGCCGCGAGCTTTCAGTCAAAGTATTTGCTGGGCAATGCCGCCTGATCGAGCTTGGCTATCGCCAGGGCGGCCCTGCCGGGTATGGGCTGCGCCGCGTATTGATCGATGAGCGTGGGGAACAAAAAGCGGAGCTTAAGCGCGGCGAACATAAAAGCCTGCAGACCGACCGAGTAATCCTGATGCCGGGGCCGGAGGAAGAAATAGAAACCGTGCGCTGGATATACAGTTCCTTTTGCGACGGCATGCCGGAAAGCAAAATTGCAGCGCTGCTCAATCAACGCGGCGTCATTACCGATCTTGGCCGCGCCTGGACGCGCGGCACTGTGCATGAGGTGCTGACCAATGAGAAGTATATCGGCAATAACATTTTTAACCGCACATCCTTCAAACTGAAAAAGCGCCATGTTGTCAATACGCCCGATATGTGGGTGCGCAAGGAAAAAGCCTTTCAGCCGGTCATCGAGCCCAGCTATTTTTATGTGGTGCAGCAGATTATTCTGGAACGCAGCTACCGATTTAGCAACGAGGAAATGTTGGAAAAGCTGCGCCAGCTGCATGATCGCCAGGGCTGGCTGTCCGGGGTGGTTATCAATGAAGCCGAGGATATGCCTTCCAGCAGCGCCTATCAGCACCGCTTTGGCAGCCTGATACGCGCCTACCAGCTGATCGGCTTTACGCCCGCCCATGATTACCGCTATATCGAAATCAACCGCCGCCTGCGCCAGCTGCACGGCGATATCGTTAAGGATACCATTGCTAAAATCGAGCAGTTGGGCGGCAAGGTGCGCATCGAGCCGCAAACAGAATTGCTGGTCATCAACGAAGAATTGAAATGCTCGCTGGTGATTTGCCGCTGCCAGCAGACACAGGCGGCGGCCTATCGGTGGAAAGTGCATCTTGATACCGGCCTGCTGCCGCATATCACCATCGCCATACGGATGGACGCGCGCAATGAAAAACCCATGGATTACTACCTGCTGCCTGCGCTCGATATCGAAAACCCCAGGCTGCGCCTGGCGGAAAGCAATGGGCTGGCGCTTGATGCCTATCGCTTCGATGATCTTGAGGTATTTTTTCAACTAACCGAACGTATTGCCATAGAGGAAGTCGCATGATCAAACAGCATAACGCCACTATCAAAATCATCCCGGTGGACAGCGTCCATATTCTCAATCCGCGCGTGCGCAACGCCAAGGTTTTTGAGGGGATTGTCGATAACATCACCAAGGTGGGGCTTAAGCGCCCGATTACCGTTACGCATTCCCGTTCTAGGTTCGAGGGCAAGGAATATGACCTGGTGTGCGGCCAGGGACGGCTGGAAGCCTTTATGGCCTGCGGGCAAAAAGAGATTCCGGCTATGGTTATCGACGCCAGCGAGGAACAGGCGCTGATCATGAGCCTGGTGGAAAATGTCGCGCGCCGCAAACATAAGCCGTTTGAACTACTGCAGGGCGTCGAAATATTGCGCAAGCAAGGCTATGACGCCAAGACTATCGCCGCTAAAATCGGCCATAAGCCGGAATACACTATGGGCGTTATCAAGCTACTCGAACAGGGTGAGGAAAAGCTGGTGTCGGCGGTGGAAGCCGGGCATATCCCGATTACCCTGGCCATCAACATTGTGCAGTCGCCGCAGAATGAGCAGGCCGCGTTGCAGGAAGCCTATGAAACGGGCAACCTCAGCGGCCATAAATTCATGAAAGCAAAGCGCCTGCTGGAAGACCGCAAAAACACTGGCAAAGTTTTGCGCGACAAAAGGAAGCGCGGGCCGCAGCGCCGCACTGAAGATGTGTCGGCGCGCGAGATACTCAAAGCCTATAAGCGGGAGGTGGAACGCAAACGCCTGCTATCGCGCAAGGCGGATGTGGTCAATACGCGGCTATTATTCCTGGTGGAAGCCATGCGTTGCTTGATGCAGGAAGACCATTTTACCACGCTGCTGCGTGCAGAAAGCCTGGAAACGATGCCCAAACAGCTGGCCGGGCTGCTGGCAGCAAAGAGAGGATAACCATGTCAAAGCAACCGCCCATTGGATTCGATACGGATACCATAACGCTAAAACTGGAGGATATTTCGCCGTTGCGGATCGTAACTCCCGCCATGCGCGAGAGCGATAAATTCCAACAGATAGTAGCCTCCATTCGGGAAATCGGCATCATCGAGCCACCCGTAGTGGCGCGCAAGCAAAAGAATCAGGAAAAACATTTGCTGCTAGATGGCCATTTGCGTGTCGAAGCCTTGAAGGAACTGGGCGAAAAAGAGGTGACATGCCTGGTATCCACCGACGACGAAGCCTTCACCTACAACAAATATATCAGCCGCCTGTCGACCATCCAGGAACACCGCATGATCGTGCGTGCCGTTAAGCGCGGCGTATCGGAGGCGAAACTGGCGCGGGCGCTTAATCTCAATGTCGCCAATATAGTGCGCAAGCGCAATCTGCTGCAGGGTATTTGCCCGGAGGCAGTTGAATTGCTCAAGGATAAGATGGTGGCCAGCAACGTGTTCAAAATCATGCGGCGCATGAAAGCGGTGCGACAAATCGAAGCCGCCACTTTAATGAACGATGCGAATATTTATTCGTTTCCTTATATCCAGGCCTTGCTGGTCGGAACGCCAAAGGCGCAGCTGGTCGATCCAGAAAAACCAAAGACAGTAAAAGGTTTGGATGATGAACAGATGGCGCGCATGGAGGCGGAAATGGGCAGCCTGCAGGGAGAATACCGGCTGATCGAGGAAAGCTACCGCACCAACGTGCTGAATTTGACGGTGGCGCAGACTTTTCTTTCCACGCTGCTTGGTAATGCGCGGGTGACAAAATACCTCACCCAGCATTACCCGGAATTCCTAACGCAGTTCCAGAAAATTGCTAGCATGACATCGCTGGGCGGCGGCGAGGTCACGTCATAGGCATTGCATGGCCAACGCCAGGCACAGAGACCGGGATTCTGTATAAGCGCCGGGACTGCGGGAGACGCTGCACCAGGGGCAGATCGAGCGCAGTGGCAGGAATGGCGGCGATCCCGCTGGAGCCTGCCAGGCCAGCTGTCTTTTCGCTGGCCGACTGCGCGTTGCATATGGCCGCGCAGCAGGGAAACACACCGGTGTTGTAGCTGCCATTGCGCTCCACCGGTGTGTTTCTTTACCCCTTAGCCGCTAGATCGCCGCAGAATGGACGCACTCAACAGTAAAGCGCTAAGTCAGGCAAAAACTATCCTAATGAGTTATAAAACCTTGCTTTTCCTAGATATAAGTCCTAGTTTTGTGCCGATATAAAACAGAAAAATACGAACTATGGCCAACGTAAATGACAACTGTATAATGTGCGTGATCTGATAGTGTTCCCTTTTGCCTTGTCGGCTGGCCTGCTTTCGACAACCTTCCTCTTTATTTAGTTAATTATTTATATGAATATCGGTAAAATTGAAGAAAACATACAGCAGTTGGTTAAGACCCCTTCCCAGGAAGAATTCATCTATGGCCTGCTGCTTGCTTACGGTTTGCCGAAGGCCTCAATTACGCGCCTAAAAGATGGTGCGTATAACCTTTCAAAGAAAAAAGGCACGATCCTCTGGAAGAAAAAACTGTTGTTTCAAGAGGTTTTTGACCAAGACCTACATGCCTGTATCGACCAGCTGCGCCGCAATGAGGACGCCATAAAGCATAGCCCACGCTTCGTGATCGTGACGGATTATGAAACGCTCCTGGCATACGATACCAAAACCAAAGATACGCTCGATACCAAGCTAAAAGACCTGGCCAAGTATTTTGATTTCTTCCTGCCGTGGTCAGGTCGAGAGAAAGCCCAGGCCAAACTGGAAAATCCTGCTGACGTCAAAGCCGCCGAAAAAATGGCGAAGCTATACGATAACATCCGGCAGGATAACCCGCACCAATTCCATGATTATAAATCGCTGCACGAGTTAAACGTATTCCTTTCGCGCCTGCTATTTTGCTTCTTTGCTGAAGACACGGAGATTTTTCCTAAGAAGCTGTTCGTCAATAGCATCGCCTCCCATACCCAGCCGGATGGCAGCGACCTCTCGGAGTACCTGGAACGCTTATTTGAGGTGCTAAATACCAAGCACTCGGATCGCAAAGGCTTTCCCGAATATCTAAAAAAGTTTGAATATGTGAATGGTGGGCTGTTTTCCGATAGCTATACAGCACCGAAATTTACCCCACGCTCACGAAAAATGCTGATTGAGTGCGGCGAACTGGACTGGTCGGAAATCAATCCTGACATTTTCGGCTCGATGATCCAGGCGGTGGTACATCCCGACCAGCGCGGCGGCATGGGTATGCACTATACCTCCGTCAGCAATATTATGAAGGTGATCGAGCCATTATTCTTGAATGAGTTGAACGAGGAATTTGAGAACAACCAGCATAACCCGCAGAAGTTGGATAAGTTGCTGGGCCGTCTCTCCACCATACGCATATTTGACCCTGCGTGCGGATCGGGCAATTTCCTGATTATTGCGTACAAGGAACTGCGCCTGCTTGAAATCAAAATCCTAAAACAGCTAAAAGCTCTGAGCGAAGGGACAAGCGAATTAGATGACGTGCAGGCGTCGTTGATTCCAAAAGCGCAAATGAGTTTAGCGTCCACCTACGTTCCACAATTATTTTCGCGCGTTGATCTCTCTCAATTTTATGGAATCGAATTAGATGATTTTGCCCATGAAATTGCTATCCTCTCCCTCTGGCTTGCTGAACACCAGATGAACGTGAAGTTTAATGAGGCGTTCCAAAAGAAACTGCCATCACTACCGCTTAAGCAAGGCGGAAAAATTATCTGTGACAATGCTACACGGTTGGATTGGGAAAAAGTTTGTACAAAAGACAAAGATTCCGAGGTTTATATCCTTGGTAATCCACCGTATTTAGGCTTTAATGTTTTGAGCGCCGAGCAGAGAAAAGACATAGAATTTGTTTTGCCTGAATTAGATAATCTAAAATTCTTGGATTATATAACATGCTGGTTTATTAAGGCTGCGCGTTACACGAAGGGTAATTGTCGTTTTGCTTTCGTAACAACAAATTCAATTTGCCAGGGTGTTCAGGTTCCCATCGTATGGCCGCATATTTTTAATCAAAATTTGGAGATTAATTTTGCACACTCGGAATTTGCTTGGTCAAATAATGCCAAAAAGAATGCTGGTGTAATATGCTCCGTAATTGGCCTGCGGCCAATCAGCAATAAACCAAAATATTTCTATGAAAATACAACTAAAATCGAGGTAAAAAATATCAATGCTTACCTAGTAAATGGGGGCAACATAATAGTTGAAAAGCGTCAAACCCCATTATCGAATCTTCCAAAAATTTCTACCGGAAATATCCCATACGATGGTGGCAACCTTATTCTAACAAGTGAGGAAGCCAAATCGTTGCTTCTTAATTATCCCCAATCTCGAGAGTTCATAAAAGAGCTTTCCGGGTCTGTTGAATTTATTAGGGGAATTACGAGGTATTGTCTTTGGATCGAGGATAATCAAGTTGTTCTTGCTAGATCAAGTGCACCAATTCAGGCTCGAATTGAGGCGGTAAAAAAATCTCGTGAGCAAGCAGGTAAGATCGCAAAAAATTATGCTCATGTTCCCCACAAATTTTACATGACTAATCGCGCAAAAGAATCACAAATTATAATCCCGCGCGTTTCTTCTGTGCGACGAAAATATATCCCAATGGGATTCTTAAAAAGTGATGTAATAATCTCAGATTCAGCGCAAGCAATTTATGATCCAGAAACGTGGGTATTCGCGGTCATTACCTCCTACATGCACATGGTATGGGTTAAGGCAATAGGCGGAAAACTAAAAAGCGATTATAGATATTCTGCGGTAATTTGTTACAATACATTCCCTGTTCCCGATCTATCATCTCAGCAAAAAGCTACTCTGACTACGCATGTTCTGAATGTGCTTGAGGAGCGTGAAGCCCATTCAGAAAAAACGATGGCTGAATTATATGATCCAGAAAAAATGCCAAAAAGTCTTAGGGATGCCCACGCTGGCTTAGATGAGGCCGTTGAACGCTGTTACCGCATCAAGCCTTTCACTAGCGACGAAGAACGCTTGGAGTATCTCTTCAAACTCTATGAGGAAATGACCGTTGCAGGAAACCGGAGGGCGGCTAATGAATAATCATGCTATAGGGCAGGATTATGAGGATTTTGTTGAGACCGTTTACAAAGCGATCTTAGAAGCCGAACGGCGCCAAGGAAAAACTGCGCCGGTGACTATTGAACGGAATAAAATCATTACCTCAAAAAGCGGAACGCCAGCAGAGATAGATATTTATTGGGAATATCAGGTGGCGGGAATCACGCATAGGGTGGCGATTGAGTGCAAAAATTATAATAAAAATATCGATATCCCAAGGGTACGCGATTTTGCTAGGAAAATTGAACATCTCAGCGGCCTCAAAGGCCTGATGGTTACGAAAAAGGGATTTTCAGAAAATGCCATAGCCGAAGCGTCAGCGGATAATATCGACCTTCTCATTATTCGTGAGCAAAGAGATCAGGATTGGGATGGTCGTATAAAGCAAGTCAACGTGCGGATACATATACTCTCCGCCTCTAGAACGATTAAAATTATTCCCACATTTAATAAAAGCTGGATGCTAAATAATGGCTTCAAAGAGGGTGATTTAATTAACTATAGCACCACAAATGAGTTGATCATTATTGAGGATGCAGCGTCAGCATTCAAACACACTCTACGCCAGTTAGAACAAAGTGATTTCTTTGAACAAAAAGAGCCAGGAACTCATGTATGGCAGAAGCAATTTCAAGATGGGTGGATATCCTTCGATCAAATAAAATTAAAGTTAGATTCAATCGCGGTTGAATACAACAAACCGAATATAATGCAGCAAGAAGTAAATGTTAATTTTGAAC
>JAGWIM010000088.1 GCA_028873525.1 Pseudomonadota bacterium
GATATGCGGTAAGTTTCCCCACATCGAGTTGGGATCGACGGCCTTGGTGTCTCCATAATTGTAATCTGTTCTTATAACGAGTGATCTTAAAGCATCTAGAGCACATTCGCGCGGAGAAGTGTTTAAGGCGTCGTGGACTGCCTTAATTGCTTTACTATACATTATTCCCTCCTAAAATTTGAAGTTTATGCACTTTATCCCTGTTTCTTCTTCTTGTCATCCACTTCCTCGAAGGTCGCATCGACGACGCCGCCTTCGTTGGTTTCCGCGTCCTTTGCCTCGGATGTGGTCTGGTCGCCGGCAGCACCTTGCTGCTTGGCCTGTTCGGCCTTGTAGAGCGCCTCGCCGAGCTTCATGGAAGACTGGGTGAGCGCCTGCGTCGCCTGCTCGATGCGCGTGTCGTCATCAGCAGCTACCGCGTCTTTCAGCGACTGGACGTCTTTTTCAATCGCCGCCTTGTCGTCCGCCGGAATCTTGTCGCCATGCTCCTTGATATTTTTCTCGGAGGCATGAATCAATCCTTCGGCCTGGTTTTTCAGCTCCACCTTGTGGCGGCGCTTTTTATCTTCCTCGGCATGCGCCTCGGCTTCCTTGACCATCTTTTCGATGTCGCCTTCGGAAAGCCCGCCGCTCGCCTGGATGCGGATCTGCTGCTCCTTGCCGGTGGCCTTGTCCTTGGCGCTTACGTTCACGATGCCGTTGGCGTCGATGTCGAAGGTGACTTCCACCTGCGGCATACCGCGTGGGGCGGGGGGAATGCCGACGAGGTCGAACTGGCCGAGCAGTTTATTATCGGCGGCCATTTCGCGCTCACCCTGGAAGACGCGGATGGTGACCGCCGTCTGGTTATCGTCAGCCGTCGAGAACACCTGCGATTTCTTGGTTGGAATCGTCGTGTTGCGGTCGATGAGCCGCGTAAACACGCCGCCCAGCGTCTCGATGCCGAGGCTGAGCGGCGTCACGTCGAGCAACAGCACGTCTTTCACGTCGCCGCGCAGCACGGCGCCCTGAATGGCGGCGCCCATCGCCACCACCTCGTCGGGGTTCACGCCCTTATGCGGCTCCTTGCCGAAAAATTCCTTCACCTTCTCGATGACTTTTGGCATCCGCGTCATGCCGCCCACCAGGATGACCTCGTCGATGTCCTTGGCCGTAAGCCCGGCATCTTTCAGCGCGCTTTTGCACGGCCCGATGGTCTTCTGGATTAAATCATCGACCAGCGATTCCAGCTTGGCGCGCGTCAGCTTGATGTTGAGGTGTTTCGGGCCATTCTGGTCAGCCGTGATGAAGGGCAGGTTGACATCGGTCTGCAACGAATTGGAAAGTTCGATTTTCGCCTTTTCCGCCGCTTCTTTCAGGCGCTGCAACGCCAGTTTGTCGCCGCGCAAATCGATGCCCTGGTCGCGCTTGAATTCGTCGGCCAGGAAATCAATGATGCGCTTGTCGAAATCCTCGCCGCCTAAGAACGTATCGCCGTTGGTGGCTTTCACCTCGAACACACCGTCGTCAATCTCCAGAATGGACACGTCGAACGTGCCGCCGCCTAAATCGTAGACGGCAATCGTACCGCCGGCTTTCTTGTCCTTGTCCATGCCGTAGGCCAGCGCCGCCGCCGTCGGTTCGTTGATGATGCGCAGCACTTCGAGGCCGGCGATGCGGCCGGCATCCTTGGTCGCCTGGCGCTGCGCGTCGTTGAAATAGGCCGGCACGGTGATGACCGCCTGCGACACTTTTTCACCGAGATAGGTTTCAGCCACGTCTTTCATCTTGGTCAGGACGAAGGCGCTGACCTGGCTCGGGCTGTATTTCTCGCCGCGCACGTCCACCCAGGCGTCGCCGTTGTCCGCCTTCACTATCTTATAAGGCACCAGCCCCATGTCTTTTTTCACCATGGGATCGTTGAAATTGCGGCCGACCAGCCGCTTGATGGCAAACAACGTATTTTCAGGGTTGGTGACCGCCTGGCGCTTGGCGCCGTCGCCGACGAGGCGTTCGCCGGAATCCGTGAAGGCGACAATCGAGGGGACGACGTTGCGCCCCTCCTGGCTGTGAATGACCTTGACCTGCGCGCCTTCCATAATGGCGACGCAGCTATTGGTGGTACCCAGATCAATGCCGATAATCTTGCTCATAGAATGCTCCTTTTATAAATCCCGCGAATCACGCCGCAGCCTCAGCGAAGGCGGATTGCCCAGGATTCCGTTATGTCTATTCCCGATCCCGCGCTGCTGTCAGCGCAGTCCACAGGATTGGGTCTGACAGGGATATAAGCGTCAAATGAAAAATGGCAACACCCCCCACCCTGTTTTTTTGCATTTTTTGATATTTATTTGCTTTGTTCTATCGAGCGGATAATTATTAATAAGTTACCGCATTAGATATATTTTTAGTAAATGAAACTCATTTTTTCCTCTGCCATAAGCCGATATAGAGAATAATAATCAGATAAAAGCGCTTTTTTTAATATATTATTAACTATTAATCATTATTAAGATAAATCCTAATCGCTGACATGAGGATTAACTATGGACCCGCACACCGACACTATCATCCAGGCCACGAAAGCATTGCTAAAATCATTCGGCTATTTCGTCGACAATCTGTGGCACGCAGACGATGTACATTTCATCTGCGAGCAACAGAACCTGCCGAAAATCAGCGATGCGGAGGCGATGGAGGTATTCACCATCGCCGGCGAGCAGTTTGACGGTGAAACCGGCATTTCCTGGCCGCAGCTCGAGGCGGCGCTGCGCGTGTACTTAAAGAAAAAGGCGCTGCTGGCCGAACCGCGCGAGAATATGGCCGAGAGCGCCTGAGGAAAACGGCTATTCCGGCTTGCCCTCGGGCTTGGCTTCTTTTTTCTTCGGCGCGGCGGCGGCTTCCTTCCTGGGCGCCTTGGCGGCGGCGGCGAAATCCCCGAACTTGTTCTGGAATTTTTCCATCTGGCCGGTCTTGCGCAGGTTGATGCCGCCGACCCACGCCGGGTGCGTTTTCGGGTCGACGTCGAGCTGCAGCACGTCGCCTTCCTTGCCCCAGGTGGAATGGGTTTCATACTTGCTGCCGTCGGTCATGGCGACGGTGATTTTATGATAATCGGGATGGATGCCTTGTTTCATAATGGAGGTTCCTTCTGTTTAAGGCGTGCCTGATAGCTCAAAGCGCGGAGAAATGCAAGCAAAATAGGCCGCCGCCGACAAAAATGAGTGAAAACCGGTTTGCCGGCTATTGGCGATGTTCCCGGCAATGCCTTGCAAAGTCGGCGCCGGCTTTCTGCAATAATTCCTGCCCGGCCTGTTCGCCAAGCCGCATGGCGTTTTCGGCGGCGCCGCTGGTTTCTATGGTGTGGAATTCGCTGCCGTCGGGTTTGGCGATGAGGCCGTGGAATTGCAGCCAGCCCTGCTCCACCGTCGCGTAGCCGGCAATCGGCGTGCGGCAGGAGCCGTCCAGCGCCTGCAGGAAGGCGCGCTCGCACAGCACCGCCCGTTCGGTATCGGCATCAGCCAGCGGCGCCAGCAGTTCCATGGTTTTTGCGTCATTTTCGCGGCATTCGATGCCCAGCGCCCCCTGCCCGACCGCCGGGATAAACTCGTCAGCCGAAAGCAGCCCGCCCGGCACGTCGTGCATGTCAAGCCGGTTCAGCCCGGCCCTGGCGAGCAACGTAGCGGCAATCTCGCCCTTCTGCACTTTAGCCAGCCGCGTCTGCACGTTGCCGCGCAGCGGAACGATTCGCACATCCGGCCTTTGCATCAACACCTGCGCCGCACGCCTGAGCGACGAGGTGCCCAGTTTTGCGCCCTTCGGCAAGTCTTCCAGCGAGCGAAGCCCCTCGCCGACCAGCATATCGCGCGGGTCTTCGCGTTCAAGGATACAGCCGATAATAAGCCCGTCCGGCAGCACGGTCTGCATGTCTTTCACCGAATGCACGGCAACGTCGATGCGTCCGTCCTGCAGTGCTTCTTCCAGTTCCTTGGTGAACAGTCCTTTGCCCCCGGCGTCGGCCAACGCTCCCGCAAAATTATCGCCGCCGGTTGCCATCGGCGCCAGCTCGACGACCAGCTCCGGCCACGCTTCCAGCAGCCGGTCGCGCACTTCTGCCGCCTGGGCGAGGGCGAGCGGGCTTTTACGGGTGCCGATTTTCATAGGTTTAGCTTTCAGCTATCAGGCGTTGGCATTATATATACCTGAAACCTGAAACCTGAAACTTAAAATATCATGGCCTTAATCCTCGGCATCGAAACAAGCTGCGATGAGACGGCCGCCGCCGTCGTGTCGGACGCGAAGGAAATTCGCGCCAACATTGTGCTGTCGCAAACCGCCGAGCATCTGCCGTACGGCGGCGTCGTGCCGGAAATTGCGGCGCGGGCGCACCTCAACCATATCGAATCCGTCATCGGGCAGGCGCTGGGTAAGGCGGACGCGCGGCTTTCCGATATGGACGCCATCGCCGCCACCGGTGGGCCGGGGCTGATCGGCGGCGTCATCGTCGGCGTGATGACGGCCAAGGCCATCGCCTCGGTGGCGGGAAAGCCTTTTATCGCCGTCAACCATCTCGAAGGCCATGCGCTCACCGTGCGGCTGACGAACGATGTGGCGTTTCCGTTTTTATTGTTGCTGGTGTCCGGCGGGCATTGCCAGTTTTTGATTGTCGAAGGCGTCGGCCGTTATCAGCGGCTTGGCGGCACGGTGGACGATGCGCTGGGCGAATGTTTCGACAAAGTGGCCAAGATGCTTGGCCTTCCTTACCCCGGAGGTCCGGCGGTGGAAAAGCTGGCGCGGCAGGGCAACGAACATGCGTACGCATTTCCCGTGCCGATGAAGGGTCGCGAGGGCTGCGATTTTTCTTTTTCCGGGCTGAAGACGGCGGTGAGGCAGGCGGTACGGGAGATGTCAGGCGCCGGGTATCAGGCGTCGGATGAGAAAGATACTTCCGTCAGCCGTCAGCCGTCTCCCGATACCCGGATCGCCGATCTCTGCTCCTCGTTCCAACGCGCCGCCGCCGAAAGCCTGTGCGACCGCGCGAAAAATGCGATTCGCCTCTTCCGGGAACGCTGTCCGCAGGGTACGGCATTTATATTATCGGGCGGCGTTGCGGCGAATCAGTATCTGCGCGGGCGGCTGGAAAAAACAACGCGCGGATTCGGCATGGAACTCATCGCCCCGCCGGTTGCGCTCTGCACCGACAACGCCGCCATGATCGCCTGGGCGGGCATCGAGCGGTTCAGGCTTGGGATGGTGGACGGGCTGGATTTCGAGCCGAAAGCACGATGGCCGCTGGCTTTTTAATTTTGCCCCCTGTGGAAGGGGATGTATTGCACGCGACCGGAGCGTCACGGGGATGGCGACTTAAAGACGCACGGCATGAAGCTGTTCAAAGCGGTGGATATTTTCCGGCGACAACTGCACGCTGACATGGATGTAATCCTCTTCGACGCGCTGTTCCACCACTTTGCCGTGCGCGTGCAGCCATGCCATCGCCTTGCCGTCGCCGGCGGGAAGCGTGAACTCGGCGCGGGCGAAAAATCGCCGCTCCATTCCGCGCGCGATCATATGCAGCAACGCGTCCACGCCTTCGCCGGTGAAGGCGGAAATATACGCATCCCCTCCCCGGCCATCCCCCCCGCGGGAGGAGGGGGAAGTAAGCTTGTCAATCTTGTTGCACACCTCGATGATGTTTTCCGGCGGCGCCCCGAAGAGTTTTTTCAGCACGTCTTCGACGTCGCGTTTCTGCGCCTGCGCATCCGGGTGCGAAACGTCGCGCACATGCAGCAGCATATCGGCCTCCAGCACTTCTTCAAGCGTGGCGCGGAAAGCGGCGACCAGCTCGGTCGGCAAATCGGAGACGAAGCCCACCGTGTCGGAGAGAATCGCCTTGCCGCCGCCGGGAAGCGAAAACGATCGCATGGTCGGGTCGAGCGTGGCGAATAATTTATCCATCGACAGCACGTGCGCGCCGGTCAGCCGGTTGAACAGCGTCGATTTCCCGGCGTTGGTGTAGCCGACCAGCGCGACGACGGGGTAAGGCACGTCGCGGCGCGTCTTGCGGTGCAGCGCGCGCGTGCGCGTCACCTGCTCCAGTTGCTTTTTGATTTTGGCGATGCGGTCGCGGATGAGCCGCCGGTCGATTTCGATCTGCGATTCGCCGGGGCCGCCCAGGAATCCAAAGCCGCCGCGCTGGCGCTCCAGATGTGTCCATGAGCGCACCAGCCGGCCTTTCTGGTATTCAAGCGCCGCCAGTTCGACCTGCAATTTGCCTTCGTGCGTCGCGGCGCGGGCGCCGAAAATTTCGAGGATGAGCGCCGTGCGGTCGATGACTTTGCAGCCCCACGCGGTTTCAAGATTGCGCTGCTGCACCGGCGAGAGCGTGTAGTTGATGACGGCGAGCTGGATGTCGGCGGCGGCAATCCTGCCCTTGAGTTCCTCAACTTTGCCGGAGCCGATAAAAGTTGCGGACGTCGGCTTATCCAGCGGCACAATGGCGGTATCCGCCACCTCTAAATCAATCGCATGGGCAAGCCCGATGGCTTCTTCGAGACAGGATTCAGGATGGCGCAGGCCGGACGGCTTCCGTTTGAAATACGGGTGCAGCACCAGGACAGATTGGGGCATCCGCTGTAACTATTCTCCGACGGCGGCCAGCACCGGCGCCTCGCCCGCGCCCTCTTCCTCGCGCAGCGTCACGGCTGCCGACGGCACGACGGTGGCGATGGTGTGCTTGTAGACGAGCTGCACCTGCGGCCCGCGGCGCAGCAGCAGCGAGAAATTGTCAAACCCCGTGATATTGCCCTGCAGCTTGACGCCGTTGGAGAGGAAAACAGTTACCGGGATTTTCTTTTTTCGCAGGGTGTTTAAGAAAACATCCTGAATATTCTGTAATTTTTCGGCCATATACGCTCCATTTTTTGTTTTTATCGACTTGACATTACCGTATTACCGTATTACCGTCAGAGGATGGAAGTGAGTAAATTAACATCCAAATATCAAACGACCATACCACAAGAGATAAGACAGTTTCTTGGATTGGGCAAGGGGGATATGGTGCGCTTTGATATTGAGAACGACAAGGTTGTGCTGAATAAGGAGATACCGCTGGATCTCAGCGAACCCACGGAAACGGAATATATGCAGTTGATGGCGCAAACCATGACCGAGTGGCAGTCTGACGAAGATGACGATCTCCTTCCGCCATGGCAACCCCACAAGACAGCTTGATATTGTCCGGGTGCCATTTGTTTTCACCGATCTTTCGGGTGTAAAGACGCGTCCGGCGCTGGTTGTTTCCTCATTCAATGCGTTCAATCGTTCCTCGCGCCATTTTCTGGCGGCTATGATTACATCGGCGGCGTATTCTTCGTTCCCGTTGGATGTGCCGCTGCTGCATCCGTTCGAGGCCGGGTTGCTCAAGCCCTGTCTGGTACGCATGAAACTGATGACGCTGGTGGATACGCTCATCCTGGAAAAAATAGGCGTGTTGCATGAGAACGATAGACAAGGCGTCATGGCTTCCTTACAAAAACTTCTCCCGTTTCACGAACATTGAGAAACCTATGACCCAAAGAATCCGTAAAGTCGTTCTCGCCTATTCGGGCGGGCTGGATACCAGCGTCATCCTGCGCTGGTTGCAGGAGAAGTACGAGTGCGAGGTGGTGACGTTCACCGCCGATCTCGG
>JAGWIM010000089.1 GCA_028873525.1 Pseudomonadota bacterium
AAAGAGCGGCAGCCAGTGCTCCATGCCGATGTAATATTGCCCCTGCGAGACGGCTTCGTAGAACGGATCGTCTCTGCCGACCGCGCCGAACCGTTCGCGGTAGCTGTTGCGGAAATGTTCGATGGTTTCGGCGGTGAGGCGTATCTCGCTGGCCGGGTGCAGCGCGATTTTTTCCAGCGCGCCTTTGGTGATTTGCGTCAGCGGGTCGAAGGGGCGGATGGTTTCGATGTCGTCGCCGGATAAATCGACGCGCACGCCTTCGCTCATGCCGGGCGGCACGATGTCGATGATGCCGCCGCGCAGGGCGAATTCGCCCGGCTCCATCGCCTTGCCGCTGCGGCGGTAGCCGTGCGAAATCAAATGCGCAACCAGCGCGTCGCGGTCGAGCGGCCTGTTTCTTTCGAGCGGGAAAGCCGCTTCGCGCAATATGCCGCGCGGCGGCAGTTTTTGCAGGACGGCGCTGGCGGTGGTGAGGATGATGCGTTGTTCGCCCGCTCCCGCTTGCGGGAGCGGGGTGGGGAGAGGGGAATATTTTGTAAGCGTCGCCAGCGTGCGTATGCGATCAGCCATCAGCGACGGCAGGGGCGAGGCGCGGTCGTACGGCAGGCAGTCCCATGCCGGAAAACGCAGTATCTCGGCTCCGGGCGCGAAGAAGGAAAGAGCCGCTTCCATCATGCCCAGCGCACGGTCGGAGGCGGCGATGTGCAAAATGGTTTTCGGCGCGCTGCCGTATTTCCCCGCCAGCAATTCGGCCAGCGCCAATGGCTCGGCGGCGGCGGGAACGCCGGAAAGAGCGGCGCCGGGTGATGGGTGCCTAGTGCCTGGTATTGGAGAATTCATAATGACTGGACATGGACTAAGCACCTGGCACTAAGCACTTTAATGACTCCAGCAATTCCGCGTATTCCTCCGGTGCGTCGTGGCCGTTGATCCAGTCCCAGATGTCGGCGTCGCTTTCCTCCAGCAGCCGCTCATATGCGGCAAGCTGCACCGGCGGCAATACGGCCAGCTTTTCATCGGCGAAGCGCCCCAGCAGCAGGTCGGTTTCCTTGCAGCCGCGATGCCAGCTTCGATAGCGCAGGCGCTTGCGGCAGATCTCTTCCGTATTAATCATTTGTTTATCTTATGGCAGTAGGGTAAAACAGGCTGCTTGCATTCGATGGTAAAGAGTTGATTCAGGAATTGCTATGTTACTGGGATACCGCAGCAACGATGCCGTCGTCACCATTTGCCAGAATAATCGCGCCAAGTCGATAGAAATCAACGACCTGAACAAGGAAGCCGAGGACATGCTCGGTTACCGCAGCCGTGATATGGCCGGCCGGCCATTGCAACAGCTTTTGCCGCCGCGCATCGCCGAGATGCTGAATGAATATGTTGAGTTCGAGCGCGACGCCAACGATGTCGGCCAGGTGCTCTCCAAGGTGCAGAGCTTTTCCATCATCGGGCAGGACGGCAAGGAAGCCGGCTACCGGCTGAAAGTCGTGCGTACCGAATCGACCGGCGATGCCATTCATTTCAAGCTGGTGCTGCAGGACAAGACTGGTTTGCGCCGGAACGAAGCGTTGCGCAAGGCCATCGAGGACAATTTCAAGGGGCATGAAGTGCTTGATGAAGATACCGGCCTGCCCGACCGCCATTCGCTGGAAAAAGACGTCGAACTGATGGGCTATTACAGCAACAAGAGCGACCTGCGCTCCTGCTTTGCCATCCTGCATCTCGATCATTACGATGAATTGTTTTCGCAGTATGGCCGCCCGGCCTGCCACGCCATGATGCGGCACATCGCCGCGATCTGCCGGCAGGGGCTGCGTCCCGACGACGTGGTGGGCAGCATATTGTACAAGCGCCTCGGCGTGCTGTTGATTGACACCACGCCCGAATCGGCGCGCATGGTGTTCAACCGCCTGCGCTGGCAGATTGCCGCCAATCCCATCCTTCTGCCCGACAAGACCAGCATCGGCCTCTCGGTGAGCATCAGCTTCTGCCGCATCGGCGGGCGCGTCAGCGAAAAGAGCGTGATAGAGGATTGCAGCGCCGCCATTGAAAACATGGGTGCGCAGGGCATCAATGCGCTCATCGAGGTAGAGTAATTGCCGGTTGCCAGCGGCGGTTGAAACCGCGATACTGGCGGCAACGAGAGCCGCCGCCATGCGCCCTGAATCACTCTATTTTCTTTTTTCCCCCGTTACCCGGCTGAAGGGTATCGGCGGCGCCACGGCCAAAGCGCTGGAACGGTTGCTGCCGCCCGCCACCGTGGCCGCCGGCGGGGCCGTGCCCATCGTCCGCGATGTGTTGTTTCACCTGCCGGTCGGCATCGTGGACCGGCGGTTCACCTGCCCGCTTTCCGCCGTGCCGGAGGGCGTCGTCGCCACCTTCGTGGTGACGGTGGACGAGCACCAGCCGCCGAAGCGGCGCGGCAAAACGCCGTATAAAGTGCTTTGCTCCAATGACACCGGCGACATCACGCTGATTTTTTTCCATGCCAGCGAGGATTATCTTCTGTCGGCGCTGCCGGCCGGGCAAAAGCGCATCATCAGCGGCCGCTGCGAGCATTTCGATTACCGGCTGCAGATGCCGCATCCCGACATCATCGCGCCGGTGGAGAAGCTCGCCGAGGTGCAGACGGTCGAGCCGGTCTACCCGCTGACCGCCGGCATCACCTCGCGGCGCATCGCAAGCATCGTTGCGGGCGCGCTGGAAAAACTGCCGGAACTGCCGGAGTGGTCGGAAAGCGCACAAAAAGAAAAATGGCCGGCATGGAAAGAAGCATTGCGCCAGGTACACCATCCTGCGTCGGAGGAAGATTTATCGCCTGAGTCCCCGCCGCGCCTGCGGCTCGCCTGTGACGAAATGCTGGCGAACCAATTGCACCTGGCCATGCGGCGCCGTCATATGCGGCAGCAGGCGGGCGAAATCATCAAGGGAACCGGCGAATATACGGAAGCGCTTATCCAGTCATTGCCGTTCGCGCTGACGCAAGGCCAGCACAAAGCGTTGCGTGAGATTTATGAAGACATGGCCACCGGTCGCCGCATGGGACGGCTGCTGCAGGGTGATGTCGGCAGCGGCAAGACGATCGTGGCCCTGCTTGCCATGCTGCGCGCCGCCGAGCAAGGCCTGCAGGCGGCGCTCATGGCGCCGACCGAGCTTATTGCGATGCAACATTACGAGGTGATTTCAAAGCTTGTCCAGAATATCCCGCCGGCCGGGGCGGTTTGCCTGCTCACCGGCAGCGTCAAGGGCAGGGAGCGCGAGGAAGTGCTTGCCGGCATCGCCGGCGGAAAAACCAGCCTCATCATCGGCACGCACGCGCTGTTCCAGGAGCATGTCGAATTCAAAAACCTGGCGCTGGCGGTGATTGACGAGCAGCACCGCTTCGGCGTGAGCCAGCGCACGGCGCTCACCGCCAAGGGCAATGCGCCGCATGTGCTGCATATGAGCGCCACGCCGATTCCGCGCTCGCTTGCCATGACCATCTACGGCGACATGGACATTTCGCAGCTCACCGAAAAGCCCGCGGGCAGGCAGGCGATTGCAACGCGCGTTATTCCGTTGGCGCGTTATCAGGAAGTGGTGGAACGGATGAAGGCGGCGCTGGAGCGGGGAGAGAAGGCGTACTGGATTTGCCCGCTGATTGAAGAATCATGGAACGTGGAACGTGACGCGTGGCAGGAGGATAATCACGCCGCCACGTTCCACGATGATTTAGCCGCCGCCAAATCCCGCTTCGCCGAATTCAGGGCGCGGTTCGGGCCGGTGGCCGGGCTGGTGCATGGGCGGATGAAGGCTGAGGCGCGCGATGAAGCGATGCGGGATTTTGCATCGGGAAAAACAAGATTGCTGGTGGCGACGACGGTGGTCGAGGTCGGCGTCGACGTGCGCGACGCGACGATTATGGTGGTCGAGCATGCCGAGCGGTTCGGCCTGTCGCAACTGCACCAGTTGCGCGGGCGCGTCGGGCGCGGGGATAAGCCGAGCGCGTGTGTTTTATTATATGATGAAAGGATTCAGGGCGAAGAAAACAGCCCGAATCCTTCCCTGGTACGCTTGAGCGTTCTGCGCGAGACCGGCGACGGGTTCCGCATCGCCGAGGAGGATTTGAAATTGCGCGGCGGCGGGGATTTGCTGGGATTGCGGCAAAGCGGGCTGCCGCGCTTCATTTTCACCGATCTGTTCCGGCACCGAGAATTATTGCAGCAGGCGCGTGACGACATGCGCCGGTTTTTGCAGGTTGACCCGGAGCTTGCCAGCGGGCGCGGCAAAGCGCTGAAGCTGCTGCTGCAATTGTTCGGGGTGGAGGCGTCGAAAGGATAATCCTTGGCCATAATGAAACAAGACTCCCTGCTTTCGCGGGAGCGACGGAATATAAACACCTGGACAACGGAAAAATTGGTTGGCACGATGCCTTGCCGACGCCGAAACGGCCATACCCCGATTAAAGAAAGTGCGGAAGCAATAAAAAAAGATCAGAGTGTTGTTTACCCGGGTCCGGCGCCGCGAATATAAAATGGCCTGGCCAATTTATCCCTCTCGGTTGAATGCAGAATGATAGGTAAATTATCACCGTCTATCGCCAACCCCACCGGCTGGAAACGCAATGCGGTTGCTTTTCTCTGTGGCGTGATGGCGACGTTGACGCTGGCGCCGTTTTTTATTTTTCCGCTCATCATCCCTGCCTTCGCCGGGCTGCTGTGGCTGATGGAAAACGCCCCGACAGGCAGGCGCGCCTTCTGGGACGGCTGGTGGTGGGGCTATGGGTTTTACATCAGCGGGCTGTACTGGTTCTGCATCGCGCTGATGACCGACCCGGAAAAATTCGCCTGGCTGATTCCGTTCGCGTTGTTCGGGTTGACCGCCGTTATCGCCGTTTACTGCGGCGTCGCCTGCTGGCTGACCATATTGCTTATCCCCCCCGTTCACGGGGAGAATAAAAAAGTAAGAATATTTATCTTCAGCGTTGTCTGGACATGCGTGGAATATGCGCGCGGGCATTTATTCGGCGGGTTTCCATGGAACCTCGCCGGGTATAGTTTTGGTTTTTCCGATGTCAGTGTGCAGATGGCCTCGCTGGTCGGCGTCTACGGCCTGACTTTTTTTGCCGTGCTGCTGGGGAGTTCATTCGCTGTAATTTTCCCCTCCCCCTTTGTGGGAGAGGGGCAGGGGGTATCTTTAAAAAATGAACCACTCTCCCTGGCCTCCTCCCACAGGGAGAGGGGGGATAAAAAAAGTGCCGTTCTCTTTTTGATTGCCATATGGATCCTGTTTGCCGCCGGCATGGGTTGGGGCGGCTGGCGCTTGCACGAAGCCGGCCGGATTCCCGCAAGTGCGCGCAACGTGTCGGGCGTTCGCCTGAGGCTGGTGCAGGGCAATGTGCCGCAGTCGGACAAATGGGATCCAAAACTGCAGATGCAGGGCGTGGAAACTTACCTGCGGTTGACGCAATTGCCGGGACTGGACAAGGCGACGCACGTCATCTGGCCGGAAACCGCCGTACCTTTTCCTGTCAGGGCGCACACGCCGCTGGCGCGCGCGCTGGGGAACGGCGTCCCGCCCGGCGTTGTCCTTATAACCGGCGCGCTGCGCGCCGAAGGTATAAATCCTGCGAAGCGCGAAGCGGCAAATTTCCGTATCTGGAATAGCCTGGTTGCGATTAACCATCATGGTGATATTGTCGGCACATATGACAAGGCCAGGCTGGTGCCGTTCGGCGAATTCCTGCCGTTTCGCAAATGGTTGCCGGAATTCCTGACGACGCCGGCCGGCGACATTGATTTTTCGCGCGGCCCCGGGCGTGAGACCCTTGAATGGCCGGGCTTGCCGCCTATATTTCCCATGATATGCTACGAGGCGATATTTCCCGGCCGCCTGCCGCCGGAAAGGCCTGGGTTGCTGCTTAACGTGACGAATGACGCCTGGTTCGGCGACAGCATCGGGCCGCGCCAGCATTTCGAGATGGCGCGGATGCGCGCCGTCGAGCAGGGGGTGCCGCTGGTGCGTGTCGCCAACACCGGGATTACGGCAATAGTTGATAGTTTCGGTAGGGTTATTTCTTCGTTGACACTGGGTGTGCAGGGCGTCATGGATACGGGGTTACCGGTTGCCCAGCCGGAGCCGACGGTTTTCGGCAGGAATGGTAATTTATTATTACTTATTTTAATCTTAGCGGTGATTTTCTTAACTATAAAGCAGAGAAGAACTACATAAAATTTAATATAATTCGCTTGCAAGTTGCATGAATTATGCGATGAGTATACGGAAATAACATTGGCGGTGTTTTGGAATACTATGTCAAAACAGGATATTGATACGTATGTGGGCAAGCGGCTGCGGTTGCGCCGTACCATGATGGGGCTAAGCCAGGAAGCGGTGGCCAAAGCGGTCGGCATTACGTTTCAGCAGGTGCAGAAATATGAAAAAGGCGCCAATGCCATGAATTCCAACCGTCTTTATGAATTCGCACATTTCATGCATGTGCCGGTGGCCTATTTTTTCGATGGGCTGGAGCAGGCCGGTGGCGCATCGGGCTTCGCCGAGGAAAGCGAGCAGTTCGATCATAACCACAAGCGCGTTTCGGACCGCGAATCGCTGGAGATGATGAAAGCCTTCAAGCGCATCCGCGAGCAGCCGGTACGTAAGCGGCTGGCCGACCTCGTGCGCGCCATCGCCGAGCATAAAGCCATCCTCGAATAGCGCAAAAAAATACGAAATAAATAGAAAAAAACCGGACGAAAACCCGGAATAATTCAGGAAAAATGCGAAAATAATACGGAATAAACAGGAAAAAATGCCGGTTTATTGCCCTTGACTTGCCCGCGCCTCCCGCTAGGGTGGCGTCTCTTTTCCGGTGGGGATTTGGTTCGCTTGCCTCCACCGTTATAAACAAAAGGCCTAAGCCATGTCCGATCGTTTTTCCAGCCGCAACCATTACGTCTTCACCAGCGAGTCGGTGGCTGAAGGGCATCCCGACAAAGTCTGCGACCAGATTTCCGACGCCATCGTCGATGCCATGCTGTCGCATAATCCGCACGCCCGCGCCGCCGTCGAAACGCTGGCGACCACCAATTATGTATTGGTGGCGGGTGAAACGCGCGGCGCTGAAGAGGTGACGACGCGCGAGGCGGTTGAACACATCGTGCGCGAAAAAGTGCGCGAAATCGGTTACGCGCAGGCGGGCTTCCACGCCGAGGAACTGGAAGTGAAGGTGCTGCTGCATCACCAGTCGGCGGATATCGCCATGGGCGTTGACGCCGGTCACGAGAAGGATGAAGGCGCGGGCGACCAGGGCATCATGTTCGGCTTCGCCTGCAATGAAACCGAGGCGCTGATGCCGGCGCCGATTCAAATCGCCAACCAGATTCTGCTTGGCCTGTCCCGCGCGCGGCATA
>JAGWIM010000090.1 GCA_028873525.1 Pseudomonadota bacterium
AAAAGTAATAAAGGATTTTTCCTCGCTATCCCCACGCCCTCCGCGCCGAAGCGCGGCACGGACGGCAAGCGTATCAATCCGACGAACTTCCCCGAAGCCAGTGTCGGCAAGCTGCGCTTCGTCTACCGTCCCGGCGCGGTGTCGCTGCTGGTGGTCGATGACTTAAGCGCCCGCACCGGCATGCGCGGCGGATTTCGCATGGCGTCGGCAGCAGCGCAACGCAGCGGTCGGGTGACGACGGTACCGATGTTCTTTCTCGTGCCGCAGGTCACAATGAAAAAGAAGCTCGACATCGATATGGTCGCCGATAAATGGCAGGATTCCCTGCCGGAAAAAATCATCGCTAACTGGCCGGATATTAAGGACTGATCATGGCAAGCAAACGTGAGCAAATATTATCGGCACTCTTTAGCGATCTGCTGACGCTGCAGACAACATCGGTCAGTGTCTACCGCAATCTTGATAATCCTCAGAAAGTGGAGGGCGGATTGATCATTATGCGCGACGGCGCGTCGGAACAGCCGGAAGTGCTGCTCTCGCCGCTCACTTATATTTACCAGCATCTGGTACATCTCGAAGTGCTGGTGCAAAACCCCGATAGCTCCCTACGCAACAGCCAACTCGATGCACTATTAAACAGCATCGGCACTGTCATCACCACAAACCGTAGCTTAGGCGGCATTGCCGAATGGATAGAAGCCGAAGCGCCCGCCTTTATTGAACAGCCAATCGAAGGAGCGCCCACCGTCAAGATGGCGACGCTTTCCGTCATGGTGCGCTTTACAACGAACGACTCGCTTAATTAAACCCTAACCAGCAAGGAGATTCCTATGTCACGTTCCTATGGGACGGCAACGCAACTGCTCGTCCTCAAAGAATCTACCTACGGCGTAGCGCCCGGTGGCAATTTCGAGAAAATGTCCTTTTTCTCAAGCACGATCGGCGCCGAGCAGCCGCTGATCAAAGACCCGCTCCTGGGGCTGGGGCGCGAACCGCGTGTGCCGTTCCGCGATATCATGAAGGCACAGGGTGATTTGATAGTCGCCGTGGAGCCGCGCGATTTCGGCAGGTGGCTGCAATTCCTGATGGGGCCGTCGACCGATACCGGCGTCGCCGCTACCGGATCGATTACCTTCACCCTCAATCCCACCGCCACCAATACGATCATCGTCAACAGCGTGACCTGGACGTTCGTCGCCAGCGGCGCTACCGGCAACCAGACCAACATCCAAGGGTCTTTAAGCGCTACGATGACGCAGCTGGCAAGCGACCTGAACGCCTCCGCCAACAGCAGCATCAACGTTTCGAGCTATGCCGGAACCGCGACCGCGCTCACTATCACCTATAAAACGGTCGGCGCGGCTGGCAACGCCTTCACGCTCGCCTCCGGCAACCCAAACGCCGTGGTCAGCGGTACCACGATGTCGGGCGGCGGCTATACCCACGTCTATATCAGCGGCGCCACGACGCTGCCTTCCTTCACGGCGGAAGTCGGGCATCTGAACGTACCGGCTTACGCGCTTAATACCGGCTGCATGCTGGAATCGATGGCGATGGACTTTCAGCGCACTGGCGGCGCGAAATCGACGCTTAAGATCATGGCGCAGGGCGAAGTCATTAATACCACGTCGGGCGGCGGCACGCCGACGACGAGGATTTATAAGCCCTTCAGCCAGTTCAACGGCTCGATCCTGCGCAAAGGCGCTGCGCTGGCGAACGTCACCGGCGCGAAGCTCAACTATTCCAACGGGCTGCAGGACGTAAAGGCGCTGCGCACCGACGCGCTGATCGACAGCATCGACCCGACGCTGATCGCCGCCAACGGCACCATCGACCTGCGCTTCGCCGACCTGACGCTGCTCACCGACGCCATTAACGGCAATTCGATCCAGTTGCAGCTGCAATACCAGTTCCCCGGACTCGACGCCAATAACTACCTGCTCAACTGGACATTCCATTCGGTCTTCCTGCCCAAGCCCAAGATGCAGATCAGCGGGCCGGGCGGCGTGCAGGCCGTGTTCAACTGGGAGGCGGCTTATAACGACAGCCTCGGAAAATCCGTCACCGTAACCCTTAAAAACGATGTGGTCGCATATGCTTAAACTGGACATTAAAACCGAACCCTACTGGATCGACCTGCCGAGCAACGTGCGGATCAGGGTCAAGCCCATTTCCACCGCCGTCATGAGCGCGGCGCGCGCGTTGTCGCTCGCCGATTACCGGCTCATGGTCGATAGCGGCGAACTCGACCCCGCCAACGACGCGCAGCGCAAAGGAGCGAGTGACAGCCTCCTGATCAAAGCGCTGGCGCGGCTTTCCATCATCGAATGGACGGGAGTGTACGATGCCGCTGGCGTCGCTCCCGCGCCCGTTTCCGACCAGAATATATCCAGCCTGATGGATATCTGGCTGGTGGCGCAGGACTTTTTCAATGTCTACGTCACGCAGATATCGCTGCTGGAGACGGAGGGAAACGTCTCAGCGCCCGCTGCAAATGGCACTTCGGCGGCGGAAGCGCTTACTGCCGGGAGTGCCGCGTAAACGATCTGCCGTGCGCGAGTGGCGGCAGTGGCGCGAACGGCGAACAATGCCCGTATTTTATCAATAGCCTGCAGACCATCGAAGGCTATGAGGCATGGGACGTCATCCTGCGCTGCGACACGCAGCTGCGCATCGTGCCTTCGGGCAACGTGCTGGGCTTCGACCTGACGGCGCTGATGCAGGCGGCGGAAGCGCTCGGCTATTCAAAACGAACCTTCGCGTCCCTGATCGGCTCCGCCGAAGCGGGGATGCTTCTTGGCATAAAGGACATTCAGCATGGCGACGCGTGACGTATCGGTGCGCATATCGGTGATGGACGGCGACAAGGCGCGCCGCGAATTCACGCTGACCGGCGAGGAAGGCCAGAAAGCGCTGGAGAAAATCCGCGAGGCGACGAAACCGGCCAACGACAATCTCAAGCTGATCAACACAACCGTCGAAGAGGCCAAAGGCGCGTTCGAGAATTTCGCCGAACATGCCGGATCGGCCGGTAGAGTTCTGACGGCGCTGGGGCCGGCAGGCCTGATCGCGGCGGCGGCGGTCGGCGCTATCGCGCTGGCCATCCATAGCGCCGTCGACGAGGCGGAAAAGTTCAATCAGGCGCAGCGCAAACTCGATGCCGTGCTGCAGGCCACCGGATTTTCGGCGGGGCAATCGAAGGAGCAGCTGACCGCGCTGGCCGAGGGCTACGCGCACACGACACTATTTACCGCCGAACAGGTGCAGCAATCGGAAGCGATCCTGCTCACCTACAAGAAAATCCACAGCGAGATATTCGACCAGGCGCTGAAAGCCACGCTCGATATTTCGACGCTCTTCGACCGCGATCTTACCGCCTCGGCGCGCGCCGTGGGACGCGCCTTGGAAGACCCCGTAAACGGCATGTCGGCGCTCACCCGCGCCGGTGTTATGCTCGATCCGGTGATGAAGGCGAATATCAAGAACCTTGTCGAAACCGGCCAGCAGGCCGAGGCGCAAAAACTGCTGCTCGACGCGCTGGCGCATTCGGTGGGCGGACAGGCGGAAGCGCAGAACCAGGGATTGACCGGCGCCACGCATAATTTCTCCGAGTCGCTCAAGGAGATGAAGATCGCGCTGGGCGAAAATATCGAAGAATCCGGCACGATGCAGAACATCCTCAACGGGATGGCGAAGGCGTTCCAGGCGCTGCGCGAGGAAATCCGCCCGACCGCCGAAGAGGAACTGAAAGAAGTCAATGCCCGGATGCAACTCATCCAGGGCATGGGCAACGATACCTTCCTGTTCGGGATGGTTGATAATCCCGCCTTTACCCAGCTGGCCGAACGCAAGGCCAAGCTGCAAGACCAGATGGCGCAGCAGGAAAAGGATAAAGAAGACGCGCGCGCCAAGGAACGCGTCGCCATCGCGCAGGAACACGCCGAGGCTTTGCTCGGCATAGAAAAAAGCCTCAACGACAAGATCACCAAGGAGACGCAGACCGAGGAGGAAAAAATCCTCGCCGAAACCGCGGCGATGAAGCAGAAAATTCAGAACGAACTGCTGCCGGATAAAAGCAACCAGTCCGATATTGAAAAGGAACTGGCGCTGGCCGACAAGCTGAAACAGGTGCAGCTGGACAAGATCAATGAAAAGGAAGCCGAAGCCGCGCAGAAGCTGGCCGACGCCAACCAGAAAGTCGTCGATTCGCTGAAAGAGCGCATCAAGCTGGAAAGCATCACCGATCCGCGCCAGCAATTCATCCAAACCGAAATCGACAAGCTCAACCCTTCGGCCTCGAAGGAACAGATCGATCAGACCAGGCAGACGGCCGCCGCTTTTTACGATCTGCAGCAGGCCACGAAGGACGCGACGGAAGCCGCGCAAGCGCACGACAAGGCGGTCGAAAAAATCAACCAGGAGATGGCGCATCTCAAATCGAATTATCAGGCGGCGAAGGAAGGCATAGACGCCTGGCGCGAAAAAACGATCGAGGACTTAGGCGGTGTCACCGAAGCGAACCAGCATTACATCGACATCGTCGACCAGATTTACAATCAGAAGCTCAAGGACGCTTACTATAAATCGCTGCAGGACAGCAAAAACTGGGAGGATGGCGCCATCGCCGGACTCCATAAATACGCCGATGAAGCCACCAACGCATCGAAGGCGGCAAGCGATGTATTCAGCAAAGCCGCCAACGATGTGAACACGGCGCTGACCGACATGGCGACCACCGGCAAATTCAATATGAAGAGCCTGGCCAGCGCGGTGCAGTCGCTCGAAAAAGACGTGCTCAACAGCTTCTTCAAGCAGAACGTCACCGGCCCCATCGCCGGTTGGTTCGGCAACCTCTTAAGCGGCGGCGGCGCGCCAGGTGGCGGCGATGCGGGCGGCGGCGGAATTTTCGGAAGCATATTTTCCAGCATCTTTCATGACGGCGGCGTGGTCGGCGAAGGTTTTTCCTCCACGCGCGCTGTGCCGTCGCTGCTGTTTGCCGGAGCGCCGCGCTTCCATGACGGCCTGGCGTCGGACGAATTTCCGGCGATCCTGCAGCGCGGCGAAACGGTGATTCCGAAAAACGGTCGCGGCGGCATGAATGTCATCATGAACATCAACACGCCGAACGCGCAGAGCTTCGCGGAATCCAAAGGCCAGATCATGTCGGCATTCGCCAGCGAGATGACGCGCTACCAGAAGAGGAATGGCTGATGACGACGTTTCACGAAGTGCAGTTCCCGCCGAATATCGCTTACGGCGCGCGCGGCGGCCCGGAATTCAATACCACGGTGGCGATGAATCTCGGCGGTTACGAGCAGCGCAATATCAACTGGCCAGCGACGCGCGGCAAATGGGATATCTCGACCGGCATCAAATCGCAGAGCGACATGGCGGCGGTGATCGCTTTTTTCCGCGCCCGCTTCGGCAGGGCTTATGGGTTCCGCTTCAAGGACTGGTCGGATTACCAGGCGGTCGGCCAGCTGATCGGCACGGGCAACGGCACCGCTACTGTCTTTCAGCTGGTGAATAATTACACCAGCGGCGGTTACAGCTACCAGCGCCTGATCAAAAAGCCGGTCAGCGGCACGGTAAAGATTTACCTCAACAGCGTGCTGCAAAGTTCCGGCTTCACTATCGACACCACCACCGGGCTGGTGACGTTCACCACCGCGCCTGCCAACACCGTGCTGGTCAACGCCGATTTCCAGTTCGATGTGCCAGCGCGTTTCGATACCGATGCGCTGGCCGCGCGCGCCGATTCGCCGGGCGTGTTCGTGTGGGAGAGCATTCCGATTGTGGAGTTAAGGATATGAGAACCGCATCCGCCGCGCTGGTGAATCACCTCGCCGGTGAAGTCACGACGCTTGCCACCTGCTGGAAACTTACCCGCACGGACGGCACCGTCATGGGCTTCACCGATTACGTCACCGATCTGGTGGTCAGCGGCGTCACCTATGTGGCGGCGACCGGCGCGACGCCCACCGGCATCGCCAGCAGTAACCAGTTTTCCGTCGACAATCTCGAAGTGCAGGGAATTTTAAGCAGCGCCGCCATAACCGAGCAGGATATCGGCGCGGGCAAATACGATTTCGCCGCCATTCAATGCTTCGCGGTCAACGTAAGCGACCTGACGCAGGGCATCATGTATTACCGCGTCGGCTGGCTGGGCGAGGTCACCGTCAAAAACGGCGAGTTTACCGCCGAACTGCGCGGGCTGGCGCAGAAGCTGCAACAGAATATGGGTGAAATATTCTCGCCTTCCTGCCGCGCCACGTTTGGCGACGCGCGCTGCAAGGTGAACCTGACGAGTTATACCTTTACCGGCACCGTCACCGCCGTCACCAGCCAGCAAGCGTTTATCGCCAGCGGCATGACGCAGGCCTCCGGCTATTTTACGGGCGGTGAAGTGCAGTGGTTGACAGGCGCAAACGCCGGACTCCACATGGAAGTGAAATCCTTCCTCAACAGCCAGTTTGCATTCGTGCTGCCGATGCCCAATGCCATCACGGTCGGCGATACGTTCAATGCCATCGCCGGATGCGATAAGACGTTTCCGACTTGTTATACCAACTTCAACAATGCGGTGAATTTTCGCGGCGAACCCTATGTGCCTGGCATGGACGCGCTACTTACCACGGCAAGTACGACCAACAGCCTGATGGAGGGATGATTCTATGAATTCGGAATCATCACGGAAAATCATCGAACAAGCCCGCACCTGGCTCGGCACGCCGTATCACCATCAGGCGCGGCTTAAGGGTGTCGGCTGCGATTGCCTTGGGCTGGTGGTGGGCGTGGCCGACGAGCTTGGACTTACCCATCGGGACGGCAGGCTGCTTCGCAGCTTCGACGAGACCGATTATTCCCATCAGCCGGACGGCGCACGCCTGACCGCAATGCTGCAATCGGTGCTCGACGAAATTCCGAAAGAAGAAGCCGAGCCTGGCGATCTCGTGTTGTTTTCCATCGAGGGCAATCCGCAGCATGTCGGGTTACTCACGGATTACGAAGGGCTGGGTGTGATTCACTGCTACGCGCCGTCGCGCAAAGTGGTCGAACACCGGCTCGATAAGAAATGGCAATCACGAATCGTTAAGGTGTTCCGATGGCAGCAATAGTTCTAGCCGCCGCCGCCACTTCCGCCGCATCGTCGCTCGGCGCCGGAGTGTTTGCGGCTGGGCTGGCAGGCGGTGTCGGCGGAATGCTCGGCGGTTTTATCGACAGCCGCCTTTTCGCTACGCACAGCAATCAGCAAGGGCCGCGCCTTACCGATCTGATGGTGCAGGTATCGACCTACGGGTCGATT
>JAGWIM010000011.1 GCA_028873525.1 Pseudomonadota bacterium
AGGTGGTGCGCAACCTGGTCGGCAACGCCATTAAATACACCAACCCCGACACCGAAATCGTGCTGGGTGCCCGGCTGACTTCGCAATTGCCGGAAGACCCGCTGTTCCGCAACCTGTCGCGCGCCATCTGCTTTTCAGTGCAGGACAAGGGCGAGGGCATCGCCAGCGAACATATCCCGCGGCTTTCCGAGCGGTTCTACCGCATCGACACGGCGCGCACGCGCAAGGTCGGCGGCACCGGGCTGGGGCTGGCTATTGTCAAGCACGTGCTGAACCGGCATCATGGCCTGATGACGATTGACAGCATGGTGGGCGAGGGCAGCACATTTTCAGTCTACCTGCCGGTCTATGACGATGTGAGCGCGCCGCTTTCCTGATCCTCTCCCCTTGATGGGATCGATGTGAAGATCATCGGGGATAGAGGGGAGGGGTATTTTTATAGGTAAGAAAATATGATGATGACTGCTTCGCCATTGCATACTCCCCACCCTCACCCTATCCCTCAAGAGGGAAGGCGGATACGCCGCCGGATCGATGGGGCGGTCGTAGTGTTGCTGTGGCTGGCGGCGGCGGTATCGGTATTGGTGACGCTGGCCATTGTCTTTTCCGTGCTGGTGGAAGCGGTGCGGTTTTTCCGCATCGTGCCGCTGAGTGATTTTCTCTTCGGGTTACAGTGGTCGCCGCAGATGGCGATGCGCGCCAACCAGGCCGGATCCTCCGGCGCGTTCGGCGCCGTACCGCTGTTCCTCGGCACGCTTTTAATCACGCTGGTGGCGATGGCGGTCGCCATCCCTATTGGACTGTTGTCGGCTATTTACCTCGCGGAATATGCACATCGCCGCACCCGCGCCGGCCTGAAACCGATGCTGGAAATCCTCGCCGGCATCCCGACGGTGGTCTACGGCTATTTCGCCATCATGCTGGTAGCGCCGCTGTTGCAGGAGCTGGGCGCGGCGCTTGGGCTTGACATCGCTGCTGAAAGCGCGCTGGCCGCCGGGTTGGTGATGGGCGTCATGATTATTCCCTTTGTCTCGTCGCTGTCAGACGACATCCTCATCGCCGTGCCGCAATCGCTGCGCGATGCGTCCTATTCGCTGGGCGCCACGCAATCCGAGACGATAAAAAAAGTCGTTTTTCCGGCGGCGCTGCCGGGCATTATGGGGGCTATACTTTTGGCGGTGTCGCGTGCCATCGGCGAGACCATGATCGTCGTCATGGCGGCCGGCATGGCGTCCAACCTGACGTTCAATCCACTCAAGTCAGTGACGACGGTGACGGTGCAGATCGTGGCGCTCCTGGTTGGCGACCAGTCGTTTGATAGTCCTAAAACCCTGGCGGCGTTCGCCCTGGGACTGGCGCTCTTTTGCGTGACGCTGGCGCTTAATGTCGTGGCGCTGGTGATTGTCAATAAATATAAGGAGAAATATGAATAGCGCGACAATGAGTCACATTCAGCACCTGCGGCGTCTGCGCGCGGAAACGCGCTTCCGCCGCTGTGGGCAGGGTGCGCTGACCATCGCCGTGCTGATACTGGTGGTGCTGGTCGGCAGCGTTGTCTGGCGCGGCATCCCCGGCTTCATCCAGACGCAAGTCCGGTTGGCTGTCACCTTCGACCCGGCGCTGCTTGATCTGGCGAACGGCGGCGGCATTGCCGGTGTGCGGCCGTACAGTTACCAGCTTCTGGCGCAGGCGTCGCTGCGTAAACTATTTCCCGGCGCCGCCGGCCACGATGCGCAGCGCGAGCTGGACGATCTCTTAAGCCCCAATGACGGCGAGGTGATCAAGCCGGTACTGGAAAAAACCCCGTCGTTGCTGGGAAATAGCGCCAAGGTGTGGATCCCGGCGTCGAGCAATGCCGATCTCTACATTAAAGGAAAAATTTCCGAACGGACGCCGGAGGCCGATCGCAAACTGAGCGATCGGCAAATCGCCTGGATAAACACGCTTGAAACCCAGGGCAGCGTCCGCCGCGTGTTCGATACCGGCTTTTTTACCAAGGGCGATTCGCGCGCGCCGTCCGCCGCCGGGTTCCTCAGCGCCATGATCGGCTCAGCGCTGACGCTGGTTATCTGCCTGCTGGTGGCGTTTCCGCTTGGCGTGATGACGGCGGTCTATCTTGAAGAATTTGCGCGCGGGAATGTGCTCGTTCGTTTCATCGAGGTTAACATCAACAATCTCGCCGCCGTGCCGTCGATTGTCTTCGGCCTGCTCGGGCTTGCCGTCTACATCAACCTGATGGGTGTGCCGCGCTCGTCGCCGCTGGTCGGCGGCCTGACGCTGGCGATGATGATCCTGCCGGTCATCATTATTGCCACGCGTGCCGCCATTGCTTCCATACCGGGATCGATACGCGATGCGGCGCTGGCGCTCGGCGCCACACACGTGCAGGTGGCGTGGCAGCATGTGTTGCCGCTGGCGATGCCCGGCATCATGACCGGAACCATACTCGGCCTGGCGCGCGCCATCGGCGAAACGGCGCCGCTGCTGATGATCGGCATGGTGGCGTTCGTCGCCGACATCCCCAGCGGCTTCACCTCGCCCGCCACCGTCATGCCGGTGCAGATTTACCTGTGGGCATCGAGCCCCGAGGCGGGGTTCGCGCAGAAAACCGCCGCTGGCATTCTGGTGCTGCTTGTGCTACTCCTCGCCATGAACGCGCTGGCCATCTGGCTGCGCCGGAAGTTTGAAGTGAGGTGGTAGATACTCCCCCAGGATACATTGGTCATGTCTAAAATCTCCGCCCGCCACGTCAATGTCCGTTACGGCGCCAAGCAGGCGCTGTTTGATGTCGGCGTCGAGATACCGGAAAACAGCGTCACCGCGCTGATCGGCGCGTCGGGTTGCGGCAAGTCCACCTTTCTGCGCTGCCTCAACCGCATGAACGACACCATCGAAGGCTGCCGCGTCGAGGGCGAAATACTCGTCGGCGGGCAGGACATCAACGCGCCGGATCAGGACGTGGTGCATTTGCGCTCATGGATTGGCATGGTGTTCCAGAAGCCCAACCCGTTTCCCAAATCCATTTATGACAACGTTGCCTACGGCCCGCGCATCCATCGCCTTGCCGGCAGCAAGGGCGCGCTCGATGCTCTTGTCGTCGGGAGTCTGCAGAAGGCCGGGTTGTTTGAAGAAGTCAAGGACCGGTTGCTGGAGCCGGGCACCAGCCTGTCGGGCGGCCAACAGCAGCGGCTGTGCATCGCCCGCGCCATCGCGCTGAACCCTGAGATCATCCTGATGGACGAGCCATGTTCGGCGCTCGATCCTATCGCTACGGCGCGTATCGAAGAACTCATCACCGAACTCAAGGACAATTTCACCATCGTCATCGTCACCCATTCGATGCAGCAGGCGGCGCGCGTCTCGCAGCAGACCTGTTTTTTTCACCTGGGCAAGGTCATCGAGGCCGGCGCTACCAGCCGGATGTTCACCAGCCCGCAGCACCAGCAAACGCAGGATTATATTACCGGAAGGTATGGCTGAAGGCTGGACGCCCGCTGCTTTATGTGGTATAATAAACAGATAAAATTTTATATAAATCATTGCGTTATGAATTCGTATGATTGAAACCACCGCCCCGTCGCCCATGTCCAGCCCGGTCGAGCGCCGCATCACGCTGCGGTTGCTCGCCTATTGGGAAAAGATGCGTGGTGATCGCGCCATGCCGACTGAGGATGATATTAATTCCGCCGAAATAAGGGATCTGTGGGGTAGTTGTTTCCTGGTGCGCGTTTCTGATCTCGACCGGCGGGACTACAACTATACCTATCTCGGCCAGGAGATTATGGAAGCGTATCGCTCCGGCTTGGCCTCCGGCGATCCGGCGAACATGATTTCACCCAACGCCCGGAAGCTTTCCACCGGCTACAACAAGGTGATCATCACCGGTAAGCCGGTGCTGGAAGAAGGTGAATTCCGCAACCTTAACAATGATGTGGTGAAATACCGCCAGTGCCTGCTGCCGCTGGGCAAAGGTAATGAAGTATCGGCGGTTTTCGGTGGTATGAGGTTCAAAATTTTTCCGGGTGATCCGGTACAATAATAGTTGACTTTCCCCCTTCCTTGCCCTAAATTGCGGCTCCTTTTTTAGCGGATTGAAGACTATGCAGACCTATTCGGCAAAACCGTCGGAAGTGGAAAAAAAGTGGCTGATCATCGACGCCGAGGGCGTCGTGCTTGGCCGGTTGGCATCGCAGGTGGCCAAGTTGCTGCGCGGCAAGCACAAGACCATCTTCACGCCGCATATCGACACCGGTGACCATGTGGTCATTGTCAACGCCGGGAAGGTGAAACTTACTGGCCGCAAGCTGAAAAATAAAGTCTATTACCGCCATACCGGCTATCCCGGCGGCATCAAGACGGCGACGCCCGAGTTTATTTTGAACGGCGCGCACCCCGAGCGCGTCATCGAAAAGGCCGTTGAGCGCATGATGCCAAAAGAAAGCCCGCTGGCGCGCCAGCAGCTTTCCAAGCTGCGCGTGTATGCCGGATCTGATCATCCGCATATGGCGCAGAAGGCGGAAGTCTATGATTTCGCCAAAATGAATCCTAAGAACAAGAGGTAAACGTGGCGACGAAAGCAAAAATGCCTGCGAAAAAGGAAATGGCTGCCGAAAAAGCGCCGATCATTAAAACCACCAAGGAAAAAGCACCTGCTGGCCATGCCGAGGTGATTACCTACGGCACCGGGCGGCGCAAAAACGCCATCGCCCGCGTCTGGGTCAAACGTGGCAACGGCAAAATCACCGTCAACGGCAAGGCGCTGGAGCAGTATTTCGCGCGTCCCGTGCTTCGCATGATCATCAACCAGCCGTTCGCCTCGATCGACCGCATCGGCAATTTTGACGTCAACTGCACCGTCGTCGGCGGCGGCCTTTCCGGCCAGGCCGGGGCGGTGCGCCTGGGCCTCAGTCGTGCGCTCAATATTTACGACGAGACCTTCCATAAAAAACTGCGCGTCGGCGGTTTCCTGACGCGCGACAGCCGTGTCGTCGAGCGCAAGAAATACGGTCATAAGAAGGCGCGCCGCAGCTTCCAGTTCTCTAAGAGATAAGTTGGAGTTACTAGTTACTTACTTAGTAGCACCTTCTGGTAACTAGTAACTGGTAACTGGTAACTTTTTATGCCTATCAACATCGCCATCATCGGTGCATCGGGCTATACGGGCGCAGAGCTGATACGCATCCTGCTTCTGCATCCGCACGCGGCGATAAAAATCCTGACTGGCGATTCAAGCGCCGGAAAAAACGTTGAGGATATTTATCCGCATCTGCGCAACAGAGGTCTGCCGAAACTCACTGCGCTGGAAAAAACCGATTTTTCCAGCATCGACCTCGCCTTCTGCTGCCTGCCGCACGGCACGACGCAAACGGTTATTGCCAACCTGCCGAAGCATCTGAAGATTATTGACCTGTCGGCGGATTTTCGACTGGCCGATCCGGCGGTGTACAAGGAATGGTATGGCCACACGCATCAGGCGGTGAAATTACAGAAAGAAGCGGTATATGGGTTGACGGAAGTGGCGCGTGCCGAAATCAAAAAAGCGCGGCTGGTTGCCAATCCCGGCTGCTATCCGACCTCTGCCGCGGTGCCATTGGTGCCATTGCTGAAAGCAAAAGCGATACTCCCCGGGAGTATCATCGTCGACGCCAAATCGGGCGTCACCGGCGCTGGACGCAAGGTTGCGCAAAACATGCTGTTTGCTGAAATCGATGGCGGCATCAATGCATACGGTGTCGGCGCGCACCGGCACGCGCCGGAAATTGATCAGAACCTTTCGCGCGCTGCCGGGAAAAAAATCATCGCCACTTTTACGCCGCATCTGGTGCCGATGAACCGGGGGATTTTATCCACCATTTATGTGCAACTGGCGGGCAAATATACGGTGACCGGCTTGCGCGCTATTCTGCTCAAAGCCTATGAACACGAGCCGTTCGTGCAGATACTTCCCTTGGGGTTAGCGCCCTCGACGCATCAGGTGCGCGGCACCAATAATTGCGCCGTCGGTGTTTTTGCCGACCGCGCGCCGGGGCGGGCGATTCTCGTCTCGGCGATTGACAACCTGGTCAAGGGCGCGTCCGGCCAGGCGGTGCAGAATATGAACGTGATGTTCGGCTGGCCGGAGACGACGGGCTTGCAATTGAGTGCGGTTTTCCCATAAAATTGCCGCATGAAGCCCCTCATCCTCCCTTACCGCGGAGAATACAACCCGAAAGGCGTCTCGCCGAAAATTTCACCCAGGACATTCATTGCGCCGGGGGCGGCGGTGATTGGCGATGTCGAGATTGGCGAAGATACCGGTGTGTGGTTCGGCTGCGTCATCCGCGGCGATGTCAATATCGTGCGCATCGGCGCGCGCACCAACATTCAGGACGGCACGGTGATTCACGTCACCCGCAAGACCGGCCCCACCCATATCGGCTCCAATGTCACCATCGGCCATAGCGTTTTGCTCCATGCGTGCACGCTGGAAGACAACAGCTTTATCGGTATGCACGCCACCGTTATGGACGGGGCGGTAGTGGAATCCGGCGGCTGGGTGGCGGCCGGAGCGCTGGTAACTCCCGGAAAACGCATCCCGAAGGGGCAAATCTGGGCCGGTAACCCGGCGCGGTTTTTTAGAGAATTAACCAAGGAAGAACAGGAGTTTATCCCTGTATCGGCCGAGAATTACGTCGCTCATGCCCGCGAATACCTGGCGCTTTTCGCTTAAGGACGTATTTTCACAAATATTTCACATTTCTTCCCCCCTGGTTCCTGTAAAATAGGTGGTGGAGGAATAGGTTATGGCATGGAGCGATATTAGCTATACCATTGAAAAAAGCAGTTTATATGCCGGTTTCAAGCATCTCATCGTCGAGTGGGGCGGGGGAGAGGCATTCCGGACGGCTGCCGGCGCCGGCGCGGCAGCGCTTACCTTTGGCGTTACACTGCCGGTACTGGCGACGTTGGGTATGCTAGCGGCGGTTAGCGCCGGACTTAGCCAGATGGACTATTTCCATAAAAGAAATACGCTGAAATCGCTCTACCGCGAGGAAGCGGCGGCGAAGCTGGGTAAGCCAGTCAATAAACTTTCCAAAGACGATTTTGAGGTGTTGGCCGCGGACAATCCGACGCTGGCCGACGAGGTGGCGAAGGCAAAACGCCAGCGCAACTTCGGCGTGGCGATGTCGTTTGTCGCCAGCGTGGCGTCGGTGGCGGTGGTGGCGCTGGGGATGCCTGCCATGGGCTATGACCATAACTATTTTCACGCAATGATGACCGGCGCTGAGTTTCTTATCAATGGCGCCGTCGGCGTGCTGGCCTATAACGCCGTCAAAGCGCCGTTGCATTGGATAGCCGATAAACTGTTCGGTCTTGATAAGGAAACGGCGCATGACCGCATCGTGGCACTTTCGCATCACCACGTGGCGGGCAGAGCCGTCGCGCCGGAGCAAGTGCTTTCGGTCTATGCGGCAGCCAACCGGCAGCTTGATCGTTTCATCGAGACCGAATATGGCAAGTCTTTCGATAAAATGAAGCCGGCCGAACGACAGAAAATAGCCATCGATATCGGCAAGCTGGTGCCGCTTACGCGGTTGGCGCAGGATATTAACAGCGGAAAACTAAAACCGACGGCACTGGCGCTGGCGACTGCCGGAGAGGATATTGGCGCGCTGGAGCAGGCGCTGGCGCAGCAGCCGGCAAAGCCCGGTATGATGAGCGCCCTGTGGCAAACATTGCGCCGCTCCGCCAGGTTGGATGCCGTGCCGGAAACCGGCCATGTCGCTGTTGCTTCGGTGCCGAACGGCATAGTCGTCGAATATGCCTCCGAGCAGCCGGGGCGCAGTTTCGTGCAGCGGCTTGGGGTAAGCCGGTCGGATACCTTGGGGCATGTCGGGCGGGTTGAGCAGTCGCGCATGGCGGTTTTACAGCGGGTCCCCGATGTTGGGTGATGGAGGCGGCATTGTTTAACATCTATCCTCCGGTACAAAATGTCCCAGTGGTCCGTGGCCTTTGCCTAGCCCCGGCGCATTCTCGATGGCCTTCCTGACATACTCACGCGCACGGATAACCGAATCGCGCAAGCTCATGCCCTGCGCCAGCGAGGTTGCCATCGCCGAGGCCAGCGCGCAGCCGGTGCCGTGCGTATGCCGGCTTATAATCCGCGGGCTGGTGAAAATTTCATGGGCACTACCGTCCATCAGCATATCGGTGACGGATTTCCCCTCGAGATGGCCACCCTTGAGAAGCACCGCTTGGCAGCCCAGCGCCAGAATTTTTTCCGCCGCGCGGCGCATGGCAGGTATACTCCCTATGGATATGCCGGATAAATATTCGGCTTCGGGAATATTGGGCGTCACCACCGCCGCCAGCGGGATGAGGCGGATTTTCAGCGTTTCAATGGCATCTTCCGCCAGCAGCGCCGCGCCGCCCTTGGCGAACATGACGGGGTCTAATATTAATCCTCTCCCCTTGGGGAGGGAATGGTTAGGGAGGGGGAGGGCTTTGCCGGAATTATCACCCTCTCCCGCTCCGCTTCGTTTCGCGACCTCCCCCCTCAAGGAGGAGGTGGAGTAAGAAGCAAGGCATTCCGCCACCGTTTCAATTACGCTGGCCTTATGCAACATGCCGGTTTTGACGACATCGGCGCCGATGTCGTCGAGCACCAGGGAAATCTGCTGGCGGATGAAATCGCTGGGAACGTCGTGGATGCCGAACACGCCCCACGTGTTCTGGGCGGTAAGCGCCGTAATCGCGGTCGCCGCATACCCCCCCAGGGTAGTGACGGTCTTGATGTCGCCCTGGATGCCGGCACCGCCGCCGGAGTCGGAACCGGCGATGACGAGGACGCGCCCTGCGGGCGAGCGCTCAGTGCCCGGTGCACGGTGCCTGGTTATGGGGTAATCCATGGGATTTTCGCCGGGGCGTTTTCGTTTCATTCCTTGTCATTCCCGCGAACGCAGGGAGACTTAAAAACTAAGCACCAAGCACTCTCGTCAGTTCTTCCGTGAGCGCCTCGATCTGTGGACGATTCTCTCCCTCGGCCATGACGCGGATCATGGCTTCGGTTCCTGACTCGCGGATGAGCAAGCGCCCCTTGCCGGCCAAATCTTTCTCGGCCTCGGCGATGGCCCGCTTTACCTGTGGCTGCGAAAGCGGCGACAGGCCTGTGTAAGGGACGTTCTTCAGCACTTGCGGCAGCGGCGCAAACAACTGGCCGCACCGGGACAGTGGCCGCCCGTCTTGCAGCATGTAGGCCAGCACCTGCAGACCGGCGATGATGCCGTCGCCGGTGGTGGCGTAGTCGCCGAGAACAATATGTCCCGATTGCTCGCCGCCGATATTGAAGCCGTGCGCCCGCATATGTTCAACGACGTAACGGTCGCCGATGCGGACGCGCGCCAGCGTCAGGCCGAGCGTAGCCAGATAGCGCTCCAGTCCCATATTGGACATCTGCGTCGCCACGACGCCGCTGCCGCGCAGGGTTTTTGACTTGTGGCAATGGGTGGCGATCATGGCCAGCAACTGGTCGCCGTTGGCGATATTACCCTGCTCGTCGCATAGGGTGACGCGGTCGGCGTCGCCGTCGAGCGCGATGCCGAGATTGGCTTTTTCATGCACCACGCTATCGCATAATTTCTGCGGCGCGGTGGTGCCATAGCCATCATTGATGTTAAAGCCGTTCGGTTCGACGCCGATGGCGATAACCTCGGCGCCCAGTTCGCGCAGGATGGTTGGCGCAACCTGATAAGCCGCGCCGTTGGCACAGTCGATGATAATTTTCAGGCCGTCCAGTGTCAGTGATTTGGGGAAGGTGCTTTTGGCGAATTCGATGTAGCGCCCCGGCGCATCATCGAGCCTTCGGGCGCGGCCGAGCTTGTCCGGCTTGGCCAGCGCGTCGAAATAATTCTGTGCCACACGCGTCTCAATCGCCTGTTCGATCTCGTCGGACAGCTTATAGCCGTCCGGGCCGAACAGCTTGATGCCGTTATCCTGATAGGGGTTGTGCGAGGCGGAAATCATCACGCCGAAATCGGCGCGGAGCGAACGCACCAGCATCCCCACCGCCGGCGTCGGCAATGGCCCGACCAGTACGACATCCATGCCGGCGGCGATAAAACCGGCGACCAGAGCCGGTTCCAGCATGTAGCCGGACAGGCGCGTGTCTTTGGCGATGACGACGCGGTGGCGGTGGTCGCCGCGCAGAAACTGCTGGCCGGCGCTCATGCCGATTTTCAGCGCGATGTCGGCCGTCATCGGGTGCGTGTTGGCGGTGCCGCGTATGCCGTCGGTGCCGAACAGGAAAGAGCGTGTCATCCAAATGCCCCGCTATTCTGCCGCTGCGGCGCTGCCCGCCGTCTTGCGCGCGCGCGACGAGGGCAGCGAGGATTTTCCGGCAACGCTTTTCTTCGTGTGCGCGTTTCCCTGGCGGTCGACGGCGCCGCCTTCGGCCAGGGTCTTGATTTCATCGCCGGAGAGGGTCTCGTATTCCAGCAGCGCGCCGGCGATGCGGTGCAGCGTGTCAAGATGCTGCGTCAGCACCTCGTGGGCGCGGGTGCGGGCATCCTCGACGATGCGCTTGACCTCGGCGTCGATGAGATTGGCCATATCTTCGGAGAGCGCCTGCGTCGGTTGCCCCATGCTGTAGCCGAGGAACACCTCGTGATCTCCGCCGTTGCCGTAAAAGATAGGGCCGACCTTGTCGCTCATGCCCCATTCGGTGACCATGGCGCGCGCCAGCTTGGTGGCGTATTTGATGTCGCTTGAGGCGCCGCTGGAGACTTTATCATAGCCGAAAATTATTTCCTCGGCGACACGCCCGCCCATGGAAACCGCCAGGTCGGCGTACATTTTTTCACGCGGGTAGGAGAGTTTGTCGGCTTCCGGCAGGCGCATGACCATGCCCAGCGCCCGCCCGCGCGGAATAATGGTCGCTTTGTGAATGGGATCGGAAGCCGGGCTGTAGATTGACACCAGAGCGTGGCCGCCCTCGTGGTAAGCGGTCATTTTCTTTTCCTCTTCGCTCATCACCATCGATTTACGTTCGGCGCCCATCATGACTTTGTCCTTGGCGGATTCCAGGTCACGCATGGTGATGACTTTCTTGCCCAGGCGCGCCGCCAGCAGCGCCGCTTCGTTGACGATATTGGCGAGATCGGCGCCGGAAAAGCCGGGCGTGCCGCGAGCGATGATGCGCGCATCGACGTCGGGACCCTTGGGGACTTTTTTCAGGTGCACGTTAAGAATCTTGGCGCGACCGTTTATGTCGGGGTTGGGTACGGTGATCTGGCGGTCGAAACGGCCGGGGCGCAGGAGCGCCGGGTCGAGCACGTCGGGACGATTGGTGGCGGCGAGGATGATGACCGATTCGTTGGCCTCGAAGCCATCCATTTCGACCAGCAACTGGTTGAGTGTCTGCTCACGTTCGTCATTGCCGCCGCCGAGGCCGGCGCCGCGGTGGCGCCCGACGGCGTCAATCTCATCGATGAAAATAATGCAGGGTGCCGATTTCTTTCCCTGCTCAAACATGTCACGCACACGGCTTGCGCCGACGCCGACGAACATCTCGACGAAATCCGATCCGGAGATGGTGAAGAACGGCACTTTCGCTTCGCCGGCGATGGCGCGCGCCAGCAGGGTTTTGCCAGTGCCAGGCGGGCCGACCAGCAGGCAGCCTTTGGGAATTTTTCCGCCGAGGCGCTGATATTTCTGCGGGTCTTTGAGGAAATCAACAATCTCGTACAGTTCGTCCTTGGCTTCCTCGATGCCGGCGACATCCTCGAACGTCACGCGCTCGGTTTTTTCGGTGAGCAGCCGCGCCCGCGATTTGCCGAAGCCCAGTGCGCCGCCGCCGCGACCGCCGCTTTGCATCTGGCGCATGAAGAAGATGTAGACGCCGACCAAGAGCAGCAGCGGGAACCACGAGATGAGTACGCTCCACAGCGAGTCCATCTTGCCATCATCGCCGACGGCGGTGATTTTGACGTTCTTGGCGGTCAGCCTGTCGATCATGCCCGGATATTCAGGAGCCTGCGTGACGAAGGCGGTGCCGTCGCTCAAATGGCCGGTGACGACCGATCCTTTACCCTGGTCGCTGTGGATGACGACGTCGGTGACCTGGTTTTGGTCGATTTTGTCGAGCAGGCTGGAGAAGGGGAGGCGGCTCATGCCGCTGCGATCGACGCCGCCCTGGAACATGTTGAAGAGCGCCATCACCACCAGCAGGATGGCAAGCCAGATCAGAAAATGTTTTGCATAGTTACGCATAGCCGGTGCGCGCTCCTTCCTCTGCCGCGCGGACATCATTCATAGCGGAAAACGGCGTTGCGGCAAGCGCTTTTGCCGGACGGCGCACGGTATGGATATGGGGACTGCCCGCCGGTTTTTCAAGCCTGCGGACGAGCAGGCGATCATACCGCGCCTGGCGGATGAACATCAGCGCGCCAAAGCTCCGGCGGTGGTTGAACGCCAGAAAATCCTTGTGCAACCGCTGCAATTTTTCCGCGCGCGGCGGCGTGGCGCGTCCGCCCAGCGTCATCGTCAGCGCTGCCAACAGCCGCATGCCGTCATCCGGCGGCAGGGTGAGAAAGGCGGTCAGATTGATATAGGCATGGTCGGGAAAAATGGAGATTATCTCGGGTAATGTAACGGCCAGACGATGTTCGTTCCGGTTGCGGATTTCCCCAAAACGCTGCGCCAGCGCGCCAGCGCGCTCTGACAGCGTGGCCGGATTTTCCGATTCGGCGATATGTGCGCGGATGCGGTTGCGCGTGTAGCGTGGACTCTGGTTACTCGGATCCTCGATCCAGGGCTGGCCGGCTTCCATCAGCAACGCCTTGAGCCGCGATTTCAACATGCCCAGCAGTGGCCGCAGCAGGCGGACGCCGTGAACCTGCGACACGGCGGGCATACAGGCCAGCCCGTCCAGTCCACTGCCGCGCCCCAGGCGGAAAAACAGCGTTTCCGCCTGATCGTCCTGGTGGTGGGCGGTAAGTAAATGCAGCACGTGATGCATTTTGCACCAATCGGTCAGCAGGCGGTAACGCGCATCACGGGCAGCGGCCTGAATGCCGGAATCCGGAATCCTGAATCCCGAATCCTGAATCCTCAATATATGCTGTTCAATCCCCCACGCCTCGCACCACTGTTGCACCTGTTTTGCTTCCTCTGCCGATTCTTTTCTCAATCCATGATCAACCGTCAGCGCAACGGCGCTGCCACCTTCAGCGTTTGCCCAGTCATGCGCCAGAAGCAGGAGCGCCATGCTGTCCGCCCCGCCGGAAACAGCTACTGCCAGCGTCGGCGCGTGCTCAAACGGGCCGCAGGCGGCAAGGAGGGGAAAAAACAGGCGGCGAACACTCTGCACGGGCGACTTTTTGTTGAAGTGCAAGCCCTGATTTTAAGCTACTCCACCGGTTTCAGGAAATGTTTTCTTTAACGCGGAGCGTTTCCGGCCCGCTGCTTCTGTGCGTCACCCCTTGATTGATTCTATCTCCATGCTATATAGAGTGTATTATAATAATATATTTCAATTAAAAGTTGTTTATTAAAGAGGTCTGCCCGTGAAAAGCAATAATCCGCTAACAATATTGAAAATAATTAATAATTTGTTTTGTTCCGGCATAAATAACCGTCGGCAGGCGGTATGATCGCGCCGCCGATCCTTCTTTATATCGACGATACCTTGGCCGATGTGGAACTGGTGCGCGCGCGGCTGGAAGAGCAGGGCATTGGCGTTGACGCGGCGTACACAGGAAAGGGAGGCATCACGGCATATGATCCGGCACGGCATGACGCGGTTGCCATCGACTGGAACCTGCCCGACATGGATGGGGTAGAGGTGGCGGAAACGCTGCTGGTACGCCACCCGCATTGCCCGCTTGCCCTCGTCAGCGGATTATTCAAGGAGGAACAGCTCGCTGCCGCGAACACGCTGGGTGTCAACCATTGCTTTGAAAAGGACTTCGGCATGAATTACATCATGCGCCTGTGCGCCTTCGTCTACAAATATGCGGGGGGCTTCCGGCGCTCCGGATAATGTATTACTTGCAGCCGATGCGCTTTTGCTCCTGTTCGGCTTTCCCGGTGATGCTGGTTGAGTTTTTGCGGTACTTGGTCACGATCTGCTGCAGTACGACGCAGGCGTCCTTGTCGCGGTCCAGAGCGTCAAGCGATATGGCGAGCTTCAGCAGGTTGTCGGCGGCTTTTGGGCCGTCGGGCAGCGCCTCGAAGCCCTGGCGGAAATGGTCGGCGGCTTTGACGTAATCGCGGCGGATGTAATAGGTCTCGCCTTCCCAGTAATAGGCGTTGCCGATCAGCGGATCATTCGGATACCGTTTGGTGAAGGCGGCGAAGGCGGCGGCGGCCTCGGGGTATTGCGTCTGGTTGAGCAGGCGAAAAGCATAATTATATTGTTCGCGCGGTGTCTCCGGAGTGCCGTTTTTCGCCTCTGCGCCGGGCGGCGTGAGTATGCCACTGCCGGCAGTGGTCAGGCCCGAAGGTGCGGTCTTTTTCTTAAGGGTAGTTTTTTCTTCAGGCGCGGCGGGCGTCTCATCACTGGCAGGGGGGGCCGGAGAGGCGGAAGCATCTGGCGATTTGCCCGCCAGTTCATTGAAACGGAAATCGGTGTCCCTCTGCGATTTGGCGACGTCCTCGGAGAGTTTTTTCACCTGGAACTGGGTTTCCTCAATCTGACCACGCAACTGGCGCAACTGATCCTCAATGGCCGATAGCCGAACATCCAGGCTGGCGGCGACATTGCCGGGAGGGACATTAGCAGCGTCCACCGGCGTACCGCTCTGCGCCACCTGCTTTTGCAGCAGCATGACGTCGTGCTCGACGTGGTTCAACCGGTCCATTATTTGGGCATTCTCGTTTTCCTGCGCCAGGGCAGGCAGAGGAGCCAACGCCGCACAGAGAGCAAGGAGAAAAAAATGTATCATTTTCATGGCAGGGAATAATAGCGGATTTTGCAGAATTTTCCAGCGCCATTTGAGATGGCTTCGTGACTAAATGGCAGTGTGATGCAAAAACACTTCGCCCCACCACACGCATGTGGCGGGGCGAAGAAAAAGTACGCTTAAGCCAATAGGCTTATTGGTTCATCAGCACCGTCACAGCGCGGCGGTTCTGGCTCCATGCGGCTTCGTCGTCGCCGATGACCGCCGGGCGTTCTTTGCCATAGCTGATCGTCGAGATGCGCGCGGCGGCGATGCCTTCGCTCACCAGATACTTTTTGGCGGCGGCGGCACGGCGCTCACCCAGCGCCAGGTTGTATTCGCGGGTGCCGCGTTCGTCACAATGGCCTTCCACCGTCACGTTGACGCCCGGATATTGCTTGAGCCAGGCGGCCTGGTGCTGCAACGTTTTCTGCGCTTCATCGGACAGTGCCGAGCTGTTCAAGGCAAAAAACACGCGGTCGCCGACATTTTCCGTCAGATCGGCAGCGCTGCCGGGCTTAGCCGCACCATTGGCTCCGCCTTTGCCGCTCATGCCGGAAGTAGATCCGGGTGTGGATTGGCACGCGGCAAGCAGGAATACTGCCGAAAACACGGCCAGCGATTTCATCACTACATTCATAAGTCACTCCTAACCGAAAGGTTGAAAAATTGTTTACAACGCCATGATAATAATTAATTTTGCCGATGGCCTGACACCCTGATAGCACCGCCAAGGGGATGTAATCCATGGTGCATGGAGGCAACAGGGTAGCGAAAAGATTAAAGAAAGCAATATGGACTTAACTATATATCATAAAAATATTCCTCTGTGTTATAACGGCAACAGTGGCGACCAAGCCGGGTCGGACGCGCCCATCGGCGTGATGACTTCGCGCAGATTGTATCCTGTCACGTCAATAGTGTACAGGTACGGCGGCGCTTCCTGGCCGTTTGACGGCGGACTCTGGCGGTCAAAGATGATGACGCGGCCATTGGGCGACCAGCTTGGGCCTTCCTCCAGCCAGCCGTTGGAAAGCAACCGTTCGCCGCTGCCGTCTGGCCGCATGACGCCGATATAGAATGTGCCGCCCGATATTTTGGTAAAGGCGATCAAGTCGCCTCTCGGCGACCAGACCGGCGTGCCATACCTTCCGTCGCCGAAGCTGATGCGGTGAACGTTGCCGCCGTCGGCGTTCATGACGTAAAGCTGCTGCGAGCCGCCGCGGTCGGAATTGAAGACGATCTGTGATCCGTCAGGCGAATAGCTGGGCGACGTGTTGATGCTGTCTCCGGAGGTGAGGCGTATCAGTTGGCGGCTGCGCAAATCCATCCGGTAAATCTGGGTGTTGCCGCCGTCGGCGATCGACATGATGATCGAGTCGCCGTTATTCGAGAAGCGCGGGGCGAACGACATCCCCTTGAACGTGCCGAGAGATTCCTCGCGGCCGGTCTGCAGGTCGCGCAAATACACGCGCGGCTCGCGGCCGGCATAGGAGAGATAAAGGATTTCCTGCGAGTTGGGCGAGAAGCGCGGCGTCAGTACCAGCACGCGCCCGTCAGTGAGGAATTTATGGTTCTCCCCGTCCTGGTCCATGATGGCGAGGCGCTTGATGCGGTGCGTCGCCAAGCCGGATTCAGCGATATAAACGATGCGCGAGTCAAAATAACCGGACTCGCCGGTCAGCCGCTCGTAGATTTCGTCGGCGATAATGTGGGCGATGCGCCGCCAGTTACTTTCAAACGTGTGGTATTCCTTGCCGGCGACCTGCTCCTCGCCGTAGATGTCCCACAGGCGGAAAGCGACGCGGAGCCTGCCGCCGCCTTCGTCGCTCACCGTGCCGGTGATCAGTGCCGCCGCGTTGATCTGCCGCCAGTCGGCGAAGCGCGGCATGACGGTGTCCTTGGTGATTTTTTCGATGAAAGCTTCCGGCGGGATGGGTTTGAACAGGCCGCTCCTCTCGAGATCAGCTGAGACGACCTGCATGATTTCGCCGCCGATGTCACCGCCGGCGAGGGCAGGCAGGGCAATCGGCATCGGCTCGACATGCCCTTGCGTGATATCAATGTGCAGCGTCGCCTGCGCCGGCTGGGCATAGGCGAGAATGGCAAGCAACCATAAAGCAGGCAGAAAACGCATGGCATTCCTTTCGCGAAACATGTCCTTATACCTCATACTGTGTGTGAAAAGTCAATACTGTCATTGCGAGCGATCGAAGGCCGCGTGGCAATCCGGCCAAAGCGCCATGGGCGCGGTAAAATTTAAGTTGCAAAATTTATTTTAACAATTTAATAATGTGGCAAGCGCGATAAACGCGCCCGGGGTGTCGTAACCTCTTATCTGTCGGCTTTGTGCAGCCGTTACCCGCACTCCCTAGCCTTGGCTGGGGAGGCTGTAATGTATGTCCAGAGCCGCTAGGCTTAAAGATTGCAGCAAACCTAGCAGATAGGTTTTACGAACTCCCCAGTCACCAGTGATGGTGGCTTCCATTCATAGCCAGGGGAGTTCTACATGCTGAAAAAATCATCTTCTACTATCGCGGCGATTGCCTGCGTCGCTCTGCTTTCCGGCTGCATGGCCAACGGCCAGCAGTACGCATCCGATGTGTATCAGGCCGGTCAGGTCAACGAGCAGCAGGAAGCGAAAACGGTGCGTATCCTGGCGGTGCTGCCCGCGAAAATCGAAGTGGATAATACGCAGGGTCAGAAAAACGCGCAGGTTATCGGCGGTCTGTTGGGTGCTCTCGGTGGCGCCGTCGCCGGACACCAGATTGCGCAGAACGGCGGGCAGGGCGCGGTCGTCGGCGGTGCCAGCGGCGCGGCGGTGGGCGTCGCCGCGGGGTCACTGGTCAGCAATAAGGTGCTGGTCAAAGGCGTTTCGATTACCTACACGCACCATCACAAGACATATAACTCGGCGCAGGTTGGACGCCTGTGCGAATTCAAGCCGGGCGTCGCCATCATGATTACGACCAAAGCGCATGAAACCCGTATCCAGCCTAACGCCACCTGCCCGAAAGCAGAAAAGGAGGATGATTGATATGCGCCGTTCTTTCTTTTTAACTGTTGCGCTTGCGATGATGCCCGCGAACGCATTTTCGCAGGCAACATTGCAGGATCAGATTTCCGCCGTCAACCGCGCCTATACTGACGAGCAGGCGTCCGAAGCCGCCGCCCGCAAAGCGGCGGAGGCGGTGCAGAAAGCGCGTGCCGCCAAAGCGCAGGCGCGCCGCGATCAGGAAAAAAAGCGCGAGGAGGCGTATCAGGATAAATTGCGCCAGATGCAGCTTGATAACGTACAAATGGATCTGGATGCCAAGAAGGCTATCGTCAATCATGCGGATGACTACATCAAGCAGGACTTGAAGGAGCGGGCGGCTGAAACCGACGTGATTCAGTCCAACGCCGACGCCACGAGAAATCTGTCCGAAGGCGCGAAAAAGGAAATGGTGAGCGAGGGAAAAGCCGACGAGAACCTGTCGCAGGGCGCGGAAAAGAAAATGGAAAGCGAAGGCAAGGCCGACGAAAGAAAAGTCAAGGGATTCTGGGGGTTTTAGTGATTAATACAATGGATCGTTCTTATGTATGGACTCTATAGCAAATCTGAAAACGGCAAAACTGTTGAGTATAAACTCATCGAAGAAATCAGTTTGTTTGGTTGTAAAGTGGTTATATCTTGAAACTACTGAAACCAAAAATTACTCCCAAACAAAATGAGCCATTTACGTGGCACGTCAATATCGCGGGCGAGCTAAAAAAAGATGAGAATGCTGTTATTATTGATCTGAAACCGGCCAATAGAAAATGGAAAACTTAATGGCACATGGAATCCGCCACCTAAAAGCTACGTCAATTCCGCACTTTTGTGGCCGGAAACATTTGAGTATTTTTTGAGCGAACGAAAGCGGTTTTTACAAAATTAATTCACCGCATGCAGGCGAGATCCTGTGCAATGGCTTCGCCATTCCACAGGATGACGTGGCGACCTCACAGCAACATATCCTTCGGGTCGAAGGTGAGTTCCATGTCGTGCCAGGTCTGGTATTTTTGCGGCGGCAGCTTTTTAAGCGGGCTGCATTCGCGCACGGCGCGCATGGCGCTGTCGGCGGCGGCGCGGAAGAAACTGTCGCTATTGTAACGCGATTCGTTGCCGGAGGCCAGTTCGACCTTGGTGACGCTGCCGTCCGGCTCAAGCTGGATACGCAGGACGACGACGAGATTCTGCGCGTCGCGCGCACCTGCCGGCACGTTCCAGCAGCGGGCGATCTGGCTGCGAATGGCATCGGTCTCGGAGATCGACATCGGCAATTGCGGATTGTACTGGCTGGAAATGTTCTTGCTCTGATGGGCGCTGTCATGCTTCGTTTTTTGATCTTCTTTCTCCGCCGTGTCCTTGACCGCTTTCAGCACCGCCGCCAGGTCATCCGGCTTGGGTTTTTGTTTCTCCGGGTTTTTCTTTTCTTCTTTGATCTGCTTTCGGGTTTCTTTTTTCTCCTTGGGTTTGGGCAGCGGCACGCGGTTCTGATCCGGCGGCGTTTCCTCGGCGATTTTCACTGGCGGCGCCGGTTTTTTCTGTGCGGATTTTTTCTCAGTGGCCTTGGGTTCCTGGGCGCGTTCCGCCGGGCGGATGTTGGTGATGCCGGTTACCGGCACCAGTTCGACGGTGATGGCGTAAGGCTCTTCCGGCGGCGGCGAGGTCAAAAACGACGGCAGCCCGATCACGCACAACAGCAGGATAAGCAGGTGCAAAAGCAGGGAGAACGTGCGCCCGCGGCGGCGTTCGCGAAGGTAATAACTGGAGCGCCTGCGCATTTGCTGCCGCTACTTCTCCCGCCCGTTGTGGTTGACGTCGGTAATCAGCGCGACCTTGGCGAAGCCGGCGGCATTGATGGCGCCGACCACCTGCATGATCTTGCCGTAATCGGCGCTTTTGTCGCCGCGCACGAAGATACGGGTGTCACGCTTCTCGCCGGTGATGGCCTTGAGCTTGGCCTCGAATTCATCAGGCTGCACCTGCGTTTTCTGGATATAGACGCGGCCATCAGAGGTTATGGAGACGGTGAGCGGCTCGTCCTGCCCGGCCACCGGCGCCGCTTTCGACGACGGCAGGTCAACGGTGACGCCGGTGGTCATCATCGGCGCTGCGACCATGAAAATCACCAGCAGCACCAGCATGACGTCCACCATCGGCGTGACGTTGATCTCCGAAAACGGATCGGCGCGCCGCTTGCGTTGTTTCCTTAAATCCCTGCCCGTGGTGATGGCCATGCCACTATCCTTCGAGCTGGCGCGACAGGATGGTGTCGAACTCGGTGGAGAAGTCCTCCAGCTTGTTGGCAAAGCGCGCCGATTCACTGGCAAATTTGTTGTAGGCGATGACCGCCGGGATGGCGGCGAACAGGCCAATGGCGGTGGCGAACAGCGCTTCGGCGATGCCGGGCGCTACGGCGACCAGCGAGGTATTCCTGGACAGCGCGATGCCGTGGAAGCTGTGCATGATGCCCCACACCGTGCCGAACAGGCCGATGAATGGCGCCGATGAGCCGGTGGTGGCGAGGAAGCCGAGGCCGGATTCGACGTGCTCCAGCTCGCGGTTGCGTGCCACCTGCATTACCTGAACAATGCGCTCGCGCAGGTTGAGCTTCATGCCCTGCGCCGATTGCTGTGAGCTGTTTTTCGAGCGGAACCACTCCTCCATGGCGGCGACGAAGATGATGGCCATCGGGTGGTTGGCGCGCTTTTTCACCTTCTCGTAGAATTTGTCGAGCGCGTCGGACGACCAGAAATCATTCTCGAAGCGCTGCGCCTTGGCTTTGATGGTGCGGAACAGGAAATATTTCTCGAAAATGATCGCCCAGCACCAGAACGAGGCGAAAAGCAGTATGAGCAGCACGATTTTTACGATCCAGTCGGCTTCCATGAACATACCGATGATGGAAAAATCGTGAAGCGGGGTGTTGCCGGCGAGCGTTGAGGAATCTACGCCCTGGACGGCGGTGGAAACAGCGGAGGAATCAGGCATGGGAATCCTTTTGTTCAGATCCTGCGAGCGCCGGAGGCGCCGTACGGGATCCTGTTGAGTATTGCATAAGATCCTGTGCAGCCTTACGGCTCACAGGATGGATAACATCGCCTTGCTCACTGCTTCCGGAAGCCGCACCGGCTTCATCTTCGCCCCGATGACAGCGAGTTTGACGTCGAGAGTCACGATCGTTTCGCCGCCGCGCCGGATGGTTTGCCGCATGGCCATGCTGACCCTGCTTATATCGTTCAACCGGGTCTCGATTGTCAAGAGATCATCGAGCATGGCCGGCTTAAAAAATTCGCAAACGCATTTTCGTACGACAAACCCGATGCTGTGCGCGCGCATTAGCTCCGATTGATTGAAACCGGCAAGGCGCAACGCTTCCGTGCGCGCCCGCTCGGCGAATTTCAAATAGTTGGCGTAATAGACGATGCCGGCGGCGTCGGTATCCTCGTAATAAACGCGGACGGGGAAGGTGTGGGTGTCTTTAGTCATTCTAAAAATAGGTACTGTCTATTTGACTAATCTCATACGCATGTGAAAGGAAATCCCCGATATTATGCTGAATCATTCAATCTGCCAATCTATCGCTATCAATTGGTATTACCCTTTGTGAAACTTTCCTGGCGTATTCAATGGTCGCATCAGCAAAATCGCTGGTAGTGAGAAAAATGCCTTTAGTAGCTATTATTCCTCACTCTCCACCAGCGGCAATTCGGCCTCCCGGACCGGCGGCTTTAGTCCTAAATGCTTGAAGCATCCCTGTGTCAGCACGCGTCCCTGCGGCGTGCGCTGGAGGAAGCCGATTTGCAGCAGGAACGGCTCGATGGTTTCCTCGATGGCGTCGCGCTGTTCGGACAGTCCGGCGGCGATGGTGCCGACGCCGACCGGGCCGCCCTGGTAATGCTCGGCGATATAATGCAGGTAACGGCGGTCGGCGGAATCCAGCCCCAGCGTGTCGACTTCGAGCCGTTTCAGCGAGCTGTCGGCCAGCGTTTTATCGATGGCGTCTTTGCCCGCCGCATGGGCGAAGTCGCGAACACGGCGCAGCAGCCGGATGGCTATTCTTGGCGTGCCGCGCGCCCGGCGGGCGATTTCGATCGAGCCATCCTCCGTCACGGCGATTTCCAGGAGCGCGGCGGCGCGCTCGATGACGCGCTGCAAATCGGGTGTTTCATAAAACCGCAGGCGCAAGGGTATGCCGAAGCGGTCGCGCAATGGGCCGGTGATCAGGCCCAGCCGCGTGGTGGCGCCCACCAGCGTGAAGGGCGGCAGGTCGATGCGCACGGTGCGCGCGCCGGGACCTTCGCCGATGATGAGATCGAGCTTGAAGTCCTCCAGCGCCGGGTACAGAATTTCCTCGACGGCGGGATTCAACCGGTGAATTTCATCAACGAACAGCACGTCGCCCGGCTGTAAATTGGTCAGCACCGCCGCCAAATCGCCGGGCTTGGTGAGAATCGGCCCGGAGGTTGGCTTGAACCCTACTCCCATCTCGCGGGCGATGATCTGCGCCAGCGTCGTCTTGCCCAACCCCGGCGGGCCATACAATAATACATGGTCGAGCGCGTCCTTCCTGCCGCGCGCTGCCTTGACGAATACGCGCAGATTATCGCACACTTCTTTCTGGCCGGTGAATTCCTCGAAAGTCAGCGGGCGGATGGTCGCCTGCGCGATGTCCTCCTCGTTTAAGGCAGCGTCGGTGATGCGTTCTTCAGCAAGGTCGGCGGTCATATGCGCCCCCCCCCTTTGTCATTCCCGCGAAAGCGGGAATCCAGCAAAGCGCCATGGGCGCGGGATAAATTCTTTTGCGCCGCAGACGCGGCGCACTGGATTCCCGCTTTCGCGGGAATGACAAAAATATTCATGCTCTCACCAATTCCTTCAAGCTCAGTTTAATCAATTCATCCAACCCGGCCTTTTCTGTTTTCTGGCTGGCCTTGAGCGCGGCGGCGTAGGCCTCGGTGCGGCTGTAGCCGAGATTGACCAGCGCCGAGATGGCATCATCGGTTATCAGTTGTCGGTTATCAGTTGTCAGTGATTCTTTTACATTTTTCTTACTGGCAACTGGCAACTGGTAACTGGTAACTGGTAACTTCGTCACCTTGTCTTTAAGTTCCGTTACTATGCGCTCGGCGAGTTTCGGCCCGATGCCGCTGATGGCGCGGAAAGCGGCGGCGTCGCGTGCCAGAATCGCTTGCGCCATTTGCTGCGGCGCGTAAGCCGAGAGAATCGCCAGCGCCGTTTTATTGCCGACGCCCTGCACGGTGGCGAGCAACCGGAACCAGCCGCGCTCGACGCTGTCGGGAAAGCCGTACAGGTGAATATGGTCCTCGCGCACATGTGTTTCGATGATGAGCTGCGCCGCTTCGCCCACGGCCGGCAGGGCGGCCAGCGTGCGGCTGGAACAGAACACCAGATAACCGACGCCGAGAACGTCGAGGATCACCGAATCCTCGCTGATTTCGTCAATGCGCCCGCACAGTTTGCCGATCATTTTCCCTATTCCCCGCCAAGGCCGAAGGCCGCTAGAGAAGATCCCCTAGCCGAACCTATCATTTCGTCGTTTTGACACAAGTACAAATGATTCCCGCTCGCGCTACGCTTGGCGGGGAGTGGCGCGGTAATGCGCATGCGCAATTGCCACCGCCAGCGCGTCGGCGGCGTCGGCTTGTCTAGCCGTGCTCGAGGGAAGCAGGATTTTTACCATCATGCCCACCTGGTTTTTGTCGGCGTGGCCGCTGCCGACCACGCTTTTCTTTACCTTGTTCGCCCCATATTCATACACCGTGAGTCCGGAAAGGGAAAGGCTCAAAAGAATGGCGCCGCGCGCCTGGCCGAGCTTGAGGCTGGAGCTGCCGCTTTTGTTGATGAAGGTCTCCTCGACGGCGGCTTCCTGCGGGTGGTGTTTCGCAATGGCGGCGGCAATGCCGTCATGCAGTTGTTTCAGGCGCTCGGCCATTCCCGCATCGGCGTCGGTGGCGATGACGCCGCAATCGATAAACGAGAGTTGATTTGATTTTGAAGCAATGACTCCCCAGCCGGTGCGCTGAAGTCCCGGGTCTATGCCGAGGATGAGGGTCATATTTTCTTGTCATCCTCGGGCTTGACCCGAGGATCCATCAACGCCGCGTCTGCGGCGTAGAAAGATCGATACCGCGCCCATGGCGCTTTAAATGGATTCCCGCTTTCGCGGGAATGACAAAGAAAAATTGTCATGCGCTCAACTTCTGCAGCATCGCCTCGGGAATCTCGAAGTTCGAGAAAACTTCCTGCACGTCGTCGCTGTCTTCCAGCGCGTCGATGAGCCTGAGCAGTTGCCCGGCCTGATCTTCATTGACGGGGGTGGTGGTTTTCGGAAGCCACGTCAGCTTGGCGGATTCGGCGGATCCGGATTTCTTTTCCAATGCGTCGCGCACTTTGGCGAAATTCTCCGAGGCGCAGAGAATGATGTGTGCCCCCCCATCGAAGCTGCAATCCTCAGCGCCGGCTTCGAGCGCCGCCTCGAACATGGCTTCTTCACTTGCCGCCGCTGCCGGATAGGCGATGCGGCCGGCGTAATCGAACATGAAGCCGACGCTGCCGGTTTCGCCCAGGCTGCCGCCGAATTTGTCGAAGGCCGAGCGTACCTCCGAGGCGGTGCGGTTGCGGTTGTCGGTCAACGCCTGCACGATGAGGGCGGCGCCGCCGGGGCCGTAGCCTTCATAGCGCACCGCTTCGAAATGGTCGGTATCGATGTTGCCGGCGCCGCGCTTGATGGCGGCTTCGATGCGGTCGCGCGGCATGTTTTCCTCGCGCGCCCACTGGATGGCGGCGCGCAGGCGTGGGTTGGCGTTTGGGTCGGGTGCGCCGGTTTTGCAGGCGGAAATGATTTCGCGCTGCACCTTGGTGAGGATTTTCGCTTTTCTGGCGTCCTGTGCGCCTTTGCGGCGCATGACGTTCTTAAAGTGGGAATGGCCGGCCATATGTGATTCGCGTCACCGAATCATCACTGTTGCTGCGGTTCGACGAACACATCGACGCGGTCGGGATTGCCGCCGGGATTCTTGTCGCCTTCGGCCTCCACCATGATGCGCATCGTGTTGACGCCGGCGTCGATAAGATATGCCCGCACCGACAGCGCGCGCGACAGCGCGATGCGTCGCGCCGTGCTCGGCTGGTCGTCAACATTGGAGGCATAGGCCGCCAAGCGGACGCGTAGATCCGGATGAGCCAGCAGCAGCGGCTTGATGTGTGCGTCAAGCTCGCTCTTGACCGACAGAGGCAGCGTCGTCTCCGTGGATTTAAAGGTGATGGTGAAATTAGCCTTTTTCGCATTGCCGGATGGTGCCGACAGCGCTTCGTCGACGGCTTTGACCGGCGCTGTTTCGGTGGGTGCTTTCTGCGCCGCCGGTTTCGGCGCCGGTGACGCGACCGGGACAGGCATGGTCTGCGCCGCCGGTGGCGCAGCAACGATCGGCTTCGGCGGCGTTGGCAATGCCGGCGCTGCATTTGGTGATGACACCGGCGGCGGCGGCACGGGCGCCGGTTCAGGCGGGAGTGGGACGGGCACGGGTTTCGGCGGCGGCACGGGCGCTGGTTCAGGCGGGAGTGGGATGGGCACGGGTTTCGGCGCCGGCGGTTGAACCTGCGCGGCCGGCTTTGCCGGCGGCTTTACGGGAGCGGCAGGCTTGGCCTTAAACGCCGGTTTTTTTTGTGCGGCGGGTGGAGTTTTTTTGACCGGTCTCTTCCTGGGATGGCGCTTCGTTTTTTTGGAGCGCTTCTTACCATGGTTTTTCCTGTGCTTTCGCTTATGCGGGGACAGCACATGGCCTTTCGGGCCTTCCACCCAGATAAGCCTGGGCTGGCCTTCCGGCGTTGGCGCGGCTTCGGCGGCGGACGGCTGCTTCAACTGGTCGAGCGCATGGAGATTAAGCTCGATGGAGGGTTGATCGGCGGCGGGATTTTCCTGTTGCGCCAGGGCAGGTACGATCGACAGCGTCAGGACGAGGACAGCGGCGGCGAAAAGACGGCACTTGAAAATGGAGATAGGTGGCATGGCAGACTAATCCGATCCAAATAGATTACCTATGGCAGTTAAGGCAAAAAAACGACTTCAAGCAACTGAAATTTCGCGCCGCCGCTATTTTTTTCCGGCAAGCAGCTTTTGCAGCGGCGCATGAAGGGACTGGTTGCTGGCCAGCAGCGCCGGGGAACAGGCATGGGCGGGCGCGCCGCCCGGTTCGGCTACGACGCCGCCGGCCTCGCGCACCAGGAGCAGCCCGGCGGCGATGTCCCACGGTTTTACGCTGTGATAAAGGCAGGCGTCGCTGCGCCCCGCCGCGAGGTAGGCGAGATCGAGCGCCGTGGCACCGAAGAAGCGCAGCGCCGCGCCGCACTGGCTGACCGCATCGAACAGGACGAAGGCGGCCTGCCGCTCGGCTTCCGGCGAGAAGCGGTGGTTGCCGGTGACCAGCATGGCGTTTTCCAGATTGTCGCGTGAGGAGACGGCGAGGCGGCGGTTGTTGACCGCTGCGCCCTTGTTCTTTTCGGCGGCGAAGAGGTCGTTGTGAATGGGGTCGTAGATGACCCCGGCCACAATCTCGTTTCTGTTACCCTCGCGTTTTTCCAGGGCGATGGAGACGCAGAAATAGGGGGTGGCGTGGATGAAGTTGGTGGTGCCGTCGAGCGGGTCGATGATCCAGCGGTACGGCCCGTTGCCGGGAATCTCGCCGCCTTCCTCCAGCAGGAAGCCGAATTCGGGACGGGCGTTCCTCAGTTCGCGCACCAGCAGCTTTTCGGTGCGAATGTCGGACTTGGTGACGAAGTTGGACGGTCCCTTGCGCGACACCTGCAGTTCACTGACCTCGCCGAAATCCCGCAGTAGTCCTTTGCCTGCCTTGATGGCGGCGGCGCTCATGACGTTGAGTAGCGGGGTCATCATTGTCAAGACGCTTTGGCGCGCTCGACATATTCCAGCGTGGAGGTATCGACGACGATGGTCTCGCCGGCGGGGATGAAGGGCGGCACCATCACGCGCACGCCGTTCTCCAAGATGGCCGGCTTGTAGGACGACGCTGCCGTCTGGCCGCGCACCACCGGGTCAGCCTCGACGATTTTCATCTTCACCTTTTGCGGCAGCTTCACCGACAGCGGCTTTCCTTCATAGGTTTCGATGTCCACCGTCATGCCGTCCTGCAGGAAAGGGCGCGCCTGCCCGAGCATATCCGCAGGCAGGGTGAACTGCTCGTAATTTTCGTTGTCCATGAAGACCAGCGTTTCTCCCTCGGCATAGAGGAAGTTGCAGGTTTTTGAATCCAGCGACACGCGCTCGATTTTTTCATCCGAGGCGAAGCGCGGCGTGTTCTTGGTGCCGGTCTTGATGTCCTTCAACTCGACCTGGTTGAACGAGCGCAGGTTGCCGGGCGTGCGGATTTCATGCTTCACCACCAGCCACAACTTGTCCTGCCATTCGATGACCATGCCCATTCTAACTGCCGATCCGTCGATTTTCATAATGTCCTCCCCGGTCTATTTGTAGGCGTAACTCCCGTCCGTTCAAATAATACTTCATCTCTTCCAGTTAATCCGAATTCCTTGATTAATTGGTACAATGTTTTGTAAGGTGCCGCATAGGTAGCTCGTTCCAAGTCTATTCCCGCAAAATGTTCTATCATATCAAGCAACGTGCCACCTTTTGATTCAGGAAAAACGCTATGTGACAAATGATTACATGCTGCATTTACTAGATTTTTGAGGATTTTTTTGTCTGAACCAAGTCGCCTGTCTATCCGCTCAAAAATATTCTGCAAACCATTTACGATAAGTCCGACGGCATATGCGCGATTGTCTTCAGACGCGTCTGTCATACCCTTATCCGTCAACATTTTTTCAACCGCGGCGAAGATTGGAGTTTTTGTCTCACTGACCTGCACCAGATCGTTAAGGTTATTATCTACAACCTTCTCAATAGCGACGAAGTTTTTTTTGACAATGGCATCGTATACGGCATCACGAACCTGAATGAAAGGGGTAGATTCCTTATACGTGTGATCGTTATCATCATATGTGGACATTGGCGATACCCTCATTAAATTCCCTGACCGCTTTCCCCGCGCCGTCCGGATGTTCCCACACGGCGGTGATCGCCGCGATAAAATCCGCACCGGCCTTGACGAGCGGTGCACAGTTGGCAGGCGTAATACCACCGATGCCCACGCAGGGCAAGACCATAAATTCCTGCCACCATTCAAGAATGTCCGGGCTGGGCGTGCCATACATCGCCAGCTTTTCCGGCGATTTGCTTCTGGTCGGGTAAAATGCCCCGAACGCCACGTAATCCGCGCCTTCCTCGCCCGCCACCATGGCCAGGTGCTTCGAGTCATGACAGGAGACGCCGATAATCTTATCCGCGCCGATAATTTTTCTGATAGCGGCAATGGGATTTTTCTCTTTTCTCCTCTCCCCTTGTGGGAGAGGACGGTTTGCCTTGGACTTACGCTCTTGTAAGTCCTTAGGCAAACCGAGGAGAGGGGGATTCTTCTTTTTGTCACCCTCTCCCTGACCCTCCCCCATCAAGGGGGAGGGGAAATTAGAAAGATCTTCCTGCCCCAGATGCACGCCGTCGGCGCCGCATTTCGCCGCAAGGTCCGGCCGGTCATTTAAAATGAGGGCTGCGCCATGTTCGTGGCAGATGGGCAGCAGCGTCTCGGCGGCTTTCAGGATTTCTGCATCGGCGGCATGTTTCAGCCTGAGCTGAAACGCGCCGATAATATTTTTATGACCCTCTGCTTGCGCAGAGATGGCCCCGCCGGAAAAGGCGTTCTTCAATGCCTCCGCGAATTCCGGCAACTCAATGAGGGGAGGAGAAATGAGGTAGAGGCGGCAATGACGGGGCGAAATGTCCACACTGATCAGCGGTGTTTGGGGCGATTTCTTTTTACATGATTGGCAAAGGTGATGTAGTCGTCAAACGGCATGGAGGCCTTTTGACCCCTGGAATCTTCCAATATAATGGATTTATGTGTTAAGCTCCTATCCTCAAATCGCACTCTTTCCAGGCAACCAGAGAGTTTTTCCGAAACACGGGTGACATAATTTGAGATTCTTTTGTCAGCATAAAATTCCCGCCAGAGCTGGATGAATCGTTCGGCGTGTGCATTCAATATGGGGGTGACCGCTTCAATCTGAGCCTCGGTAAGAGGCGCAGGCTTTCTGGAGCGCTTCTTCTTTCCGGAGAGATTTTTTTTACCGTTATTTTCATGATAGGCGTCATTGCTGCTAGGGAGCAATCGCATATAATGAGCATGGTTGTCGCCTATGTTTTCAACCAGCTCAAATTTGCTTTCGCGGTTGGTGTTTTTATCAATGACATGCACATGGGCAGGCCCGTGCTCTTCACCGCGGGTGTTTTTGCAGGGCAGATTTTTCTCGCCATGTTGTTGCGATGAATGAAAACCACTGCCCGGTTTTTCTCCTGATTCGGCCATTTTTTCAGTGAGGTTTCGCTCGGCTTGCATGACCGCAACGTGATCCTGTTCGGGCGGGCCATACATTACGATGCAAAAACCGCCATAGTGGAAGCCCCAACCATATTGCCCCTGTTGCGGGGGAACAATTTGTTCGAAGTCTTTAAGTTTGTTCATGTCAAAACCCACCCTTATAAATCCCGATAATATTTTCCAGCAGCTTGAGCGCCTCGGCGCGCGGCCGCTGGAAGGTATTGCGGCCGATGATGGAGCCGTTGGCGCCGCCGTCGCGCAGGCCGCGTACCTCGTCCAATAGCTCCTGCCCGCTCTTGGCGTTGCCTCCGGAAAACACGACGATGCGCCGCCCGGCAAAGCACGCCTGCCTCACATGCCGGATGCGCTCGGCCAGCGTGGCCACCGGAATCTTTTCCGCCTCATAGACTTTCTTGGCTTCCGGCTGCTCGATGTGCGCCGTCGGCGGCTTGACCTTGATGATGTGTGCGCCCAGCAGCGCTGCCATGTGCGCCGCATAGGCAGTGACATCAATGGCGGTTTCGCCTTCCTTGCTTAAATTCCCGCCGCGCGGGTACGACCAGATGACGGTGGCGATGCCTGCCGCCCTGGCCTCGCATGAAAGCTCGCGGATTTCCTCCATCATGGCCAGCGCAGCGTGCGAGCCGGGATAAATGGTGAATCCGATGGCGGCGCAGCCGAGGCGCACGGCGTCATCCACCGATCCGGTCACCGCCTGGTCGGGCGCGGCGTCCTTGGGCGCGAGGGAATTGGCGCTGTTGGCTTTAAGGATGGTCGGGATTTTCCCGGCGAACGTATCTGCCCCGGTTTCCAGCATCCCCAGCGGCGCGGCATAAGCCGAAAGTCCGGCATCAACGGCCAGTTGGTAATGGTAATGCGGGTCGTAGGCCGCCGGGTTCCGCGCGAAGCTGCGCGCCGGGCCGTGCTCGAATCCCTGGTCAACCGGCAGGATGACGAGCCTGCCCGTGCCGCCGAGCTTGCCATGCATCAGGACACGCGCGAGGTTTGCTTTGGTGGCGGCGGATGCGCCCTCATAACGCGAGAGGATTTTTTTCACCTCGGGCGTCAGCGTTTCGATGTTTTTTACTTTGGTCATGGGTTTCATGCGGCCTCCTTAAGCCACTGGATGCATAAATCTTTTGTATCCTCGTACGGCAGCAAGTCAAGTGCTTCGTACTCGCCGCTGATGAGTTCCGCGCCGATCTGCCCGGCGATGTCGGCCAGCTTTTCCCGGATTTCCGGCGGCGCCGACGAGCGAAGAAACATATGCCCCAGTTGCAAAGCGGCCACGGCTTCCGCGCCGGCATCGCCGCAATCGAGGATGAAGCGCGAAGATACCCCCGGGTGGTATTTTTTCGCCTGCCCGTACATATGCAGGAGGTACAAGCTTCCGGCATAAAAAATCGCCTCCGGCGCGCTTTGTAAAATGACGGGCTTGCCTGATTCCGCCGCCGCCGCCAGCGCCGATTCCACGTGCTCGATCGTATGGACGATGATGACGCGCCGGGTCATGCGCGGGAGCGCGCCTTGCGGCTTGCGCGTTCAAGCACTGCCACGCCCGGCAGCTCCTTTCCTTCCAGCCATTCGAGGAACGCACCGCCGGCCGCCGAAAGATAGCTGAAGCCGTCTTCCAGCCCGGCGCGGGCGAGCGCCGCCACCGTGTCGCCGCCGCCGCCGATGGAGCGCAGTTGTTTCTTTCCGGTAAGCAGCGCGATGTAGCGCGCCAGCATGATGGTGCCGCTGTCGAACGGCGCGGTTTCAAATGCGCCCATGGGGCCGTTCCACACGGCGGTCTTGCACGGGATTACCGCCTCGCAGAACAGCTTCACCGTTGCCGGGCCGATGTCGGCGGCGATACCCCAGGCGGGTATATGATCCACCCCCACCACTTTATTGCCGCGCTGCGATTCGAGGCTCCGCGCCACCACCACGTCCACCGGCAGCACGATGCGGCAGCCTTTTTTCCCGGCGCGCGCGAGGATGTTTTTCGCCGTGTTTTTAAGGCTCTTTTCCACGAGCGACTTGCCGACATCGTACCCCTCCGCGTAGAGAAACGTGTTGGCCATCGCGCCGCCGATGACCAGCACATCCACCACCGAGGTGAGATTCTCCAGCAGCGCCAGCTTGCTCGAGATTTTCGAGCCGCCGACGATGGCCGCCACCGGCCTTGCGGTCTTGGAGAAGATGCGTTGCAGCATATGCAGTTCTTCCTCCATCAGCCGCCCGACGGCGGAAGGAAGCACGGAGGCAATGCCGGTGATCGAGGCGTGTCTGCGGTGCGAGCAGGAGAAGGCGTCATTGACGAACACGTCGCCGAGCGAGGCCAGATCGCGCGCGAATTGCACGTCGCCTTTTTCCTCCTCCGGATGGAAGCGCAGATTTTCCAAGAGCAGCACTTCGCCGGGTTTTAATCTGGCTACCGCCTCGCGCGCCGCCGGGCCGACGCAATCGACGCCGAACTGCACCGGCCTTCCGCCAAGCGCTTCCGAAATCGCATCCACCAGCGGCGACAGCGACAGCGACGGCACGAATATGCCGCCCGGCCGGTCGAAATGCGACAGCAGCACGATGCGGGCTTTCTTTTTGACGAGGTATTGCAGCGTCGGCAGCAGGCGCAGGATGCGCGTGCTGTCGGTAACTCTGCCGCCCTGCATCGGCACGTTGAGGTCGGCGCGCACCAGCACGGTCTTGCCCGCGACCTCCAGGTCTTCCAGCCGCCGGAACGTTATTCTGCCCATAAGCGCGCAACATCCAGCATACGGCAGGCGAACGCCCATTCATTGTCGTACCACGCGGCGACGCGGCAGAATCGTTTATTGGTGACGAAGGTGCCGGTCAAATCGGCGATGCTGCTATACCCCATATGGGTATAATCCACCGACACCAGCGGCTCGCTGGAGGTGCCGAGGATGCCTTTGAGACTGCCCGCCGCCGCTTTCTGAAACGCCGCATTGATTTCATCTTTTGCCGTATCGCGCCTGGTGAGGAAGGTGAGGTCGATCAGCGACACGTTGGGCACCGGCACGCGGATGGATACGCCGTCGAGCTTGCCCTTCAATTCAGGCAGGACCAGGCCGATGGTTCCCGCCGCGCCGGTTTTGGTCGGGATCATCGACATCGCCGCCGAGCGGGCGCGGCGCAAATCCTTGTGGCTGTTGTCCACCAGGTTCTGGTCGCCGGTATAGGCGTGGATGGTTGTCATAAACCCTGATTCGATGCCGATGGCCTCATGCAATACTTTAATAACCGGCGCCAAGCCATTGGTGGTACAGGAGCCGACCGAGATGACCTTGGAATATTTTTTCAGCATTTCGTTGTTGACACCGAACACAATCGTGGCGTCGGCATCTTCGGCGGGGGCGGAGATAATCACTTTTTTTGCGCCGCCCTCGAGATGCTGCGCGGCGTCGGCGCGCTGGTTGAACTTGCCAGAGCATTCGAGCACGAGATCGACTCCCATACCCCCCCAGGGTACAAGTTTCGGGTCGCGGTGATGCGAGAGCTTTACGATTTTTCCGCCGATGACGAGGTTCTCTCCCGCGACGGCAACGCCCTGCGCGAAGCGCCCATGCACCGAATCGTATTTCAGCAGATGCGCGTGCGTTTCGGCGGGAGCGGGACCGTTGACGGCGGCCAGATCAATGTCCTTTGCGCCCGTTTCAAAAATAGCGCGCACCACGCACCGC